>NZ_JARKIN010000001.1:555000-855000 GCF_029351045.1 Streptomyces sp. WMMB303 | reverse complement strand
AACTACCTGATGAAGCGGGAGACCCCGTTCTCGGAGATCGTCCGCCATCTGACGCCCTTCTTCGTGTCCCGGCAGGTCGTGTGCGGTGCGGGACGGGTGGGGCTGGGCCAGGACGGCAGCGAGCACGGCTTCCAGCTCAGCCAGCGCGCCGACTACTTCGAGGTCGAGGTCGGGCTGGAGACGACACTCAAGCGGCCGATCATCAACACCCGGGACGAGCCGCACGCCGACGCGGAGAAGTACCGGCGGCTGCATGTGATCATCGGGGACGCCAACCTCTCGGAGATCTCCACCTACCTCAAGCTGGGCATGACCTCCCTGGTGCTGTCCATGGTCGAGGACGGGTTCATCGCCGTGGACCTCGCCGTCGACCAGCCCGTCCGCACCCTGCACCAGGTCTCGCACGATCCGACACTCGAGCGACTGATCACTCTCCGCAACGGCCGGACGCTGACCGCGGTGCAGCTCCAGATGGAGTACTACGAGCTGGCCCGCAAGTACGTCGAGGAGCGCTGGGGCACCGACGCGGACGAGCAGACCCGCGATGTGCTGGCCCGCTGGGAGGACGTGCTCGGGCGGCTCGAGCGGGACCCGATGAGCCTGGCCGGCGAGCTGGACTGGGTCGCCAAGCGGGAGCTGATGGAGGGCTACCGGCGGCGCGACAGCCTCGACTGGGACGCGCCCCGGCTGCATCTCGTGGATCTCCAGTACGCGGACGTGCGCCCCGACAAGGGCCTCTACAACCGCCTGGTGTCCCGCGGGAGCATGCAGCGCCTGCTGTCCGAGGAGGAGGTCAAGGAGGCCGCCTTCAAGCCCCCTGAGGACACCCGGGCCTACTTCCGCGGCCGCTGTCTGGAGCAGTACGCCGACGATGTGGCCGCGGCCTCCTGGGACTCGGTCATCTTCGACCTCCCCGGCCGTGACTCTCTGCAGCGGGTGCCTACCCTGGAGCCGCTGCGGGGCACCCGTAACCACGTCAAGGAGCTGCTGGACCGCTGCCGCACCGCGGAAGAGCTGGTGAAGGTGCTTTCGGGCGGCTGAATCGTGGCTATTCGGTGCCCGGTCCGGGAATCATCGAGGTGGTTGCCGGACGTTGTCACAACGAAGGAGCCGAAGCCGGTCCGGGCTTGTAGGGTCTGATCTTGTACGTTCCGCGTACACCACCGAACCGAGCGGGGTGAGGGATATGGCGACCAAGGACAGCGGCGGCGGACAGCAGAAGTCCACGCGTCACACCGAGGAGACCGAGGAGGAGACCCAGGACGCACAGGTCTCCGAGGACCTCAAGGAGCGCCAGGAGGCACTCTCCGACGACGTGGACTCGGTACTGGACGAAATCGACGACGTGCTCGAGGAGAACGCGGAAGACTTTGTGCGTTCCTTTGTTCAAAAGGGCGGGCAATGAAATCCCCTTCAAGATGAAGGGTGATCCTCGTAAAGGAAGAGGAATCCAAGATCTGTCCGCGTTGTGAGCGTTGCCTGTTCCCGGCGGCGTTCGGGCGTCACCGGGGGCGGGTCGACGGTTTGCAGGACTGCTGCCGACCGTGCGCTCGTGCGTACGCGAAGCGGTGGGGCCGGCGGAAGCGGCGCGGGCGGCGAATGCTGAAGTACCCCCCGGTGCCGACTGGTTCCAAACTGTGCCGTTCATATGGGGAGGTGAAGTCGTTCGGCGAATGTCACCGCAATGCGGCTGCTTCGGATGGTCTCTCCACTCGGTGCAAGAAGTGCCGGACAATTGACGGACGGCCCGGACACCTCGAACGCACCCACGGTATGGCCGTGGAGCAGCGCCGGAGTCTGCCGGACGGCCGGTTCGGCCGCTGCCCGATCCGTCCCAGGCCTGTTCCTGAGCATGTGGATCACGATCACGGGACGGGTAGGGTCCGGGGCGTACTGTGCTTCAGCTGCAATGCCGCACTGGGGCAGTTCAGGGATCGGCCGGACGTCATGCGGCGTGCGGCTGCCTATGTGGAAGGAAACGTGTGGAAGCCGAAATTCGTAGCACCGGGCGTCTACCTGCTGCCTTCCTGACGCCAGGGTCGTCGTCGTTCATGGATTTCCTGTCCGACCACGCGCCGGAGCAGTTGCCGGGAAGCCGGCCGCTGCCTCCCGTGGAGGGTGCCGTACAGGCGCCGCACGGCACCACGATCGTGGCCGCGACGTTCGCCGGCGGTGTGGTGCTGGCCGGGGACCGGCGGGCGACGATGGGCAATGTCATCGCGCAGCGGGACATCGAGAAGGTCTTTCCCGCCGACGAGCACTCCGCCGTGGGAATCGCGGGAACCGCGGGGCTGGCGGTGGAGATGGTGAAGCTCTTCCAGCTCGAGCTGGAACACTTCGAGAAGGTGGAGGGCTCCACCCTCTCGCTGGAGGGCAAGGCCAACCGGCTCTCCACGATGATCCGCGGCAACCTGGGCATGGCGATGCAGGGGCTGGCCGTGGTGCCGCTGTTCGCCGGCTTCGATCTGGACCGCGGTGCGGGCCGGATCTTCTCCTACGACGTGACGGGTGGCCGCTCCGAAGAGCTGGGCTTCGCCGGTGTCGGCTCCGGCTCGGTCTTCGCCCGCGGCTCGCTCAAGAAGCTCTACCGGGACGAGATGACCCAGGAGCAGGCCGCCACCGTGGTCCTGCAGGCGCTGTACGACGCCGCCGACGACGACTCGGCCACCGGTGGTCCGGACATGACGCGCCGCATCTACCCGGTGGTGGTGACCATCACGGAGGACGGATACCGCAGGCTGGGCGAGGAGGAGGTCTCCGGGCTGGTGCAGACGGTGCACGACGGCCGCCTCCGGTTGCCCAACGGGCCGCAGGCCCCCGTCTCCTAGAGCACTCATTCGGACAGGAAGGGACGGATAGCCGGTGTCGACGCCGTTCTATGTGTCACCCCAGCAGGCGATGGCGGACCGCGCCGAGTACGCCCGCAAAGGCATCGCGCGCGGACGCAGCGTGGTCGTTTTGCAGTACGCGGACGGCATCGTCTTCGTCGCCGAGAACCCCTCCCGCGCGCTGCACAAGGTCAGTGAGATCTACGACCG
Organism: Streptomyces sp. WMMB303; assembly: GCF_029351045.1. Classification (NCBI taxonomy): domain Bacteria; kingdom Bacillati; phylum Actinomycetota; class Actinomycetes; order Kitasatosporales; family Streptomycetaceae; genus Streptomyces; species Streptomyces sp. WMMB303. Next base: position 851,962 of record NZ_JARKIN010000001.1, on the reverse strand, counting down.
GATCGCCTTCGCCGCGGTCGGCAAGTACAACGAGTTCGAGAACCTGCGGATCGGTGGTGTCCGCTACGCCGACCTGCGCGGCTACACCTACGACCGCCAGGACGTCACAGCGCGCGGGCTGGCCAATGTGTATGCCCAGACCCTGGGCACGATCTTCTCGGCGAACGCGGAGAAGCCCTACGAGGTCGAGCTGATCGTCGCCGAGGTGGGCGCCGCCCCCGAGGACGACCAGATCTACCGGCTGCCGCACGACGGGTCGATCGTCGACGAGCACGGCTCGGTCGCGGTCGGCGGCAACTCGGACCAGATCGGCAGCTACATGGACCAGCGGCACCGGGAGGGAATGTCGCTGGGCGAGGCCCTCAAGCTCGCTGTCGAGGCGCTCAAGCGGGACAGCAACGGCAGCGAGCGGACGCTGACCGCCGAGCAGCTGGAGGTCGCCGTCCTGGATCGCGAGCGCTCCCAGCGGCGCAAGTTCAAGCGTGTCCCGGCGGGGCAGGTGGCCCGTCTCCTGGAGGAGACCCCGGCCCCGGAGGCCACCGGCAAGGCGACGGGCGAGGCCGAGGCCGAGGGCGGCGAGGAGGAGTAGTCCCGGGCCCTGTTCCGCGCCGTGGTCCGCCCGGAAGGGTGACCACGGCGCGGAGCGGGGCCGTGCGGGCGGGGGCGGGCCTAACGCGACCGGGTCCGGGGCGGGCGCGCGACGTCCGGGGCGGGCGCGGGGCCGGTGGATCCGCGTTCCACCAGCCGCACCGGAAGCCGCACGGGTGCCGGCTCCCGCCCCTCCAGAATGTCCAGCAGGGTCCGCATGCCCGCGGCTCCCACCCGTTCGGCGGGCAACCGGACGGTCGTCAGCTCCGGTTCCACGGCGGTCGCCAGGGCCAGGTCGTCGAACCCGGTCACCGAGACGTCGTCCGGCACCCGCAGTCCGAGCCGCCGCGCGGCCTTCAGCGCCCCGGCGGCCAGCAGATCGTCGTCGCACACCAGTGCCGTCGGCGGCCCGTCGACGGCGCTCTCGTCTGCCGGCCCGGACGCGTTCGCGGCGTGCCGACGGGCGCCGCTCGCGTCCGTCGCGCCGCCCGGGTGTGCCGTCAGCGCCCGGGTCGCCGCCTCCAGCCCGCCCGGCACGCAGAGTGGCCCGCGCTCCGTGCGCACCAGGGCGGCGCCGCCCGCGGTCAGCTCCGCGCGCAGCGCCCGCGCCCGTTCCGCGAAGGTCCAGGAGTCCACGTCGGCGGCGATGTGGGCGATCCTGCGGTGGCCGAGTCCGAGCAGGTGGGTCACCACCTGCCGCATGCCGTCGGCGAGGTCGACGTTGACGGTGGCGTCGCAGGTCCGCTCGTCGCTGTCCAGCATCACCACGGGCAGTCCTTCGCCGCGCAGTGCCGCGAGGGCCTCGGGGGCCATGGAGGAGGCGATGACGCCGTCGAGTGCGGTGCGGGCCGAGGCGAAGGGGTCGGGGGCGGCGTCGACCCCCTCGGGGGAGGGGTAGAGGACGATGCCGAAGTCGTGTGCGCCGGCGACTTCGGCCGCCCCGCGGTGCACGGTGGCGAAGAACTCGTTGGTCAACGCCGGTACCACCAGGAGCGCGGTGCGGGTGCGGCCGAGGCGCAGGGTGCGGGCTGCCAGGTTGGGGCGGTAGCCGAGTTCGCGGGCTGCGGCCCGGACGGCCTCGGCGGTTCGGGCGGACACCCTGCCCTCCCACTTACCGCCGAGCACCAGCGAGACCGTGGCCTGTGAGACGCCTGCCGCACCGGCGACGTCGTGCCCGGTGGGCCGGTTCCGGCCGCGGCGCCGGTCCGCGGCGGGCCGCCCTCCGGTGCCGCGCTCGCGGCCGGCTGCCGACTGCTGTCCTGGCACGGAAAACTCCTTCACCGCTGCTGCCTGGGCATGGTACGTATAGCGCGGCAGTTATACGTAAAACTTGAGTGGAGGGGTGGGGGCGGATGGCGACCGGTTACGCCGATTTGCTGCGGGCCAGACACGCGATGCGACTGCTGGCGGGGACGCTGGTGGGCAGGCTCCCGAACGCCACGGGGCCGATCGCCATCGCGCTGTTCGTCCGCGCCGAGGGCGGCAGCATGGCCCTCGCCGGGGCGCTGTCGGCCGGCTACGGGCTCGCCACCGCCTTCGGGCAGCCGCTGCTGGGGCGGCTGGTGGACCTGTTCGGGCAGCCGCGCGTGATGCTGCCCGCCGCGGCGGCGTCCGCCGCAGGCGCCGGCACGCTGGCGCTGGCGGGTATCGGCTCGCTGCCGCTCGCCCTCGGGTGCGTGCTGGTCTTCGGCCTGTTCACCCCGCCGCTGGAAGGCGGGCTGCGGGCGCTGTGGCCCGGCGTGCTGCGGCGCGAGGAGCAGGTGCACACCGCCTACGCGCTGGACGCGGTCGCCCAGGAGGTGATGTTCGCGGTGGGCCCACTGCTGGTGACACTGCTGGTCGCCGGGTGGAGCGAGGCGGCGGCGCTGCTCGTGGTCAACGGCCTGGGGCTGCTGGGCGCCGTCTCGGTGGTCATCTCACCGCCGTCCCGCCGGTGGCGCTCCGCACCGCGCAAGCCGCACTGGCTGGGGGCGCTGCGCTCACCGGGGCTGAAGGTGCTGCTGGCCTCGTTCTTCTTCGTGGGGCTGGCGCTGGGGACATTCGCGCTGGCCGCGGTCTCCTACGCCGACGACCACTCCGACAAGCTGGTCTCCACCTATCTGCTGGCGGCTCAGGGCGCGGGAGCGCTGGTGGGCGGGATCGGCTACGGCGCCCGCGGCTGGCCGGGCAGCCACGAGGGGCGGCTGCGGGTACTGGTCGGACTCTTCGCGCTGGGCAACCTGCCGCTGGCGCTGGTGCCGGGCATTCCGGTGATGGTGGTGCTGGGCGCGCTCTCCGGGCTCTTCCTGGCCCCGTCCCTGGCGTGCGCCTTCGTGGTGGTGGACCGGCACGCTCCGTCGGGGACGGTGACCGAGGCGTTCTCCTGGCTGGTGACGACGTTCGGGGTGGGCGCCGCGGCGGGCACGGCCGCGGTCGGCCCGGTCATCGAGCGGGGCGGCACGGGGACGGGTTTCGCGTTGGCCGGGGCCGGCGGGGTGGCGGCGCTGGCCGTCGTCGTGGCCGCGCGGCGGTTCCTGGCGCCTCCGGAGGGGGTGGCGTCCGCCGGTGCGGTGGCGTCCGGCGGGGCGCCCACCGCCCCCGCGGCGGCGCAGCCGGCCGACGCGGTGCCCGCAGCGGCACCGCTGGGCGCGGACCCGCACAGCCGGGCCCGGACGGGGGAGTCGGGTACCGCGGGCGCGCCCCCGGAGCGCCTGCCAGGTGCGGAAACTGATCGGAACGGCTGCGGCGAACCCGGTTTCAGATCCTTCCCGCAGGCGTAATGTTCAGGCATGGACCGCCGAATCTTCGGGCTGGAGAACGAGTACGGCGTCACGTGTACGTTCCGGGGCCAGCGCCGGCTGTCCCCCGACGAGGTGGCGCGGTACCTCTTCCGCCGTGTTGTGTCATGGGGCCGCAGCAGCAATGTGTTTCTGCGGAACGGCGCGCGCCTCTACCTGGACGTGGGTTCGCACCCGGAGTACGCCACTCCGGAGTGCGACAACGTGACCGAGCTGGTCACGCACGACAAGTCGGGTGAGCGCATTCTCGAGGGCCTCCTCGTCGATGCCGAGCGCCGGCTGCACGAGGAGGGGATCGCGGGCGACGTCTATCTCTTCAAGAACAACACCGACTCGGCCGGCAACTCCTACGGGTGCCACGAGAACTATCTGGTGGCCCGGCACGGAGAGTTCTCCCGGCTCGCGGACGTGCTCATCCCGTTCCTGGTGACGCGGCAGCTGGTGTGCGGCGCGGGCAAGGTGCTGCAGACCCCGCGCGGCGCGGTGTACTGCGTCAGCCAGCGTGCCGAGCACATCTGGGAGGGCGTCAGCTCGGCGACCACCCGCTCGCGACCGATCATCAACACCCGGGACGAGCCGCACGCGGACGCCGAGCGGTACCGCAGGCTGCACGTGATCGTCGGCGACTCCAACATGTCGGAGACCACGATGCTGCTCAAGGTCGGCGCCACCGATCTGGTGCTGCGCATGATCGAAGCGGGCACGGTGATGCGGGACCTGACGCTGGAGAACCCGATCCGGGCGATCCGGGAGGTCAGCCACGACATCACGGGCCAGCGCAAGGTGCGGCTGGCCAGCGGCCGGGAGGCGTCCGCGCTGGAGGTCCAGCAGGAGTACTTCGACAAGGCGCTGGACTTCTGCGACCGGCGCGGTATCCGCACCGGCCGGGTCGAGCAGGTGCTGGAGCTGTGGGGGCGGGCCCTGGAGGCGGTGCGCACCCAGGAGCTGGACAAGATCAACACTGAGATCGACTGGGTGATGAAGTACCAGCTCATCGAGCGGTACCGGAACAAGAACAACATCACCATGTCGCACCCGCGGATCGCGCAGATAGATCTCGCGTACCACGACATCCACCGCCGCCGCGGCCTCTACTACCTGCTGGAGCGGAGCGGCCGGGCCGCCCGGATCTGTGACGACGTCAAGATTTTCGAGGGCAAGTCGGTGCCGCCGCAGACCACCCGCGCCCGGCTGCGTGGCGACTTCATCCGCAGGGCTCAGGAGCAGCGCCGGGACTTCACCGTCGACTGGGTGCATCTCAAGCTGAACGACCAGGCGCAGCGCACGGTGCTGTGCAAGGACCCGTTCAGGTCGGTGGACGAGAGGGTGGAGAAGCTGATCGCGGGCATGTGACGGTTGCCCGGTGCGGCGGCCGGGAGTGTCGCCGAGGGCGGTCCCGTGCGACGGGGCCGCCCTGGCGTGTGTCAGCGTGCGTTGACCACCGGTGTGCGGTGCCGTGTCGTGGGCGGTGGCACCCTCGTTGCTGGGTCGTAGGCTGTCATCTCCGCAGGACCATCCCTATACCCGTGAGTGGGACTCATGTTGTATTTCTCCGGGGGCTCGACCCCCCGAACCCCGCGAGCCTTCCGGACCCCGCGCGGGCGCGCCGCGCGTCGTACCGCCGCTCTCCTGGTCGTTCCGCTGCTGGCCGTCTCGGCGGCGGCCTGCGGGAGTGACGACAGCTCCTCCGACTCCAAGGGCAGCCCGCCGGCGGTGAGCGGGTCCTGGGGGAAGAAGCCCAAGATCGACAAGGGGGAGGGCGACCCGCCCTCCGACCTGAAGACGAAGGTGCTCAAGAGCGGCGACGGGCAGAAGGTGCGCAAGGGCGACGCCGTCAGTGCGCACTACGTGGGCCAGCTGTGGAACGGCGACGAGTTCGACAGCAGTTGGAAGCGGAAGGCGCCCGCCACCTTCCAGATCGGTACCGGCAAGGTCATCAAGGGCTGGGACGAGGCGCTGGTCGGCAAGAAGACCGGCAGTCGTGTCGAGATCGTCGCCCCGCCGGACAAGGCGTACGGCAAGAAGGGGCAGCCGCCGACGATCCCCGGCAACTCCACGCTGGTCTTCGTCGTCGACCTGGAGAAGATCGCGCCCAGCGAGATCGACGGCAAGCCGGTGGACAAGCCGCAGAACCCGCAGCTTCCCGAGGTGAGCACCAAGATCGAGAAGAACAAGGCCCCCTCGATCAAGATGCCCGAGGGCAAGGACGCGGCGCCGGACAAGCTGGTCAGCGAGACCATCGTGCAGGGCAGCGGCAAGGAGGTCGGTGCGGACAGCACGATCCTGACCCACTTCACGGCAAAGGCGTGGAAGGGCGGCAAGCAGCTGGACGACACCTGGGCGCAGAACGGTGCGCCGCAGGAGATCCCCGTCGCCCAGATCCCCGGTTGGAAGGAAGGGCTCAAGGGCGTCAAGGCGGGCAGCCGCGTGGTGATCTCGGTGCCGCAGGACGAGTTCCCCAAGGAGCAGCGCAAGCAGTTCAAGGACGGGGTCGTCTTCTCGGTGGACGTGCTCGACGTGAAGTGACCGGGTCCGTGGCAGACTGGCGCGGTTGTCCCGCAGTTACGTTCGTAGGAGCAATTTCGTGAGCATCGACAAGCCCGAGGTCGACTTCCCCGAGGGTGAGCCGCCCTCCGACCTGGAGATCCAGGACCTGTGGGAGGGCGACGGCCCGGAGGCCAAGGCCGGGGACAACGTCTCCGTGCACTACGTGGGCGTCTCCTTCTCCACCGGTGAGGAGTTCGACGCGAGCTGGAACCGCGGCAAGCCGCTCCAGTTCGAGCTCGGTGCCGGCCAGGTCATCGACGGCTGGGACAAGGGCGTCCAGGGCATGAAGGTCGGCGGTCGCCGCCGGCTGACCATTCCCGCGCACCTCGCCTACGGCGAGCGCGGCGCGGGCGGCGGACGGATCAAGCCGGGCGAAACGCTGATCTTCGTCTGCGACCTCGTGTCGGTCTGACGACGCCCGGCACATCCGACGGGAGCCCCGCCGACCGCGGGGCTCCCGGCTTTTGCCTCGCGCCGCGCCGGCGGTACGGTCGAGGGTCCAGAACAGCATCAGAGAGGGCACGAGGAACCCATGGCGATTGCCAAGGCCGAGCGGCTGATGAATCTGGCGCTGTGCCTGCTGGGGGCCCGCCGCCCACTCACCAAGCGCGAGCTGCGCGCTTCCATCGAGGCCTACGTCGAGGCGTTCGGATCGGGTTCGGCTTCCGGCCCCGGGGAGGGGGCCACCGGGACCGAGGAGTCCTTCAGCCGGATGTTCGAGCGCGACAAGGACGATCTGCGCGAGCTGGGCCTGGTCATCGACACCGTCGACAATCTCGACGGGGAGACCGGCTATGTCGCCCGCCGGGACAGCAACCGGCTGCCGCCCATCATCCTGGACGCCGCCGAGGCCACCGCGCTCGGTCTCGCCGCCCGGGTCTGGCAGCAGGCCCGGCTCGCCGCCGCGGCCAGCGGGGCCCTGCAGAAGCTGCACGCCGCCGGCGGTATGCCGCCCGGCGCCCTGCCCGAGCAGGGCGGGGAGCGGCAGCTCAGCACCCTGGAGCCGCACATTCCCGCGCGGGAGGCCGCGTTCGAGCCACTGATGCTGGCGTGCCGCGACCGCCGTCCCGTCGTCTTCGACTACCGCAAGTCCAACGCCGCCAGGTCCGAGAAGCGCCAGGTCGAGCCCTGGACTCTGGAGTGCTGGCGCGGGCACTGGTATCTGGCCGGCTGGGACCGGGAGCGGCAGGCCGAGCGGGTCTTCCGGCTCTCGCGGATCACCGGCCCGGTCCGCTCCCGGACCGGGGCCTTCACCGCGCCGGTACCCGATCAGGTGACGGTGCGCGAGACCGTCGAGCGCTGGGCGGGGGAGGGCGCCACCAGCACGGCGCGCGTCAGGCTGCGCGCCGGCGCGGGCTATCCGCTGCGCTCCCGCGCCCTGCACACCCGGGAACTCGGCGACGGCTGGGACGAGTTGGAGATCCCGTACGGGCACGGGCTGGACGCCTGGCTGGTGGAGTTCGGACCGGACGTGGTCGTGCTGGAGCCCGCCGAGCTGCGCGCGGACGTGATCGACCGGCTGCGCGCCGTGGCGCAGGGCTGAGGGAGGAGCCGAACATGGCGGTCAACGCCATCGATCAGACCCGCAGGATGCTCTCGCTGGTCACCTACCTCAGGGACCGGCCGGGCGCCCGGGTGGAGGAGGTGGCTCGCGCCTTCGGGATCTCCGACGACGAGCTGATCTCCGACCTGAACGTGCTGCCCATGTGCGGCACCAGCTTCCGCGGCGGGGACCTGCTGGAGATCGACACCGACGGGGAGCGCATCTGGTGGCGCAACTCCGAGGCGCTGGGCAGCGACACGGCGCAGCCCCTCCGGCTCGCCGCCGACGAGGCGACGGCACTGCTGGTCGCGGCTCGTGCCGTGGCCACGCTGCCGGGGCTGCGGGAGAGCGACCGGGAGGCGCTGCAGCGCGCCACCGCCAAGCTGGAGACGGCGGCGGGGGAGAGCGCGGGCGCCAGCTCGCGGCTCTCGGTCACCTTCGAGTCGGAGGGCGGTGTCTTCGCCGACGTGGACCGGGCCATCGCCGAGCGCCGCCGGCTGTGGATCCGGTACTACTCGCCTGCCCGGGACGAGCTGACCGAGCGCGAGGTGGACCCGATCCGGCTGTTCGCCGTCGGCCACACCTATGTCGAGGCGTGGTGCCGGCTCTCCGAGGCGCGGCGCACCTTCCGGCTGGACCGGGTCGCCGAGATCAAGCTGCTGGACGAGCGCTCCGATCCGCCGCCGATAGAGCCACGGGACCTGAGCGCCGGTCTGGTGCAGCCCGCGGCCACCGATCCGGAGGTCGTCGTCGAGGTCGGCCCCGGTGGGCGCTGGGTCGCGGAATACTACCCGCACGACAGCGCCGAGGAGCTGGCCGACGGTGGCCTGCGCATCACGCTGCGCACTCCCGACCCCGCCTCGCTGCGGCGGCTGGCGCTCCGCCTGGGTGCGGACGGCCGGATCACGGCCCCGGAGGAGCTCGCCCGCAGCGCACGGGAGGCGGCGCGAGAGGCGCTGGCGGCCTACCCGGCCGGCGCGTAGTCCGCCCCGGCGCCCGAGGGCACCGGGCTGAGCGGGTGGCTACGGGGCACTAGGCTGAGCGCATGCTCTGGCCGATGTTCTTCCTGGCGCTCGCCTTCTGCGGGATCGCCGTGCTCGGGGTGCTCGCCGTACGGGTGGGGCTGGAGGTGCGGCGCTTCTCGCGAGCGGTCGGCGACAGCTCCGAACGGATCACGCGGGCGGCCGAGAGCCTGGAGCGGGCGGCGGTGCCGCTGGCCGCGCGCACCGGCCGGGAGGCCGGGGCCGGTCGCACCCCCGGCGGTACACAAGGGCAGAACGAGACATAGCCGACGTACGGCCGGTCTCCGGCTCCGGATCCGGGAGCGGTAGGCTGCCAGGTGCCGCGTCGTCGAGCGCCGGAGTACGCAAGCGGGCGGATGCACGGGGATTGCCTGGCGTTCACTCCGCAGGGTTACGATCGATGTCGGCACGTCCGCACGATGCAGCCAGTCCGATTCATCCGGCAGGCACGGAACACGCCGCCCCGGCGAGAAGGTAGTGGCACATGATCGCAGGTTTGAGGCCCATGGAGATCGTTCTGATCCTCCTTGTCATCCTGCTGCTGTTCGGCGCCAAGAAGCTGCCGGACATGGCCCGTTCGCTCGGCAAGTCGGCCCGGATCCTCAAGAGTGAAGCCAAGCAGATGAAGAAGGAAGGCGGCTCCGACGCCGAGGCGGACAAGTCCGGTGAGGCGCAGCAGTCGGCCCCCCGGACGATCCAGGCCGCCCCCGGCGATGTCTCGACGTCGCGTCCGGTGACCGAGCCGGCGGATCAGCCCAAGCAGAGCTGAACCGGGACCGGCCCCGCGCCGGCCGTATCCGCCGCCCACTCCGAGGGCAGGGACCGCGGAGTGGCGGAGCCAGTCGTATCCGACTTCGAGACTGAGGACGAGGGTTGCTCAAGTCCGCCCGCAAGCAGGGTAAACAGGAGAAGGACCCCGAGGGGCGGATGCCTCTCGCGGACCACCTGCGGGAGCTGCGCAACCGCCTGATGAAGTCGGTGCTGGCGATTCTCGTCGTCACCATCGTGGCGATGGTGTATTACAAGCAGATCGCCGACTTCCTGATGCACCCGGTGCGGGAGTCGGTCGGCTGCAGCAAGGGGTTCGGCGAGGCCGCCAAGGAAGGCGAGAACTGCGCCGAGATCGTCATCAGCGGTCTGATCGAACCATTCACGATCATGTTGAAGGTGTCGCTGACCGCCGGCGTCGTGATCGCTTCTCCGATCTGGCTGTATCAGCTGTGGGGCTTCCTCGCCCCCGGCCTGCACAGACACGAGAAGCGGTACGCGCGCGCCTTCGTCGGCGCCGGTGTGCCGCTCTTCCTGGCGGGGGCCTACCTTGCCTACCGGATCCTGCCGAAGGCAGCCAAGACGCTGGTGGACTTCACCCCGGACGGCGCCGGCAACCTCGTCCCGCTGGACAAGTTCCTCGACATCATCACCCGGCTGGTCATCGTCTTCGGCTTCGCCTTCGAGCTGCCATTGCTGCTCGTCCTGCTCAACTTCGGCGGGGTGCTGACCGGCAAGCGGCTGCTGGGCTGGTGGCGGGGGATGGTCGTGGGCATCACCGTCTTCGCGGCGGTCGCCACCCCGACCGGTGACCCGCTGACGATGTGTGCGCTGGCGGCCCCCATCGTGCTGCTCTACTTCAGCGCCGTGGGCATCTGCCTCTTCAACGACCGCCGCCGCGCCCGCCGCGACCCCGACGCCGGGCTCGACGACGAGGAGGCGGCCCCGCTGGACCTGACGCCGGAGGCCGTCGGCGCCGCCGAGGGGCTGCCCGGGCCGCGCCACGACGGCGACGATCGCCGGGACGGCGGCGGGCACGCGCCCGGCGGCTTCGACGACGCCACCTGAGCGGGCCCTGCGCCGAGGCCCGGCCCCGCCCGCACACCCTGGCACGCGGGTGCCCACACCTCGCTGACCACGGGATTCATCGCGGGGGCCGGTAAAGATCGTGAGTCTGTCGGAGTCGGCCGGTAGGCTCGTAGACACGATGACCGAGGATCTGTCCCCCGCGGAGCGGTACGCGGCGGCGCGCGAGCGTGCCGCCGAGCAGGCCACCGCTCTCGCGCCCTTCCGTGACCTGTACGACTTCGCTCTGGATCCCTTCCAGATCGAGGCGTGCCAAGCCCTCGAAGCGGGAAAGGGTGTGCTGGTCGCAGCGCCGACCGGCTCCGGCAAGACCATCGTGGGCGAGTTCGCCGTCCACCTGGCCCTCACCCAGGGCCGCAAGTGCTTCTACACGACTCCCATCAAGGCGCTGTCGAACCAGAAGTTCAACGACCTGGTCAAGCGGTACGGAGCCGCCAAGGTCGGACTGCTGACCGGTGACAACAGCGTCAACTCCGAGGCGCCGATCGTCGTGATGACGACCGAGGTGCTGCGGAACATGCTCTACGCGGGCTCGAAGTCCCTGCTCGGCCTGGGCTATGTGGTCATGGACGAGGTGCACTACCTCTCGGACCGCTTCCGGGGCGCCGTCTGGGAAGAGGTGATCATCCATCTCCCCGAGTCGGTCACCCTGGTCTCGCTCTCGGCCACCGTCTCCAACGCGGAGGAGTTCGGTGACTGGCTGGACACCGTGCGCGGCGACACCCAGGTGATCGTCTCCGAGGAGCGCCCGGTGCCGCTGTGGCAGCACGTGCTGGCCGGCCGCCGGATGTACGACCTGTTCGAGGAGTCCGGCGACAAGCGTGAGGTCAATCCCGACCTGATGCGGATGGCCCGGATGGAGAACAGCCGGGTGGGAGGCGGCCGCGACCGGCGCCGGGGCGGCCGCCCCCAGCGGGAGGCCGACCGCGAGCGGGAGCGCCGGCAGCGGGCCCGGATCTGGACGCCGGGCCGGCCCGAGGTGATCGACCGGCTGGATTCGGAAGGGCTGCTCCCGGCCATCACCTTCATCTTCAGCCGGGCGGGATGCGAGGCCGCCGTCCAGCAGTGTCTCTACTCGGGCCTGCGGCTGAACGACAACGCGGCGCGCGGCCGGGTCCGGGAGATCGTCGAGGAGCGCACCGCCGACATCCCGGACAAGGATCTGCACGTCCTGGGCTACTTCGAGTGGCTGGAGGGCCTGGAGCGGGGCATCGCGGCGCACCATGCGGGCATGCTGCCCACCTTCAAGGAAGTGGTCGAGGAGCTGTTCGTGCGCGGTCTGGTCAAGGCCGTCTTCGCCACCGAGACACTCGCCCTGGGCATCAACATGCCGGCCCGCTCGGTGGTGCTGGAGAAGCTGGTCAAGTGGAACGGCGAGCAGCACGCCGACATCACCCCCGGTGAGTTCACCCAGCTCACCGGGCGTGCGGGGCGGCGCGGCATCGACATCGAGGGGCACGCGGTCGTGCTGTGGCAGCGCGGCATGGACCCCGCCGCACTGGCGGGTCTGGCCGGTGCGCGCACCTATCCGCTGCGCTCGTCGTTCAAGCCGTCGTACAACATGGCCGTCAATCTCGTCGCGCAGTTCGGCAGGCACCGTTCGCGCGAGCTGCTGGAGACGTCCTTCGCGCAGTTCCAGGCCGACCGCTCGGTGGTCGGCATCTCCCGGCAGGTGCAGAAGAACGAGGAGGGCATGGCGGGCTACCGCGCCTCCATGACCTGCCATCTGGGGGACTTCGAGGAGTACGCGCGGCTGCGCCGGGATCTGAAGGACCGCGAGACGGAGCTGGCCAAGCAGGGCGCCAACCAGCGCCGGGCGCAGGCCGCGGCGGCCCTGGAGAAGCTGAGGCCGGGTGACGTCATCCATGTGCCCACCGGGAAGTACGCGGGGCTGGCGCTGGTGCTGGACGCCGGGGTGAGTGGCGGCCGCGGGTCGGGCGCGCGCAGGGGGTACGACGGGAGCACCGGCCAGGAAGGGCCGCGTCCGCTCGTCCTGACGGCGCAGCGGCAGGTCAAACGGCTCGGTCCGATCGACTTCCCGGTGCCCGTCGAGCCGCTGGAGCGGATGCGCATCCCCAAGTCCTTCAACGCGCGCAGCCCGCAGTCCCGCCGGGACCTGGCCTCGGCGCTGCGCAGCAAGGCGGGTCACTACGTCCCCGAGCGGCACCGCAAGCAGCGCTCGGCCGCCGCCGACGATCCGGAGATCGAGCGGCTGCGCACGGCGATCCGCCGGCATCCCTGCCATGGCTGCGACGAGCGCGAGGACCACGCCCGGTGGGCCGAGCGCTACACCCGGCTGCGCCGCGACACCCGCCAGCTGGAGCGCCGCATCGAGGGCCGTACGAACACCATCGCCCGCACCTTCGACCGGGTGTACGCGCTGCTCTCCGAGCTCGGTTACCTCTCCGGCGACCAGGTCACCGACGACGGCCGGGTGCTGGCCCGGCTCTACGGCGAGCTCGACCTGCTCGCGTCGGAGTGCTTGCGCGAGGGCGTGTGGGAGGGGCTGCCTCCTGCCGAGCTGGCCGCCTGCGTCTCCGCGCTGGTGTTCGAGGCTCGCAGCAACGACGACGCGCTGCCTCCCAAGCTCCCCGGCGGCCGGGCCCGTGCCGCGCTGGGGGAGATGGTGCGGATCTGGGGGCGGCTGGACGCGCTCGAGGAGGAGCACCGGATCACCGCCACCGAGGGCGTCGGCCAACGCGAGCCCGACCTCGGATTCGCCTGGGCGGCCTTCCGCTGGGCGGACGGCTACGGACTCGACGACGTCCTGCGGGAGGCCGACATGCCCGCCGGTGACTTCGTGCGCTGGTGCAAGCAGGTCATCGACGTCCTGGGCCAGTTGGCCGCCGCGGCGCCGGAGGGCGGCACGGTGCCCCGGAACGCGCGCAGGGCGATCGAGGGCATGCTGCGCGGTGTGGTGGCGTACACCAGCGTGCGCTGACGGCTGACCGCTCGCCGCGAGCCCGGACCCCGGGACCGGCCGGCTGCGCTGCCCGCGGACACACGGGAGTGCCCTTCCCAGGGGTGCCACGCTTTCGCGGGGTGCCCCGGCGGGGTCCGTGCCTCCGCGGAGCGCCGTCACGGTCCGGCCGCTCCGCCGAACCGCGCCCGGACGAGGCGGTGTTGACGGGCCGCGCCCGGGGGCGGGATGTTCAGGCGTGCGTCAACCGGCGGGCACCGGGCGGCCGCACGGGCCCGGCAGGCTCCGTCCGGTGCGCGTGTCCGCGCGCTTCCCGTACCCGACAGGGGGCCCAGTGCGTACGAGCAGCATCCGATCCCGAGCCGGATCCGCGATCCGCCGCTGGATCTGCGCCATGACCGCCGTGGCCGCCGTCGCGGCGCTCACCTCCACCTCCGCCGCGGCCCAGCCGGAGACCGCGGCGGGGCGGGGCGGTCACCGCGATCCGGCTGGGAACCTGAGGCTGACCCAGCTCCAGGCGATGGCCACGCACAACAGCTATCACCGCGAGACGGCCTCGCTCGCCGAGCAGAACCTGATGTCCCGCTACGACCCCAACTGGCAGAACCTGCTCTACAGCCACTCCTCGCTGCCCGAGCAGTTCGCCCGGCAGCGTGCCCGCGGTATCGAACTCGACGTCTTCCCCGACCCCGAGGGCGGCCTCTACGCCGATCCGCTACTGCGCAAGCGGGCCGGACTGCCGCCGCTGGAGGACCCGGACCTGCACGAGCCCGGCTTCAAGGTGCTGCACTGGGCGGACTTCGACTACCGCTCGACCTGCGCCACCCTGCGCAGCTGCCTGCGCCAGGTCAAGCGGTGGTCCGACAGCCGTCCCGGCCATGTCGCGGTGCCGATCCTGCTGGAGCTGAAGCAGACCGACCCGCGGCTGGAGGAGCAGGGGGGCGCCGAGAGCCCGCCCTGGGACACGGCGATGCTCGACGCGTTGGACGAGGATATCCGGTCCGTCTTCCCCGACGAGGCGACGCTGACGCCGGACGACATCCGGCGCCCCGGGAGCACGCTGGAGCAGTCGGTGCTCCGGCACGGTTGGCCCAAGGTGCGTGACACCCGGGGGCAGGTCATGTTCTTCATGGACAACGACGACCGCGAGATCCAGGACGCCTACCGGGCCGGAGGGCGCGAGAGCCTGCAGGGGCGGGTGCTGTTCACCGACTCCGAGCCGGGCCGGGCCGACGCCGCCTTCATGAAAGTGAACGACCCCACCGGCAGGGGCAAGGCCGTCATCCGCGACCTGGTGCGGCGCGGGTTCTATGTCCGGACCCGCTCGGACGTGCCGCTGGAGCAGGCGCGCAGCGGCAGCACCGGGATGCTGCGCGACGCGCTCTCGTCGGGCGCGCAGATGGTGAGCACCGATTTCCCGGTCCCCGGTCTGGCCGCCCGGTACGGGTCCGACTACGTGGCCGAGCTGCCGGGGCCGCGGGACCGCGCCGTGCGGTGCAATCCCGTGACGGCGCCGCGGCACTGCCCCAGGAGGCCGCTGGAGCCGCGCTGATGGCCTGATGGCCCCCGCCCGCGCGCGGCTCCGCTGTGCGGCGGCGCGGCGGGGGCGTCACGCGCGCGTGGCCGCCCTCAGGCGGCGGGACGCTGTTCCTGTTCGGCCTCGACGCCGGCGTTCCACTCCTTCTTCGACGCCTGCCAGTTGTCCTCGTCGGCGCCGAGCCGCCAGTAGCCGGAGATGGAGAGCTGCTCGCGCGCGACGCCCCGCTCCAGCCGCAGATGGCCGCGGAGTTCCTTCACGAACCCGGCCTCTCCGTGGACGAACGCCTGCACCTGGCCCGGTGGGAACTCCAGGGCGCGGACGGCTGCGACGAGTTGTTCACCCACGGGCGCCGAGCCGCGGTGCAGCCAGTGCACCCGGGCGCCGGGCGGTGCCTCCAGCGGCTGCTCCTCCTGGGCTCCGGCGACCTCGATGAACGCTCTGACCGGGACGCCGGACGGCATCCGGGCGAGGGCGGCGGCGATGGCGGGCAGCGCGCTCTCGTCACCGGCCAGCAGGTGCCAGTCGGCCTCCGGTGCGGGCGCGTAGGCGCCGCCGGGCCCCAGGAAGCGGATCTCGTCGCCGGCGGCGGCGGAGGCGGCCCACGGGCCGGCCAGCCCTTCGTCGCCGTGCACGACGAAGTCGACGGTCATCTCCCGCGCTGCCGGGTCCCAGGCGCGCACGGTGTAGGTGCGCATCGTGGGCCACTGGGAGCGCGGCAGTTCGGCGCGGATCTGCGCGATGTCGAAGGGCTCCGGGTAGTGCACGCCGGGGACCGGGAACAGCAGTTTGATGTAGTGGTCGGTGTACTCACCGGCCGGGAAACCCGCAAGGGACTCGCCGCCGAGTACCACGCGCACCATGTGCGGCGTCAGTCGCTCGGTGCGGATCACGCGCGCGTGGTGGAGTTGCGGCTTCTTGCGGGCTGGACGGGCCGGGCTTGCGGGCACGGAGCCTCCCTGGACACAGAGCAACTTAGGTATACCTAAGCTAACAGATCGGTCTCCGGGGTGGATCAGTCCGCCAGAACCTCCAGCAGCCGCCGCAGCGAGCCGCCCAGCCCCCAGCGCTCGGCCAGTCGGTCCAGCAGCTCGGGGTCGCGCGGGCCGCGCGGCAGGGTGAGGTCGGCGTCCGGGAGGGTGACGTCCCGCGCCACCCGCACCACGGTGGGCGCGACGTCCAGATAGTCGGCGGCCTCCGCGAACTTGGTGCGCTGGGCGGGGGTGAGCCGGGAGACAGGGTCGGCCGCCGCGGCGCGGATGCCCGCCAGGTCGCCGTACCGGGCCAGCAGTTTGGCGGCGGTCTTCTCGCCGACGCCGCGGACTCCGGGCAGTCCGTCGCTGGGGTCGCCGCGCAGCACCGCCAGGTCGGCGTACCCCGTGCCGTCGACCCCGTACTTGGCGCGCAGGGCCGCGTCGTCGTAGGCGTCCAGGCTGCCGACGCCCTTGACGGGGTAGAGCACCCGCACGGCGCGCTCGTCGTCGACGAGCTGGAAGAGGTCGCGGTCACCGGTGACGACGTCGACGGGGCCGGTGGCACGGGTGGCGAGGGTGCCGATCACATCGTCCGCCTCGTACCCCGCGGCGCCGAGCCGGGCCACTCCGATCGCGTCCAGTACCTGCTCGATCACCGGCACCTGCGGGCCCAGGGTGTCGGGGGTCTCCTCCTCGTCCGGCCCGCCCGGGACCTCCTCGGCGACGCGGTGCGCCTTGTACGAGGGGATCAGCTCGACCCGCCACGCGGGGCGCCAGTCGGCGTCCATGCAGGCGGCCAGCGCGGCGGGGCGGTGGTCCTGGACGAGTCTGGCGATGAAGTCGAGCAGACCGCGTACCGCGTTGACGGGGGTTCCGTCCGGCGCGCGGACGGTGTCCGGGACGCCGAAGTACGCGCGGAAGTAGAGCGAGGCGGTGTCCAGGAGCATCAGCCGACGGCCGTGCGCGGTATGTCCTGTCCCGGTGTGCGCTGCGTTCGCTGTGGTGGTCACGAGCCGATGATGCCGTACCGGGCCGACACGTGACGCCGGGTGGTCGCGTGCTGCTCCCGAGTGTCACTCGGGTCGCTTTTCCACCCCTTTGGCCGCCGTGGGGAGCGGGAGGCCCGATTCGGGGTCACGCTCATGGAGCAGGACGAGTCCGACAAAAGTTTCATGCGTGATTCATCTTTCTGGTGTGCGTCGGTTGCAGCGATCTACAGCGCTCCATGGCGAGACGGATGGCAGGCCGGGGTAACTGTTGTCGCAGTCAAGAGGGTGAATGTGTCCAGGCTGAGAGCCGAACACCTGTACAAGGTGTTCGGGAGACGAGCGGATGAGGCCGTGGCCCGGCTGCGCGCCGGCGCGGACCGCGAGGAGCTGCGCGCCGAAGGCACGGTCGCCGCGGTGATCGACGCCTCCTTCGAGGTGGCGGAAGGGCAGGTATTCGTCGTCATGGGCCTCTCCGGCTCGGGCAAGTCGACGCTGCTGCGGATGCTCAACGGCCTGCTGGTCCCCACCTCGGGACGGGTCCTGTTCGACGGCGAGGACCTGACGGCGCTCGGCCCGCGCGAACTGCGCGGGCTGCGCTCCCACCGGATCAGCATGGTCTTCCAGCACTTCGCGCTCTTCCCGCACCGCAGCGTGCTGGAGAACGCCGCCTACGGTCTGCGGGTACAGGGCGTCCCGGGCGAGGAACTCGAACAGCGCGCCACAGAGGCCCTGCGGCTGGCCGGGCTCCAGGGGTGGGAGCACTCCTGGCCCGACGAGCTGTCCGGCGGCATGCAGCAGCGCGTCGGGCTCGCCCGCGCACTGGCCACCGACGCCGACCTGCTGCTCATGGACGAGTCCTTCAGCGCGCTGGACCCGCTGATCCGCCGCGACATGCAGGATCAGCTGCTGCAGCTGCAGCAGTCGCTGCACAAGACCATCGTCTTCATCACCCACGATCTGAACGAGGCCATGCGCGTCGGCGACCGCATCGCGATGATGCGCGACGGCCGGATCGTGCAGATCGGCACCGCGGAGGACATCCTGCTGCGGCCCGCCACCGAGTACGTCGCCTCCTTCACCCAGGACGTGGACCGCTCCCGGGTGCTGACCGCGGGCGCGATCATGCGGGAGGCGGACGGGGGCGCGGCGGTCCCGCCCGACGGCAGCCCCCCGAGCGCCGTCGTCCCGACCGTCACGGTCGAGACGCCGCTGGCCGAACTGTTCACCCCGTTCTCCACCAGCGAGCACCCGCTGACCGTCACGGACGGGTCCGGCACCCCCGTGGGTGTCGTCGACCGCGAGCGGCTGCTCGCCGCACTGGCCGAGGAGCCGCGGGTGGAGCCGGCCCACGCCGAGGAGGACGGGAACGGGGTGAGCGCGGATGCCTGAATTCCATCCCGGCAACTGGGCCGAGAGCGCGGTCGACTGGCTGCAGACCCATCTGAGCTGGCTGTTCGACGTCATCAACACGGTGCTGACCGGCCTCTACGACGGCATCAACATGATCCTCAGCAGCGTCGAGCCGCTGCTGCTGGCCGGGATCTTCGCCGTCATCGCCTTCTGGCTGCGCGGACTCCTCGCGGGCGTCGTGGCCTTCGCCGGTTTCGTGCTGATCGACTCCTTCGGGCTGTGGGACGACGCGATGTCCACGCTGTCGCTCGTCCTGGCCGCCGCGGTCATCACCATCTTCTTCGCGGTACCGATCGGCATCCTGGCAGCGCGCAAGAAGGCGGTCAGTGCCGCGGTGCGCCCGGTGCTCGACGTGATGCAGACGATGCCCGCATTCGTCTACCTCATCCCCGGCGTGATCTTCTTCTCCGTCGGCACCACCCCCGGCCTGCTGGCGACGATCATCTTCGCGATGCCGCCGGGCGTCCGGATGACCGAGCTGGGCATCCGGCAGGTCGACAGCGAGCTGGTGGAGGCCGCCGACGCGTTCGGCACCGGTCCCCGGCAGACCCTCACCCGGGTGCAGTTCCCGCTCGCACTGCCCACCGTCATGGCCGGGATCAACCAGGTCATCATGCTGGCCCTGTCGATGGTCGTCATCGCCGGTATGGCCGGAGCGCCGGGCCTCGGCGAGCGCGTCTACGCCGCCGTCACCCAGGTCCAGATCGGCCTCGGCGTCGAGGCCGGTATCGCTGTCGTCATCCTCGCCATCTACCTGGACCGGATGACCGGCGCCCTCAACATGCGTGTCTCCCCGCTCGGCCGCCGTGCCGCGGCCCGGACCACCGCCATGATGGGCCGGATGCGGTTCGTCCGCTACCGGCCCAGCACGCTTGCCGCGCTCGCGGGCGTCCTGGCACTGGCCTTGGCGGCGGGCGGGCTGAGCCTGGCCGAGTCCGGCTCCTCCGCGCCGGCCGCCGGTGGCACCGACGTGGGCAAGGGCAAGCAGCTGAAGATGGGGTACATCCCGTGGGACGAGGCCATCGCCACCTCCTACCTGTGGAAGGAGGCGCTGGAGAAGCGCGGCTACCGGCCTCAGCTCAAACAGCTCGACCCGGGTCCGCTCTACACCTCCCTCGCACAGGGCGAGACCGATTTCCAGACGGACGCCTGGCTGCCCACCACGCACCAGCAGTACTGGGACAAGTACGGCTCCGAGCTGGAGAAGCTGGGCGCGTGGTACGGCCCCACCTCGCTGGAGCTGGCCGTACCGTCCTACGTCAAGGGTGTGCGGTCCCTGGAGGACCTCAAGGGCAAGAGCGGCACGTTCGACGGGAAGATCATCGGGATCGAGGCCAGTGCGGGCGAGATGAAGATCCTCAAGGACAAGGTCCTCAAGGCATACGGCCTGGAGGGCGAGTACAAGGTGGTCTCCTCCAGCACCTCCTCCATGCTGGCGGAGCTGAAGCGCTCCATCCAGCAGAAGCAGCCGGTCGTCGTCACGCTCTGGTCCCCGCACTGGGCGTATGACAAGTACGACCTGACCAAGCTCAAGGATCCCAAGGGCGCCTTCGGCAAGGGGGAGAAGCTCTACAACGTCGCCCGCAAGGGCTTCGCCCGGGACGAACCGGTCGTGGCCCGCTGGCTGAAGAACTTCCACCTGACGGAGCAGCAGCTCACCTCGCTGGAGACGGCGATCCAGGACGCCCCCAAGGGCCAGGAGCAGCAGGCCGTCGCCGAGTGGCTGGACGCCCGTCCCGGATTCCTGGACAAGATGGTGCCGGTGCCCGGCGGTGAGAAGAAGCGGGGCAAGGACGCGGGCAAGTCGGTCAGCATGGCCTACTTCCCCTGGGACGAGGCGGTCGCGACCACCTACCTGTGGGACAACATCCTGGAGGACCGCGGCTACAAGCCGAAGGTCGAGCAGCTCGACCCCGGTCCGCTGTTCACCGCCATGGCGCAGGGCCAGGTCGACTTCCAGACGGACGCCTGGCTGCCCACGACCCACGAGCAGTACTGGCGCAAGTACCGGGACAGGCTCACCGACGTCGGCTCCTGGTACGGCCCCACCTCGCTGGAGCTGTCCGTGCCCTCCTACGTCGAGGGCGTCGACTCGCTGGCCGACCTCAAGGGCCGCGGCAAGGAGTTCGGTGGGAAGATCATCGGGATCGAGGCCAGTGCGGGCGAGATGAAGATCCTCAAGGACAAGGTCCTCAAGGCGTACGGGCTGGAGGGCGAGTACAAGGTGGTCTCCTCCAGCACCTCCTCCATGCTCTCGGCCGTGGACCGCGCTGTGGCGCGGAAGAAGCCGGTGCTGGCCACCACCTGGACTCCGCACTGGGTCTACAGCACGTACCCGATGAAGAAGCTCAAGGACCCCAAGGGCGCCTGGGGCAAGGGCGACCACATCCACGTCACCGCGCGGAAGGGGTTCAAGGAGGACTTCCCCGAGCTGTACGGCTGGCTGAAGGACTTCACGATGTCCGAGCAGGACCTCGGCTCCCTGGAGGCCGCCATCCAGAAGGGCGGCGACGGCAAGGAGAAGGAGTCCGCCCGCAGCTGGCTGGACGCCCACCCGGGGCTGGAGGACGAGCTGGCGCCCGTCCGCTGAGCGGCCGCCCGTCCCGACCGGCACCGCTGGGTGTCGGCCGGCCCGGCGTGCGGGTGCGAGGGCCGGCGGCGGGAAGCTGCCGTCCGCAGGAGAAGCGGGCGGGCCCGGAGGGGTGGGGCCGGCCGGAGCGGCGGCATAGGGTGCTGCACATGCCGTGCAGGTCCGTTGTCTCGCTCGTGCCCTCCCTCACCGAGGCGGTGGCGGCCACCGCTCCCGAACTCCTGGTCGGGGCCACCGACTGGTGCTCGCACCCCGGGGACCTGGCGGTCACCCGGGTGCGCGGCACCAAGAACCCGGACGTCCCGGCCATCGCGGGGCTGGCTCCGGACCTGGTGCTCGCCAACGAGGAGGAGAACCGCCCCGCGGATCTGCGGGCCCTGCGGGAGGCCGGGCTGCGGGTCCTGGTGACCGAAGTGCGGACGCTGGAGCAGGGCTTCGCGGAACTGGACCGGGTACTCACCCGGGGCTGCGGGCTCTCCCGTCCGGCCTGGCTCGACGAGGCCGAGGAGGCCTGGGCCCGGGCGCGGGCCGAGTTCGACGTCCGGGCGGTCGTACCGGTGTGGCGCAAACCGTGGATGGTGCTGGGCCGGGACACCTTCGCCGGTGATCTGCTGGCCCACCTCGGGGTGCGCAATCGCTACGCGGGGCACGAGGAGCGCTATCCGCGGGTGCCGCTCGCGGAACTGTCCGAGCCGGGGCGGGCCGAGGTGGTCGTCCTGCCGGACGAGCCCTACCGGTTCACCCTCGAGGACGGGCCCGAGGCCTTTCCGGGGACGCCGGCCGCGCTGTGCAGCGGCCGCCACCTCACCTGGTACGGGCCGTCGCTGGTGCGGGCGCCGCAGGTGCTCGGTGCGGCGCTGCGAGCAGCGCTCCGCTGAGGAGTCCGCGCACCGTCCCGGTGGCGGCGGCCGCCCAGGCGGCCACCAGCAGCGTGTAGAGGCCCACCGCCAGCCAGCCGAACGCGGCCGCTCCGGTGTGCCGCCACACCGCCGCGGCCCCCGTGACACAGGTGCCGACCGGGAAGGTGAACGCCCACCAGGTCAGTGAGAAGGCCATGCCCCGGCGTGCGGCGCGCACCACCAGCGCCGACGACAGCGCGAGCCACAGCAGAGCGAAGCCGAGCACCGGTACGCCGTAGAGCACCGACAGCGCCCCGAACGTGCCCGGCTGCGCGTCCGCGAGGTTGCCGAGCGCGGTCGTCGACTGCCCCAGCGGCCCGAGCACCAGGAACAGCGAGGGCGTCAGTGCCGCCGGCAGCGGGCCGTGGTGCAGCAGCCGGGAGAGGATCAGCGGCAGGAGCAGCAGCGTCGCCAGCAGGCTCGTTCCGAAGAGCGCGAAGGAGCCCAGCAGCAGCGTCTGCCGCGCCGGGCCCGCGGGCAGGTGTGCGGCCAGCGGCGGGCCGAGCGCGGCGGAGACCATCGGGGCCACCACCGGCAGCAGCCAGGCCGGGGCGGCGCTGCCCTGCTCCACCCGGTGCCGGGTGATCATCAGATAGGGCACGGTCACCGCGGTGGCCAGCCCGACCGCCGTCCCGGACGTCCACAGTGCCGCGTCGAGACCGGCGGCCCCCGGTACGTCCAGTGCCAGGGCGCTGCCGCCGACCGCCAGCAGGGCCATCGCCAGGCAGCCGTAGAACGGGGCGATCGCGGGGTCGAGCAGGTGGGCGCGGGCCCGGTCGCGGTGGCGCAGCCAGTGCGCTCCGCGGGCCGCCAGCAGTACCGCCAGCGCTGCCGCGGCCAGCGCCCAGACACCGTCCAGCAGGGCGCGTGGCGGATGCAGCGGCAGCACTGTTCCGGCGGTGGCCACGATGGCGGTCCCCATCACTGCCGCGTACCAGTTCGGGCCCAGGGCGCGCAGCCGCGGTCCGGGCGGGTGCTCGGCCGCTGCCGGCGGTGCGGAGCCGGGGGAGTCGGTCTCGGCGGTGGCGTGCGCGGATGCGGTCATGCGGCCACGCTCCTCCGGAGCGGGGGCGGGCAGAAGGGGCTGCGCCCCTATGGGGGCATAAGCTGTGCCTATGAGTGAGCGGGAGGGTGCGTCCGGCGGTCTGGCCGGCCGGGTCCCGGATCTGGGCGCGCTGGAGCTGCTGCTGGCCGTCGCCCGGCTGGGCAGCGTGGGCCGCGCGGCGCGCGAGACGGGGGTCAGCCAGCCGGCCGCCAGCGCCCGGCTGCGCTCCATGGAGCGGATGCTCGGCGTCACCCTGCTGGAGCGCTCGCCCCGGGGCTCGCGGCTGACGGCGGCCGGCGTGCTGGTCACCGACTGGGCGCGGCGCATCGTGGAGTCCGCCGAGTCCTTCGACGCGGGCGTCGGCGCCCTGCGCGACCGGCGCGACTCCCGACTCACCGTCGCAGCTTCCATGACGATCGCCGAGTATCTGCTGCCCGGTTGGCTGATCGCGCTGCGCGCCCAGCGGCCGGACACCGCGGTGCGGCTGCGCGCCGGCAACAGCGCGGCCGTGGCCCGCACCGTCCTGGACGCGGAGGCGGACCTGGGCTTCGTGGAGGGACTGGGGGTGCCGCCGGGCCTGGACGGCACCGTCATCGGGCACGACCGCCTGCTGGTCGTCGCGGCCCCCGGACATCCCTGGACCCGGCGCCGCAAGCCGGTCCCGCTCCGCGAACTGGCCGCCACCGGACTGGTGCTGCGTGAGCCCGGCTCCGGTACCCGGCAGGTCCTGGACGCCGCGCTGGCCGCACACGGCGGGCTGGGCCCGCCGCTGCTGGAGCTGGCCTCCACCACGGCCGTCAAGGCCGCCGCCGTCAGCGGCGCGGGCCCGGCGGTGCTCAGCGAGCTGGCGGTGCGGGAGGAGCTGGCCGCGCGGCGGCTGAGCGAGGTCGTGGTGGAGGGGCCCGGGCTGAGCCGGGCGCTGCGGGCGGTCTGGCCGCGCGGCGCCCGACCGGCCGGGCCGGCTCGTCAGCTGCTGGCCCTCACCGGCTGAGGCCGCCCGCGGCCGCCGCGACGAGCGCCGCCATCAGCCGGAGGTCGTCACCGGCCTCCGGATGCCACTGGACGCCGAGTACGAAGTGGTCGGCGTCCAGGAGTTCGAGGGCCTCGACGGTGCCGTCGTGCAGGGCGTGCGCGGTGCCCACCAGACCTTCGCCGAGAGTGTCCACCGCCTGGTGATGGTAGGTCGGCACGGCGACGGCCGCCTCCTCCTCCAGCACCTTGGCGAGCAGCGTGCCGGGGACCGGCGCGATCTCATGGGGGGTGAAGACCCCGGGCGCGCCGCGGTGCGCCGCCGTGGTCGGCAGGTGCTGGACGAGGGTGCCGCCCCGGGCCACGTTGAGGATCTGCATGCCCCGGCAGATCGCCAGCAGCGGCACGCGCCGGGCCAGTGCCCCCCGGGTGAGGGCGAGTTCCCAGGCGTCGCGCTCGGGATACCCGGGGCCGGTGTGCGGTTCGCGGGCGGCGCCGTAGCGGGCCGGGTCGACATCCGGACCGCCCGCGGTGACCAGTCCGTCCAGCCGGGAGAGTGTGCCGGCCGCCGCGTCCGGGTCCGCGTCGGGCGGGAGCAGTACGGCACGGGCTCCGGCGCGTTGCGCCATCCGGTGGTAGGAGGCGGGCAGCAGCGCGGCGGGCAGCCGCCAGTCGCCCCAGCGTGCGGCCGGCTCCAGATAGGTCGTGATGCCGATGAGGGGTGGTGCCACGGGGTCTCTCCTGTCACTGCGTTCTTCGGCCGGGCGGCGTGTTCCGGGCCTCCGGATACCGGATGCCCGTACGAGGGCGGGTGCGGACTGGGGCCGCGCCCGCCCGGCGCGGTCCGGCCGTGGACCGGAGCGCACCGGACGGGCGCGACGCGCGGCCCGCGGCGGGTCAGTCGCGCAGTTCCTCCTCCGCCTCGGCCAGGGCCGCGAACTCCTCCTCGGGGGCCGCCGCCACCAGGCGGTGCCGGGAGTAGCAGGCGAAGTAGCCGACCGCCACCGCGTAGACGGCCAGCGCGATCAATGCTGCCTGTTTGTCGACCAGGAAGGTGGCCACCAGGGCCGCGAGGGCCAGGACGAGGGCGACGGAGGAGGTCAGCACGCCGCCGGGGGTGCGGTACGGGCGCTCCAAATGGGGCTCGCGCTTGCGCAGCACGATGTGCGAGAGCGACATCAGCGCGTAGGAGATGGTGGCGCCGAAGACGGCGATGTTGAGCATCGTGGCGCCGTCACCGCTGCTCGCCGCCAGCCCGAAGCCCAGCGCCCCGGGCAGCAGCAGGCCGAGGTAGGGGGCCTTGCGGCGGCTGGTGAGGGAGAGGAAGCGGGGCAGGTAGCCGGCCCGGGAGAGGGCGAAGAGCTGGCGGGAGCCCGCGAAGATGAGGGAGAAGAAGGAGGCCACCAGTCCCGCCAGGCCCGCGTAGTTCACGACGCGGGAGAGTGCCGTGGCCTCACCGTCCGGTTGCAGGGCCTCCACCAGCGGGTTGCCGACGTCCTGGATGGCCGCCGAGCCGCGGGCGCCGGTCGCGGTCACGAAGGTCAGCAGCGCGAGCAGCAGCAGGATGCCCATCGACCAGGCCATGGCCTTGGGCAGGGTGCGGGCCGGGTCCTTGGTCTCCTCGGCGGCCAGCGGCACGCCCTCCACGCCGAGGAAGAACCACATGCCGAAGGGGAAGGCCGCCCAGATGCCCAGCACCCCGAACGGCAGCCAGGAGCCGGAGCCGAAGGCGCCGTGGTCCACCGGGATGTCGTCGAGCGCGCTGGTGTGGAAGTCGGTGAGGGCGCCGAGGACGAACACCAGCAGCGCGGCGACCGCGACGGCGGTCACGACGAGTGAGAAGCGCAGCGCCTCGCCGACGCCCCACAGGTGGACGCCGATGAACAGGACGAAGCAGGCGAGGTAGACGGGCCAGCCGGACTCGAGCCCGAACAGGCCGAGGGACTCGATGTAGTCGCCGATGAAGCAGACGATGGCGGCCGGTGCGAGGACGTACTCGATCAGGATGGCCGTGCCGGTCAGGAAGCCGCCCCAGGGGCCCAGGGCGCGCCGTGCGAAGCCGTAGCCGCCGCCCGCCGTGGGCAGGATGGCGGACAGCTCGGCCAGGGCGAAGACCATGCAGGTGTACATCAGCCCCATCAGGACCGCGGCGACGGCCAGGCCGCCGAAGCCGCCCTCGGCCAGGCCGGCGTTCCAGCCGGAGTAGTCGCCGGAGACGACGTAGGCGACACCGAGCCCGGTCAGCAGCAGCGGGCCGGCGCTGCCGCGCCGCAGCGTACGGCGTTCGAGGTACGCCGCGTCCGGGTCGGGCCGCGCCGCCGGGGCGCGGTCCCGGTCGGGGGACTCGGACTGTTGGGTCATGTGCCACACTCCCGCGGTGAGCCATTGGTGTGCTGGCATACCTTTGTGGTCGGAGGGGGCCGGGCGCAACCCCCGTGCGTGAAGGGGCGGTAACCGCACCCGGCACCCCGGGGCACACCGGGCATTCCGCTTTCCCCTCTGCGTCCCCGCGTCCCCTCCGCGCCCCCCGGTGTCTCAGGTCAGGAACCCCCGCAGCAGCGAGGCCGTCCCCGCGCAGTGCTCGCGGGCGATGGCGCGGGCGCCCTCGCCGTCCCCCTCCAGGACGGCTGCGACCAGTGCCGCGTGCTGCTGCTGGGCGTGCTCCAGGTTCCGCACCAGCAGCGGGATGTGGTTGAGCAGCTCGTTGAGCTTGGCCCGCACGGCGGCGTAACGGGCGGTCAGCGACGGGGAGCCGGCCAGCTCCACGAGAGTCAGGTGCAGCAGCGTGTCCTGCCGCCGGTAGTCCTGGAGCGCCGCCTCGCGGGTGGCGTCCAGTGCCTCCCGCAGCCGGGCCGCCTCCGCCGCGGACAGCCCGCGGGTGGCGCACACCTCCGCGGCGCCCGTCTCCAGTACCTCGCGGAAGACGAGGGTGTCCGCCAGCTCCGGCGCCCCGGCGGGCAGCCGCACCTCGCCCGGCCCGGCGCCGCTCTCCTCGGCGGCCGGCTGCGGGAGGACGAAGGTGCCGCCGTACCGGCCGCGCCGACTGGCCACCACGCCCTGCTCCGCGAGCACCTTCAGCACCTCGCGCAGGGTGACGCGGCTGATCCCGAGCCGCTCGGCCAGTTCGCGTTCGGCGGGCAGCCGTTCGCCCTCGGCGACCAGGCCCAGGCGGACGATCTGGAGGATCTGCTCCAGCGCCTCTTCGAACCCGTTGCCCGCGTGTACGGTACGCAGCACCGTGGCGAGTCTGTCGTCCTCCGGCATCGCACCCTCTTCCTTTCCGGTGACCCTCTTCCGTTTCAAAGGTATGCACGGCTACCTTATGGCTTCCGCGGACCGACAGGAGGCCCACCCGTGGCAGACCGCACACCACCGCTCGCCGTCTCCGAGCTGAGGAGGCTCGTCGAAGCGGGCGAGATCGACACCGTCGTCCTGGCCTTCACCGATATGCAAGGCCGCCTCCAGGGAAAGCGGTTCGCCGCCCCCTACTTCCTCGAGCACGTCCTCGAGGGTGGCAGCGAGGGCTGCAACTACCTGCTCGCCGTCGACGTCGAGCTGAACACCGTGGACGGCTACGAGATGTCCTCCTGGGAGCGCGGCTACGGGGACTTCGCCATGCACGGCGACACCGGCACGCTGCGCCGCGTCCCCTGGAACCCCGGCACCGCGCTGCTCACCGCCGACCTCGCCTGGCACGACGGCAGCCCCGTCGTCGCCTCGCCCCGGCAGATCCTGCAGCGGCAGCTCGACCGGCTCGCCGAGCGCGGCTGGCAGGCGTACGTGGGCACCGAACTGGAGTTCATGGTCTTCCAGGACACCTACGAGCAGGCGTGGGACGGCGCCTACCGCGGGCTGACCCCCGCCAACCAGTACAACGTCGACTACTCCATCCTCGGTACCGGACGCGTCGAGCCGCTGCTGCGCCGCATCCGCAACGAGATGGCGACCGCGGGCATGGTCGTCGAGTCGGCCAAGGGTGAGTGCAACCTGGGCCAGCACGAGATCGCCTTCCGCTACGCGGACGCGCTCACCACCTGCGACCAGCACGTCATCTACAAAACGGGCGCCAAGGAGATCGCCGCCCAGCAGGGCCACGCGCTCACCTTCATGGCCAAGTACGACGAGCGCGAGGGCAACTCCTGCCACATCCACCTCTCGCTGCGCGACGCGGACGGGCGGCCCCTCCTCGCCGACGAGCAGGGTGAGCACGGCATGTCGCCCCTGATGCGGCACTTCCTGGCCGGACAGCTCGCGGTCCTGCGGGACTTCACGCTGCTGTACGCGCCGAACATCAACTCCTACAAGCGGTTCCAGCCCGGCTCCTTCGCGCCCACCGCCGTCGCCTGGGGGCCCGACAACCGCACCTGTGCGCTGCGCGTCATCGGCCACGGCGCGGGGCACCGGCTGGAGAACCGGGTGCCGGGCGGCGACGTCAACCCCTACCTGGCCGTCGCCGGGATGATCGCGGCGGGGCTGCACGGCATCGACAACGCACTGGAGCTTCCGGCCGCCTGCACGGGCAACGCCTACACCGGCGACGCCGCACACGTGCCCACCACCCTGCGCGAGGCCGCCGACCTGTGGGAAGGGAGCGCACCGGCGCGGGAGGCGTTCGGACGCGAAGTGGTCGACCACTACCTCACCATGGCCCGGGTGGAACAGCGGGCCTTCGACACCGCCGTGACGGACTGGGAGCGCTACCGCTCCTTCGAGCGCATGTAAGGAACCGACCGAGTGCAGCACGAGCAGCAAGAAACCACCCCGCCCCGAGCCGAGCAGCTCGACATCGTCAATCCCGCGACGGAGGAGGTGCTCTCCACCGTCCCCGTCACCACCCCCGAGGAGGTCGACCGTGCGGTCGAACGCGCGTGCGCCGCGCAGGCCGTCTGGGCGGCACTGGCACCCGCCGACCGGGCCCGGCTGCTGCGCCGGTTCGCGTCCGCCGTCGACGGGCGCATCGAGGAGCTCGGCGTCCTTGAGATGCGCGAGGCCGGACACCCGCTGGGCAACGCCTGCGGTGAGGCGGCCAACGTCCGCGACCTGCTCGACTACGCCGCGGGCGGGGTCGAGCGCCTGACAGGGCAGCAGATCCCGGTCGCGGGCGGTGTGAACCTCACCTTCGCGGAACCGCTGGGCGTGGTCGCCGTGATCGCCCCGTGGAACTTCCCGATGCCGATCGCCGCCTGGGGCAGCGCGCCCGCGCTGGCCGCCGGGAACGCGGTGCTCCTCAAACCCGCCGAGGACACTCCGCTGACCGCGCTGCGGCTGGCCGAGCTGGCGCTGGAGGCCGGACTGCCCGAAGGGCTCTTCCAGGTGCTGCCGGGGGAGGGGGCCGTCACCGGCACGGCGCTGGTCGACCATCCGCGGGTGGCCAAGGTCGTCTTCACCGGCTCCACCGCCGTCGGCAAGAGCGTCATGGCCCGCTGCGCGCAGTCCGTGAAGCGCGTCACGCTCGAACTCGGCGGCAAGAGCCCCAACATCGTCTTCGCCGACGCCGACCTGGAGCACGCCGCGGCCGCCGCACCCGGCTCCTTCCTCGACAACACCGGCCAGGACTGCTGCGCACGCAGCCGCATCCTGGTCCAGCGCACCGTGCACGACCGGTTCCTGGAACTCCTCGAGCCCGCCGTACACGCCTTCCGGGCCGGTGACCCCGCCGACCGGGTCACCGCCATGGGCCCGCTCATCTCGGCCCGCCAACGGGAGCGGGTGCGCGGATACGTCCCCGAGGAGACGCCCGCACTCATCCGCGGCAGCGTCCCCGACGGCCCCGGCTACTGGTACCCGGCCACGGTGCTGGCGCACACCGAGGGGCGGCGCGCCACGGTGGAGGAGGTCTTCGGGCCCGTCGCCGTCGTCATCCCCTTCGACGACGAGGACGAGGCGGTGCGGCTGGCCAACGACACCGACTACGGGCTCTCCGGCTCGGTCTGGACCCGCGACAGCGGCCGCGCGCTGCGCGTCTCGCGCGGCGTCGCGGCCGGCAACCTGTCCGTCAACTCGCACAGCAGCGTGCGCTACTCCACTCCGTTCGGCGGCTACAAGCAGTCCGGACTCGGCCGGGAACTCGGCCCCGACGCGCTCGCCGCCTTCACCGAGACCAAGAACGTCTTCATCAGCACCGAGGAGGGCCAGTGAGCGCCACCGAGAACGAGACCGCCGTGTGCCGCCGCCTGGTCGGGCGTACGGCCGTGGTCACCGGCGCGGGCAGCGGCATCGGCCTCGCCGCCGCCCGCCGCCTCGCCTCCGAGGGGGCGAACGTCGTCTGCGCCGACGTGGACGCCGAGCGCGGCGAAGCCGCGGCCCGGGAGGTCGGCGGCCGGTACGTCGCAGCGGACGTCACCGACCCCGATCAGGTCGAGGCGCTGTTCCGGACCGCGGACGAGACCTACGGCTCGGTCGACATCGCCTTCAACAACGCGGGCATCTCGCCGCCCGACGACGACTCGATCCTGGAGACCGGGCTGGAGGCGTGGCAGCGCGTCCAGCACGTCAACCTCACCTCGGTGTACCTGTGCTGCAAGGCCGTGCTGCCGTACATGCGCGCCCAGGGCCGGGGCTCCATCATCAACACCGCCTCCTTCGTCGCGGTGATGGGCGCCGCCACCTCGCAGATCAGCTACACCGCCTCCAAGGGCGGGGTGCTGGCGATGTCCCGCGAGCTGGGCGTCCAGTTCGCCCGCGAGGGCATCCGGGTGAACGCGCTGTGCCCCGGCCCGGTGAACACCCCGCTGCTCAAGGAGCTGTTCGCCAAGGACCCGGAGCGGGCGCAGCGGCGGCTGGTGCACGTGCCGGCGGGCCGGTTCGCCGAGGCGGAGGAGATCGCCTCGGCGGTCGCCTTCCTCGCCAGCGACGACTCCTCGTTCGTGAACGCGGCGGAGTTCCTGGTCGACGGCGGTATCGCGGGCGCCTACGTCACCCCGCAGTAGCGGCCGGCTCCGGCCCGCCCGCAGCGCCGGCACGGGCGACGCGGCGCGACGGGCGGGCCGGAGCGGAGCGCGCCCGTTATCGATGTAGCGTGCAAGAGTCACCGTCGACAGCCCAGGAGGGGCGCCACATGCGCAGCAGATCCGTCCTGACCGGCCTCACCACGGCCGCGGCCCTCGCTGTAACCCTCACGCCCGTCCCGGTGCAGGCAGCAGCCGGACACGGCGGCGGCCGCCACTGCCCCCAGCTCTCCACCGAACTCCCCTGGCACGGCGCCAACCGGGCCAAGCTGCAGCGCACCATCGACGAGCGCGGCACCTGCTCGGGGCGGCTGCGTGGCGGCTCCCGCCGTCCCGTCGCCGCGTTCGACTGGGACAACACCATCGTCAAGAACGACTCGACGGACGCCACCATCGCCTGGGCCCTGCGGCACGACAAGATCCTGCGCCCCGAGCGCTGGTCCGACACCAGCAAGTGGCTGACCCCCGACGCCGACCGGGCGCTCACCGAGGCGTGCGGCACCGACGTACCGGCGGGGCACCCGCTGCCCACCTCGACGGACGACGCGTGCGCCGACGAGATCCTGCAGGTGCGCGGCGAGGCCGAGACGATGGCCGGTGAGGACGCGTTCACCGGGAACTGGAACCACCGGCGCACGGTTCCCCAGTACGCCTGGGTGCCGCAGCTCTTCGCGGGCCACACCGTGCCGGAGCTGCGCTCCTACGCGAGGGCGGCGCGCGACGAGGCCCTGGCGGCCCCCGTCGGCAGCACGCAGCGGGTGGGCACCCACACGGTGCCGGCCTACAGCCGCTACTACGAGCAGCAGCAGGACCTGGTCCGTACGCTGAAGAAGGCCGGTTTCGAGGTCTACATCGTCTCGGCGGGTTCCGAGCCGGTGGCCGAGGAGTGGGCGCGCGGTGTCGGCATCGACCGCCGGCACACCTTCGCCATCCGCAGCGTGGTCGAGCACGGCCGGATCACCACCTGGACCGAGGGCTGCGGCGGTATGCCCCGCAGCAAGGGGGAGATGATCCCCTACATCGAGGGCAAGCGGTGCGTGATCAACCAGGAGATCTTCGGCATCCACGGGCCGCGGGCCTGGCAGAAGCAGGACCGGCGGCACCGGATCGCGATCGGCGGCGGTGACGCGGACACCGACGTCACCTTCGTCGGCGATGCGACGGGCACCCATCTGGTGCTCAACCGCAACAAGCCGGAGATCATGTGCCGCGGCTACGACGACGCCGACGGCCGGTGGGCGGTGAACCCGATGTTCATCGAACCGCTGCCCCGCAAGCGGGAGCCCTACCCCTGCTCCACCGAGGGCTTCACCCGCCCCGACGGGTCGCTCGGTCCGGTGCGCAGGAACGACGGCTCGATCATCCGGGACCAGCTCGACACCGCCCACGGCGCGGCATAGGCCCACAGGGGTGCGGGTCCGCGGGCCCGCACCCTCGGGGGCGCCCGGCGGCCTCGTACACCTGTGCCCTAGGGTGCGGGCGTGAGCATGACGACCCCACCCGGCTGGTACCCCGATCCCGGGCAGACGCCCTCACTGCCGCCCCAGCAGCGCTGGTGGGACGGCAGCACCTGGACCCAGCACACCCGGCCCGCCGCCGGCGCCGCCCGACCGGGTGGCGGGAAGGCCGGGCGCGGTCCGCTCATCGCGGGCATCGTCGGAGCGCTCGTGCTGGTCGCCGCCCTCGCCGTGGGCGGAGTGCTGGTGGCGGGCGGTTCGGACGACGAGGAGCCCAAGGCGGCCGCCGGTTCCTCCCCTCCGCCGAAGTCCACCGGCCCCGACGGCAAGGACGACCCTCCCGGTGACCACGACGACCGGGAGTCCCCGGCGCCGGAGAGCTCACCCGGTGACGTCGTTCCCGAACCCGGGCTCGGCGTCGGGCTGACCGTGCCCGACGGATGGGAGCGGCCCGACCCCGAAGCCGGCTTCGTCGCCCACCGGACCGCGTACCGCTGCCCCGGGCAGGAGACGACCTGTGTGCGCGGCGGCGCCAAGCTGCTGCCCGTCTCCAGCGGCTGGGAGGGCGAGAAGGCGCTGAAGGAGGCCGCCGAACTGCAGGTGGCCAAGAACGCGAAGCAGTCGTACTCCAAGAAGGCGTACGGCGGCATCACCGAGCACAAGGTCGTCGAGTCCGGCGCGGTCACGGTCGCCGGCCAACCGGGATACCGCGTCCGCTGGCGGGTGGAGAACAAGCTGGAGCCGGACGCCTACGTCGAGGCCGTGGTCTTCCGTTCACCGCACGTCAAGGGCGGGCTTCTGGCCCTGTGGAGCAGCGTCGACATCGCCTCCGAGGCGCCTCCCGCCTCCGATCTGGACGAGCTGCGCAAGGGCGTGGTCCGCACCGGCCTGGGCGAGGGTGCCGACGACGGCAACCGCGAGGCCGTCTGACGGCGGGATGCGGGCGGCCGTCCGGTGCCGGGTCCCCTGCCGCCCCACCTCCCTCACAGGAACGTCATGCCCTCGCCCCGGTAGGTGGGTACCGCGTCCGTCACCCGGTCGCCCTCCACCAGGTGCAGCGTCGCGAACCGCTCGCACAGCTCACCGGCCTTGGCGTGCCGGAACCACACCTTGTCCCCGATCAGCAGGTCGTCGGCGGGCGGGCCCAGCAGCGGGGTCTGCACCTCGCCGGGCCCCTCCTGCGGGTCGTAGCGCAGCCCCGCCGGGAGGTACACCTCGGGCAGCCGGTCGCGCCCGGCCGCACCGGAGGCGGGATAGCCGCCACCGAGCACGGTGACCACGCCCACGCCCGGCCTGCGCACCACCGGCATGGCGAACAGCGTGGCGGGGCGGCCGGTGAAGGAGGTGAAGTTGTCGAACAGCCGCGGCACGTACAGTCCCGAGCCGGCCGCGATCTCCGTGATCGCCTCCTCGGCAGCGGTGTGCTGCACGCTGCCCGTACCGCCGCCGTTGACGAACTCCAGGTCCGGAGCCACCGCGCGGACCGCCCGTACCGCCGCCGAGCGGCGCGCCGCCAGCTCTCGGCGGGCCGTGCGCTGCATCAGCCGCACCGCGCGCGAGCGCAGCGCGGCACCGGGCACCGCGTCGCCGACGCCCGCCACATGCCCCTCGTACGCCATCAGGCCGACCAACCGGAAGCCGGGGCGCCGCTGCACGGCGCGCGCGAGTTCGGTCAGCTCGGCGGGGGAGTGCAGCGGGGAGCGGCGGGCTCCGACCCGGATCCGGCCGCCCAGCAGCCGCAACGAGGTGTCCAGTTCGAGGCAGACCCGGATCGGCTCGCCACCGCCGTCCCGTGCCGCGTCGATCAGGGCGAGCTGCGCGGGGTCGTCCACCGTCACGGTCACCGCGGCGGCCAGCTTCGGGTCCGAGGCCAGCTCCGCGTAGCCGGCGCGGTCGGCCGACGGGTAGGCCAGCAGCACGTCCTCGACGCCCGACCTGGCCAGCCACAGCGACTCGGCGAGGGTGTAGCTCATCACCCCGCGGAATCCGTCCTTGGCCAGCACCCGTTCCAACAGGGCCCGGCAGCGGACCGATTTGCTGGCCACGCGCAGCGGCTTGCCGCCGGCCCGCCGTACGAGATCGTCCGCGTTGGCGTCGAACGCCGCCAGGTCCACGAGAGCCAGGGGCGCGTCGAGATGGGCGGTCGCACGGTCGTACCGGGCGCGGTCGGCGACGGGAGCGGCAGTCGTATCGAACACTCTCGCAGCTTGCCAGAGGTGCCCGCGCCCGCACAGCCCCGGAGCGCCGCAACGCCTCGCCTCTCCCGTCGTGTCGGGGGCGTCGTCACAGCTCGGCCGGGTTGCCGTCCCTCCCGGTGCGCACCGTAGAGTGACGCCGCACGCTGCGACGGCAGGCACGCGGCGAACAGTTCACCGGGGCCACGACGAACACGCCCGCTCGAACCGGCGTTCGTGCGGGGCGGTATCGCACGGAGGGGGCGCACATGAGCACCGACGCCGACCGCGCTGCCGTCCCCCAGCCCCCCGCCGCCCCGC
This sequence comes from Streptomyces sp. WMMB303, assembly GCF_029351045.1. NCBI lineage: Bacteria > Bacillati > Actinomycetota > Actinomycetes > Kitasatosporales > Streptomycetaceae > Streptomyces > Streptomyces sp. WMMB303. The sequence continues at coordinate 817,399 of NZ_JARKIN010000001.1, read as the reverse complement.
CCCGGCCCGCGGCTCCGCCGCAACCGAGCGCTCCGCCGCCTCCCGCCGCTCCGCCTGCGGCATCCGGGGCCGGTGCCGCCGCGGGGCAGGAGACCACGACCGCCGACCCGGCTCCCGGTACGGGCCGCGAGCCGGGCAGCGGCACGGGGCAGCAGCGCACCGCCGCGTTCGTACCGGCCCGGCGGCCCGCCGCGCCGGCCGGCCCGCCGCGCGCGTCGGCGGGCCCCGGCAGGCTGCGCCCGATGCTGTCCCCCGCGCCTTTCGGGCACTCCCCGCTGACGGTGCGTTCGCTCGTCGTCGCGGTCTGCCTCGTGCTCGGCGTCGGGCTGCTGGGCGGCGCGGCCGCCGGGACGCTGCTGTCCGGCGACGAGGCGGGACGCCACTCGGTGGCCGCCGGGTTCGACGGGGCCCGCGCCGCCTGGCACCAGATCCCGGTCGACGACCTGTTCCCGCGCACCCTGGAGGGGAAGGGAGCCGGGCCCGGCGGTGCCGACCGGCGCTGGACCCGCGTCGCGGTGGCCCCCGACAGCGGCTGCGCGCACGCCTTCGACCCGCTGCTGGCCAAGGCGCTCGCCCCGGTCGGCTGCGCCCGGCTGGTGCGGGCCACCTACGCCGACGAGACCTCCAGCAGCATCACCACGGTCGGACTGATGTTCACCAAGGCCGACCCGGCCGCCATGCGGGACCTGCGGCAGCGGTTCGCCGCCCAGAACCTCGGCCGGCGTACCGATCTGATGCCCCGTCCGTACGCCGCCCGCGGCACGGTCGCCGCCGACTTCGGCGACGCGCAGCGCGCCAGTTGGACGGTGCGGGTGCTCCGCGACGCGCCTGTCGTGGTCTACTCCGTCTCCGGCTTCGCCGACGGCCGTGTCGTCACCGACCCGCAGTCGGCGAACGACGCCACCCGCAAGGCCGAGACCTCGGCGGCGGCACAGGCCGGACTCGGCCACGAGGCCCAGGGCATCGCCGACCGGATCGAGCGGCGGCTGCGCGAGGCCACCGTCCGGCGGGAGTCCGGCGACGCCGACCCGGCGGCGAAGGGCGGCCGGGGCACCGGGGACCGGGACCGGGCGGGCAGGCAGGCCGCCGACGGCCACGGCGGGGACGAGAGCGGCGGGGACGGGAGCCGATGAAGTCTCTTCTGCGTACGCTGTTGCCCCTGCTCTGCACCGTGCTGGCGCTCGGCCCCCTCACAGCGGGATCGGCCCACGCGCGGGGTGCCGGCCTCCAGGAGCGGGAGTGGGCGCTGGACGCGCTGCACGCCCGCGAGGCGTGGAAGACCACCAAGGGCCGCGGCGTCACCGTCGCCGTACTGGACACCGGCGTCGACGCCGACCACCCCGACCTGCACCGCAACGTCCGCTCCGGCAAGGACATGGTCGGGATGGGCGCTGCGGAGGGCGACCGTGCCTGGGCCCGGCACGGTACCGCCATGGCCGGGATCATCGCCGGGCACGGCCACGGCGAGGACGGCAAGGACGGGGTGCTCGGCATCGCACCCGAGGCCCGCATCCTGCCGGTCCGGGTGCTGCTGGAGGAGAAGGACCCGCAGCGCGCCGAGGCCCGCGACCGGCGCGAGACCGCGCTGGCCGACGGCATCCGCTGGGCCGCCGACCACGGCGCCGACGTCATCAACCTCTCGCTCGGCGACGACAGCGACTCCGCGCACCCCGACGCCCGCGAGGACGCCGCCGTGCGCTACGCGCTGCGCAAGGGCGCCGTCGTCGTCGCCTCGGCCGGCAACGGAGGGGAGGACGGCGACCACATCTCCTACCCCGCCGCCTACCCCGGAGTGATCGCCGTGGCCGCGGTCGACCGCAACGGCGCGCGGGCCTCCTTCTCCACCCGCCGCTGGTACGCCACCGTCGCCGCGCCGGGCAAGGACATCCTCATCGCCGACCCCGACCGCAGCTACTACCAGGGCTGGGGGACCAGCGCCGCCGCTGCCTTCACCTCCGGCGCCGTCGCGCTGGTGCGGGCCGCCCACCCGGAGCTGAGCCCGGCGCAGATCAAGGAGCTGATCTCGGACACCGCCGGGCGCACCCCGGAGGGCGGACGCAGCGACGCGGTCGGCACCGGCGTGGTGGATCCGGCGGCGGCCATCGAGGTGGGTTCCCACATCGAGCCGCGCGTCCAGCGGCCTCCCGTGGGCACGTACCGCAAGGAGTACTTCGGCTCCGCACGGCCCGGGGACGAGGGGGGACCCGGCTGGTTCGCGATCCTGGCGGGCTCGGTGGGGGCCGTGCTGACCGGCACCGCTGTCGCCGTGCACCGCGGGTTCACCCCCCGGATCCCGGGCCGGCTGCTCCGCCGCTCCGGGCCGCCGGTTCCCGGCCCCCGCCCGCCCGGCCCGTGAGCCCACGCACCGCGGCGCGGGCGGCCCGCTCCACCGCGGCGACGCCCTCCTGCCGGGTGGGGTGCCCGTCCGAGAGGACCGCCAGCAGCCAGGGACGGCCCGCCGCGGTCACCCGCCCCACGCTGCTGATCACCCACAGACCGGTCGCCGTGCGCGGCAGCCAGCCGTTCTTGACCTCGCTCTGCGGCACCCCGGGCGTCTCGTCACCGGGATCGGCGGCCGCGGTGACACCCCAGCGCTGTTCGGTCACGACGCGGCTCATCAGGTGCCGCACCCACAGTCGGGCCCACGGCGCGAGCACTTCCCCGTGCGGTCCGCGGCCGTGCACAGCGCGCAGCAGCGCGAGTTGGTCCCCGGCCGTGGTCGTGCTCAGGCCCCAGCGCCCGTCCGGGGCCGCGCGGGTGCGGACGGTTCCCAGCAGCCGTCCGGCCGCGGTGACGCCCGGGGCGCCTCCGGTGGCCTGCCACAGCGCGTTCGCCGCGGCGTTGTCGCTGCGCTCGATCATCGCGGCGGCCCACGCCCGCTCCTGAGCCGTCACCTCCCGCGCCCGGTGCCCGAGGGCGCCCTGCACCCGCAGCGCCAGCGCCGCGAGGAGGTGCACCTTCATCACGCTCGCCGCGACGAACACCTCGTCCGCGCCGCGTGCCACCCTCTCCGGTGCGCCCTCCAGCGGCTGGGCCGCCACGGACAGCCGCGCCGGGGGAGCGGGCCCGGGAAGCCGCGCCGCGTCCGTCGGCACCGTTCCCGCGGGTTCCGGCGCCGGCCGTGCTCCGTCGGGCGCCCCGCCCCCCGTCCCTCCTCGCGCGTTCATCCCGCCGACGCTACCGGCGCCCGCCCCCTGCCGCAGCTCAGCGGTTCCCGGACCCGTTACGCTCGGTGCGTGGCGCTCAAGAACATTCCCGCATCGGCCTTCTCCCGTGACGACGGCACCGCCGACGTGGCGCTGGCCGAAGCGCTCGCCGCCTGGCAGGCCGACCGCCGGGCGCCGGGGGCCGAGCCCCGGATCCTCGAAGCGCTGCGCGAGGCGCGGCTCCTGGTTCCCGTAGTCGCCGTCCTCACCGAGGCCGAGACCGGCGAGGACGGGCTGCGCCGCGACAAGACCAGCGAGATGGCCGTCCCCACGCTGAACGCGCCCGGCGGGCGGCGGGCGCTGCCCGCCTTCACCTCCATCGAGGCGCTCTCCCGCTGGCGGTCCGACGCGCGCCCGGTGGCCGTACCGCTGGGCCAGGCGCTCCAGGCGGTCGCCCACGAGCGGGCGGACACGCTGCTCCTCGATCTGGCCGGTCCGGTGTCCTACGAGTTGACCGGGGCGGCGCTGCACGCGCTGGCCGAGGGGCGCGTCCCCTCGTCGGTCTCGGCGGACCCCGCCGTCACCGAAGCGCTGCGTGCGGTGCTGGCGGCCGAGCCCGCGGTGCTCGGCGCCCATCTGACCCCCGGGAGTGCCGACGGCTCCGGGGACGGCGTTCTCGCCCTCGCCCCGGCTCCCGGCTCCGAGTTGCAGGCCGTCGCCCGGCGGGTGGCCGGTGCGCTGGCGGCCGACGAGACGCTGCGCGCCCGGCTGACCCGGGGTCTCGACCTGGCGTTCCTGCCACCGGGCAGCCCGCTGCCCGAGGCGGCCTTCTACCGCGCCGACCGGACCGGGCCCGCGGACGGCGCCGGCCCCGCCGACCGGGCCTGACGGGCGCGTCCGGCGCCGTCCGGGCGGTGTCCGGGCGGGCCGTCCCGACGTGCGAGCCGGGCGGCCGCGTCGGACACTCGGGAGGAATGCCGGGAATGTCCGACCCCCGGCCGTCTCCGACGACCCCCACGGGAGGTCGACATGCAGGTCAAGTCGCTCCAGGCCAGTCCGGAACAGCTCAGAGACCTGGAAGACAAGCCACAGCCGATCGCCGCGGAGTTCCTGGGCACTCTGCTGCTGGTGTTCTTCGGCGTGGGCGCCGCCGTGCTGGCGGCCGAGTACGTCGGCTCGCTGGGTATCGCGCTCACGTTCGGCTTCGTGATGCTGGCGATGGCATACGCCATCGGCCCGATCTCCGGCTCCCACCTCAACCCCGCGGTGACGCTGGGGATGTTCCTGGCCGGGCGGCTCGATCTGGAGCTGGCGGTCAAGTACTGGGTCTCGCAGCTCGTCGGCGGGATCGCGGGCGCCGCGCTGCTGTTCCTCGTCGCCAAGCAGGTGCCCGGCCTGGAGACGAGCGGAAGCTTCGGCAGCAACGGCTTCGGTGACCGCTCGGCGGTGCACATCAACACCGGCGGCGCCTTCGTCGCCGAGGTGGTGCTGACGTTCCTGTTCGTCTACACCGTGCTCGCGGTCACCCACAAGGTGGCGGTGGTCGGCTTCGACGGGCTGCCCATCGGTATCGCGCTGGCCGTCGTCCACCTGGTCGGCATCCCGCTGACCGGAACCTCGGTGAACCCGGCCCGGAGCCTGGGGCCCGCCCTCTTCGCGGGCGGAGCAGCCCTCACCCAGCTGTGGATGTTCATCGTCGCGCCGCTGGTGGGCGGAGCCGTGGCGGCCTACGTGCATGTGGTCACGCACCCGCAGCCCAACCGCAGGCCGCGCCGCGAGGCGCGGATCGACTGAGATGCGCACGGTCCCGGACGGCCCCGCGCGGCAGCGGTCCCGCTGCTCAGCCGTGCACGGGCCCGGTGTACTTCTCGCCGGGCCCCTGCCCCGGCTCGTCCGGGACGGCGGACGCCTCGCGGAAGGCGAGCTGGAGCGACTTGAGGCCGTCGCGCAGCGGCGCGGCGTGGTACGAGCCGATCTCGGTGGCGCTCGCGGTGACCAGTCCGGCCAGTGCCTGGATCAGCTTGCGTGCCTCGTCCAGGTCCTTGTGCTGGGCGCCCTCCTCGGCCAGGCCGAGGTTGACGGCGGCGGAGCTCATCAGGTGCACCGCGACGGTGGTGATCACCTCGACGGCCGGCACGTCCGCGATGTCGCGGGTCAGGTTGTCGAAGTCGGGGGTCTGACCGGAGGGCTCCCCGGCGGCTGCGGCGTCACTCATGCGGATCACCCTAAGCCCCCGCCGCTCCCGTATTGTCGTACGGTCCGCGCGGCCCGCAGCGGCGGCGGGGCCCCGGCCCCGGCCCCGGCGCGACAGCCGCGAAGGCCGGCGGGTCCGGCCGCGTCGCGGCGGGTGCCGGGCGGCGTTCCCGGCCCCCTGCTGCTATGCTGGGAAATCGACCGGCTGAAGTCCGTCCCCGCCGCCAGCGACAGGGACCGCCTCCAGCCCGCAAGTGGAGGCTCCGCTCTCCCACCTGGTGGCCCTCCGGGCCGCGGGTCAAAGGTCAGGCTGCGCCCCGCGGTTTCCGCGGCGGTGCTCCCGGTCTGTGAGGAGCCCCGCCTGTGACCCGTCCGGGGCGTTTTTCGCGTCCGCGTGCGGTGGTCACCAACTGATTACAGACTCATGCGCGGCCGTCCGCCAGACGCTCGCGCGGTGTACCCGAGGAGGCCCCATCAGCGCCGAGCCCCGCATCAACGACCGCATTCGCGTCCCCGAGGTGCGACTCGTCGGTCCCAGCGGCGAGCAGGTCGGCATCGTGCCGCTTGCCAAGGCCCTGGAGCTCGCCCAGGAGTACGACCTCGACCTGGTCGAGGTCGCGGCGAACGCCCGTCCGCCGGTGTGCAAGCTCATGGACTACGGCAAGTTCAAGTACGAGTCGGCCATGAAGGCCCGTGAAGCGCGCAAGAACCAGGCGCACACGGTCATCAAGGAGATGAAGCTCCGGCCGAAGATCGATCCGCACGACTACGACACCAAGAAGGGTCACGTCGTCCGGTTCCTCAAGCAGGGTGACAAGGTCAAGATCACGATCATGTTCCGCGGTCGTGAGCAGTCCCGCCCCGAGCTGGGCTTCCGACTGCTGCAGCGGCTCGCGGACGACGTGGCGGACCTGGGCTTCGTGGAGTCCAACCCGAAGCAGGACGGCCGCAACATGATCATGGTTCTCGGTCCGCACAAGAAGAAGACCGAGGCCATGGCCGAGGCCCGTGAGGCGCAGGCCGCCCGCAAGGCGGAGCGCCAGCAGGGGGCCGCACCCGCTGAGGAGTCCGCCGAGGAGCCTGCCGAGGCGTGAGTTCTCCCGGGGCACCCGCCCTGGAACCCGAAACGAACGAACGGCGCTTCCGCCTGCCCGCCGGGCACCGGGAGCGTCTCGACGAGGAGTGAAACGGCGACATGCCGAAGAACAAGACGCACAGTGGTGCCCGCAAGCGCTTCAAGGTCACCGGCTCCGGCAAGGTGATGCGCCAGCGCGCCGGCCGCCGCCACCTTCTCGAGCACAAGCCGTCCACGCTGACGCGCCGCCTTGCCGGCAAGACCGAAGCGGCCCCGGCCGACGCCAAGAAGATCAAGAAGCTTCTCGGCAAGTAAGTCCCCGCACGACCGGGACCCCATCGACTCGGGCCGGGCAGTGAAGCCCCTTCCCGGACCCGCCAACAAGGAGTAATCACGTGGCACGCGTCAAGCGGGCGGTCAACGCTCAGAAGAAGCGCCGGGCGATCCTGGACCAGGCCAGCGGCTACCGCGGCCAGCGGTCGCGCCTGTACCGCAAGGCGAAGGAGCAGGTCACCCACTCCTACGTCTACAACTACAACGACCGCAAGAAGCGCAAGGGCGACTTCCGGCAGCTGTGGATCCAGCGGATCAACGCCGCTGCCCGCGCCAACGGCATCACCTACAACCGCTTCATCCAGGGTCTGAAGGCCGCCTCCGTCGAGGTCGACCGCAAGATGCTGGCCGACCTCGCGGTCAACGACGCCGCGGCCTTCACCGCGCTGGTCGAGGTCGCGCAGAAGGCGCTGCCGAGCGACGTCAACGCCCCGAAGGCAGCCTGAACCTCCGGCTGACGGCTTCGCGCCGCCCCTTCGGCCCCTGTCGCCGGACCCTCGCCGCCGTGGCTTCGCCGCGGCGGCGAGAACTGTGTGCGGCGACTGCTGCCCGCCCCTCCCCGAAAGTGAGCGAGCACCCTCCATGCCCCCCGAGTTGACCTCGCTGCGGTCGCCCCGCGTCGTCACCGCCCGCAAGCTCGGCAAGCGGAGCTTCCGCGGCAAGGAGCGGCGGTTCCTGGCCGAGGGGCCGCAGGCGGTGCGGGAGGCGCTGGAGCACCTGGTCGAGGTCTACGCGACGCCGGAGGCCGCCGCCCGGCACGCGGACCTGCTGGACGCCGCCCGAGCGGCCCGCGTCCCGGTGCTCACCGCCTCCGACGAGGTGGTCGCGGAGATGTCCGACACCGTCACCCCGCAGGGCGTCGTGGGGCTCTGCCGCTTCGTCGACCGGCCTTTCGCCGAGATCGTGGCGGCCCGCCCCCGGCTGGTCGCCGTTCTCGCGCATGTGCGCGATCCCGGGAACGCGGGCACCGTGCTGCGCTGCGCCGACGCCGCCGGAGCCGACGCGGTGGTGCTGACCGACGCCTCGGTGGACCTGTACAACCCCAAGGCGGTGCGGTCCTCCGCCGGTTCGCTCTTCCACCTGCCCGTCGCCGTCGGTGTTCCCGTCGAGGAGGCGGCCCGGGCCCTGTCCGGGGCCGGGGTGCGGGTGGTGGCCGCCGACGGCACCGGGGAGCGGGACCTGGACGAGGAGCTGGACGCCGGGGCGATGGCCGGGCCCACCGCCTGGGTGTTCGGCAACGAGGCGTGGGGGCTGCCGGAGGCGACGCGGGCGCTGGCGGACGCGGTGGTGCGGGTGCCGCTGCACGGCCGCGCGGAAAGCCTCAACCTCGCGACGGCCGCCGCGGTCTGCCTCTACGCCTCGGCGCGCGCCCAGCGTGCCCGCTGAGCTGCCGCCGTGCCCGCTGAGGTGCCACGCGGTCACCCAGAGCTAGTAGGGTGTCGCCCCCGGGCGCCGGGTACCGAGGGCGCCGGAGGAGGGGCGGAACGGCATGGACGTGCAGCCCGACGACCTGCCTGACGGACTCGTGATCGCCGACGGCGCCGGGCGGGTCGTCTGCTTCAACGCCGCGGCGGTCCGCATCACCGGGCGGTCCCGGGAGGAGGTGCTGGGGAGCCCGCTGCACATCGCGCTCCCGCTGGAGGACCTGGACGGGCGCCGCTGGTGGCAGCTGACCGACCCGTACGGCGGACTCGTGATCCGCAGCGCGCAGCCCGAGCGGAACCTGCTGCTGCCCGGCGGCCACGAGGTGCTGGTCGCGGCGCGCTATGTGCGGGACCGCCCGCGCGGGCCGGTCGAGCGGGTCGTCGTCACGCTGCGCGGCACCGAGGCCAGACGGCGCACCGAGCGCAGTCACGCGGAGCTGATCGCCACCGTCGCGCACGAGCTGCGCTCGCCGCTCACCTCAGTCAAAGGGTTCACCGCGACGCTGCTGGCCAAGTGGGAGCGTTTCACCGACGACCAGAAGCGGCTGATGCTGGAGACTGTCAACGCGGACGCCAACCGCGTCACACGGCTCATCGCCGAACTGCTGGACATCTCCCGCATCGACTCCGGGCGGCTGGAGGTGCGCCGCCAGCGGCTCGACCTGCCGGCCGTGGTGCGGCGGCATGTGGAGGCCCACATCGCCGCGGGCGAGCCCGCCTCCCGCTTCCGCACGGAGATCGCCGACTCGCTCCCCGACCTGTGGGCCGATCCCGACAAGATCGAGCAGGTGCTCGCCAACCTGCTGGAAAACGCGGTGCGGCACGGCGAGGGAACTGTCACCATCGAGGTACGTCCCGCGTCGTCCCCGCGGGAGCCCGGCACCGCCGGGACGGCCGTCACGGTCAGCGACGAGGGGCCAGGTATCCCGGAGGAGTCCATGAGCCGCGTGTTCACCCGCTTCTGGCGCGGCAGCAGGCGCGGCGGTACGGGCCTGGGCCTCTACATCGTCAAGGGCATCGTGGAGGCGCACGGCGGTGTCATCACCGTCGAACGGGCGCAGGGCGCCGACCGCTCCGGGGCCGCCGCGCGGCCTCAGGCCGGTGCGGGATCCGAGAGCGCGGGCGCGAGCGGGGCCCGGTTCCGATTTATCCTGCCCGTGGGCGCCCCGGCCTTCCTGGCCTGACCCCGAAGCTCCACCGGCGCGCACGGGCCGACTCCGCAACCAGGCACCGCAGGCCCGGCGGCCTCCGCGTGTCCGCCACCGGGCGGCCCCCCTTAGACTCGGGCCCCGGCACAGTCACCGGGCACGGCGGGGCGCAGCCACCAATCGGAAACACGGGAAGAGATGTCGGCACCCAACAAGTCGTACGACCCAGTCGAGGTCGAGGCACTGAAACCGGAAGCGATCGACCGGGCCAGGGACGAGGCGCTCGACGCCGTCGCCGCCGCCGGGGATCTGGAGGCGCTGCGCGAGGTCAAGGCGGCGCACGCGGGGGACCGCTCCCCGCTGGCGCTGGCCAACCGCGAGATCGGCGCGCTGCCGCCGCAGGCGAAGGCGGAAGCGGGCAAGCGGGTCGGACAGGCCCGCGGGGCCGTCAACAAGGCCCTCAAGGCCCGGCAGGAGGAGCTGGAGCGGGAGCGCGACGAGCGTGTGCTGGTCGAGGAGGCCGTGGACGTCACGCTGCCCCACGACCGCCGTCCGGCCGGCGCGCGGCACCCGCTGACCACGCTGTCCGAGCGGATCGAGGACGTCTTCGTGGCGATGGGCTACGAGGTCGCCGAGGGCCCCGAGGTCGAGGCCGAGTGGTTCAACTTCGACGCGCTCAACCTGGGCCCCGACCACCCGGCCCGCACCATGCAGGACACCTTCTTCGTGCGGGGTCCCGGCGGCGCCGAGGACTCCGGCGTGGTGCTGCGCACCCACACCTCGCCGGTGCAGATCCGCTCGCTGCTGGAGCGCGAACTGCCCGTCTACGTCATCTGCCCCGGCCGGGTCTACCGCACCGACGAGCTGGATGCCACGCACACCCCCGTCTTCGGCCAGGTCGAGCTGCTGGCCGTCGACGAGGGGCTGACCATGGCCGACCTCAAGGGCACCCTGGACCACATGGTCTCGGCGCTCTTCGGGGAGGGGCTGGGCACCCGGCTGCGGCCGTCCTACTTCCCGTTCACCGAGCCCTCCGCCGAGATGGACATGGTGTGCTTCGTGTGCCGGGGCACCTCCGTGGGCGACCCGGACAACCCCTGCCGTACGTGCAGCAGCGAGGGCTGGATCGAGCTGGGCGGCTGCGGCATGGTCAACCCGCGGGTGCTGACGGCCTGCGGTGTCGACCCGGAGCGCTACAGCGGGTTCGCCTTCGGGTTCGGCATCGAGCGGATGCTGATGTTCCGCCACAACGTCGAGGACATGCGAGACATGGTCGAGGGTGACGTGCGCTTCACCCTGCCGTTCGGGATGGAGATCTGATGCGGGCGCCGCTTTCGTGGCTGCGGGAGTACGTCGACCTGCCGGCCTCCGAGACCGGGCGGGACGTCGCGGCCAGGCTGATCGCGGCCGGGCTCGAGGTCGAGACGGTGGAGCGGACCGGTGCCGGGCTCAAGGGCCCGCTGGTGGTGGGCCGGGTTCTGGCCATCGAGGAGCTGTCCGGGTTCAAGAAGCCGATCCGCTACTGCCAGGTGGACGTGGGCGGGGCGAACGGCACCGGGGAGCCGCAGAACCTCATCTGCGGGGCCACCAACTTCGCCGTCGGCGACAAGGTCGTCGTCGTGCTGCCGGGCGCCGTGCTGCCCGGCGGGTTCGAGATCAGTGCCCGGAAGACCTACGGGCACGTCTCGGAGGGCATGATCTGCTCCGAGCGGGAGCTGGGCCTGGGCGAGGACCACGGCGGGATCCTGGTGCTGTCGCCGGAGCACGAGGCCGGCACCGACGCGATCGAGCTGCTCGAACTCGTGGACGAGGTCCTCGACATCGCGGTGACGCCCGACCGCGGCTACTGCCTCTCGCTGCGCGGCCTGGCCCGGGAGACGGCGACCGCCTACGGGCTGCCGCTGCGCGACCCGGCACTGCTGGACGTGCCCCCGCCGACCGCGGACGGCTACCCGGTGCGGGTCGCCGACCCGCTGGGCTGCGACCGGTTCACCGCGCGCACCGTCTCCGGACTGCGGCCCGGGGCCCGGTCCCCGATCTGGCTGCAGCGCAGGCTGCAGAAGGCCGGGATGCGCCCGGTCTCGCTGCCCGTCGACATCACCAACTACGTGATGCTGGAACTGGGCCAGCCGCTGCACGCCTATGACCGCTCCCGCGTCCAGGGCACCATCGGGGTGCGCCGCGCCGAGAGCGGCGAGAAGCTGATCACCCTCGACGGGGTCAAGCGCACGCTCGACCCCGGTGACCTGGTCATCACCGACGACCGCGGGCCCATCGGCCTGGCGGGTGTGATGGGCGGCGCCGACACCGAGATCGCCGACGCGGCCGCCGGCCCGGACGGCGCCCCCGCCGCCGGTACGACGGACGTGGTGATCGAGGCCGCGCACTTCGACCCGGTCTCCGTCGCCCGCAGCGCACGCCGCCACAAGCTCTCCTCGGAGGCGTCGCGCCGCTTCGAGCGCGGCGTCGATCCGCAGGCGGCGGCAGCGGCGGCGCAGCGCACCGTCGACCTGCTCAAGCTCCTCGCGGGCGGCACAGCAGACCCGGGCGTCACCGAGATCACCACTCCCTCCGGGCCGCGTACGGTCCGGATGGCCGCCGACCACCCCGAGCGCGTCGCGGGCGTCGGCTACGGCCGGGAGACGGTCGTGCGCCGGCTCCAGCAGGTCGGCTGCGACGTCTACGGGAACACGGCGCCGTCCGGCACCCCTGGCGCGCCGGACGAGCTGACGGTCACCGTGCCGTCCTGGCGGCCCGACCTCACGGACCCGAACGACCTGGCCGAAGAGGTCGCCCGGCTGGAGGGCTATGAGAACCTCCCGTCCACGCTGCCCAGGCCGCTGCCGGGCCGCGGACTGACCGAGCGCCAGCGGCTGCACCGCCGTGTCGGCCGCGCGCTCGCGGGCGCGGGCTACGTGGAGGCACCGTCGTACCCGTTCGTCGGGGCCGCGGCCTTCGACGGGCTGGGCCTGGAGGCGGGCGACCCGCGCAGGCGCACCGTGCAGCTCGTCAATCCGCTCTCGGACGAGGAGCCCGGGCTGCGCACCACGCTGCTGCCCGGCCTGCTGGCCACCCTGCGCCGCAACGACGGGCGCGGCAGCCATGACCTGGCGCTGTTCGAGACGGGCCTGGTCTTCCTGCCCACCGGCGCCGGCAACGCGGCCGGACGGCCCCCGGTCACCCGGCGGCCCACTCGGGAGGAGCTGGAGTCGCTGGACGCCGCGCTGCCCGAGCAGCCGCGGCATGTGGCCGCCGTCCTGGCCGGCTCCCGGGAGCGCGCCGGATGGTGGGGCGCGGGCCGCCCCGCCACCTGGGCCGACGCCGTCGAGGCGGCGCGCACCGTGGCCGCCGAGGCGGGCGTGCGGCTCACCGCGGAGAGCGCTGCTTTCGCGCCCTGGCATCCGGGACGCTGTGCCGCGCTGCACGTGCTGCTGGACGGCGCGCAGGTACGGGCCGGGCACGCCGGGGAGCTGCATCCGCGGGTGCTGAAGGCCCTGGGTCTGCCGGAGCGCACCTGCGCCATGGAGCTGGACCTCGACCTGGTCGAGCGGGCCGGAGGCACCCCGGTGCGTGCTCCGCACGTGTCCACGTTCCCGGTGGCCACGCAGGACGTGGCCCTGGTCGTGGACGCGGCGGTCCCGGCCGCCGCGGTGGAGAGCGCGCTGCGGGCCGGCGCCGGGGAGCTGCTGGAGTCGCTGCGGCTGTTCGACGTCTTCACCGGCGAGCAGCTGGGTGCGGGGCGTAAGTCGCTGGCCTACGCGCTGCGCTTCCGGGCTCCGGACCGCACGCTCAAGGCCGAGGAGGCGTCCGCCGCGCGGGACGCGGCCGTCGCCGAGGCGGTCGAGCGCACGGGCGCGGTGCTGCGGGGCGCCTGACCGAATCTCGCCCCGGCGTTCGAGGGGACATCCGTCACCGGCGGATGTCCCCTCATCTTTTCGGGTGAGAAGCCCGGACGATCTTCTGATGGACGGTCGGCGGCGGTTACGGGTGACGTCGTGGCAGCAGCGAACTCATCATCCCGTCCGGCGGACTCACCGCTCCGCAGCCTGATCCCTGCTCGTATCGACCGGATGCCCTGGTCCGGCTTCCACACGAAGATGATCGCGGCGCTGGGCTGTGCGTGGATCCTGGACGGCCTGGAGATCACGGTCGCCAGCTCGATCACCCCGGTCCTCACCCGCTCGGACACCCTGGGGCTCTCCTCCAGCGAGGCGGGGCTGATCGCGACCGTCTACCTGGTCGGCCAGGTCACCGGTGCGCTCTTCTTCGGCCGGATGGCCGACCGCTTCGGGCGGCGGAAGCTCTTCCTGCTGACGTTCGGCGTCTATCTGTTCGGCAGTGGACTGACCGCCCTCACCTACGGGCAGGGGCCCGGCTGGGACGCCTTCCTGTACCTGACCCGCTTCATCGCCGGAACCGGTATCGGCGGCGAGTACGCGGCCATCAACTCGGCGATCCAGGAGATGATGCCCGCCCGCTTCCGGGGCCGGGTCGATCTGCTGGTCAACGGCACCTACTGGGCCGGCGCCATGGTCGGCACCGTCGCCGAACTGGTGATCCTCAGCTCCTTCGACGACGCGGTCGGCTGGCGGATCGGCTTCCTGCTCGGCCCGGTGCTGGGCTTCTCCGTGCTGTTCGTCCGGCGCCATCTGCCCGAGAGCCCCCGCTGGCTGATCATGAACGGGCGGGAGGCCGAGGCCGAGGCCGCCATCGCCCGGATCGAGTCCGCCGTGCGCAGCCACGGCAAGAAGCTGCCGCCGGTCGAGGACAAGGACGCCATCGAGATCAGCGAGTCGGCGCACAGCACCTACGTCACGCTGCTGCGGGTGCTCTTCCGGAGGTACCCCAAGCGGGCCGTGCTCGCCTCCACGCTGATGATCACGCAGTCGTTCCTCTACAACGCGATCTTCTTCACGTACACCCTGGTGCTGACGAAGTTCTACGGCGTCTCCGACAAGGACGCGCCGATGTACCTGCTCGCGTTCGCCGCGGGGAACCTGCTGGGTCCGATCATTCTGGGGCCGCTCTTCGACATCGTGGGACGGCGCTGGATGATCGCCGGAACCTATCTCTTCTCCGGATGCGCGCTGGGCGTCACCGCGACGCTCTTCGTCGCCGACGTGCTGACCGCGACCACCCAGACCGCCGCCTGGTGCATCATCTTCTTCTTCGCCTCCGCGGGCGCCTCCTCCGGCTACCTGACGGCGGGCGAGATCTTCCCGCTGGAGGTGCGCGGCAAGGCCATCGCGCTCTTCTTCGCCATCGGCCAGGCCGCCGGAGCCACCGGCCCCTACTTCTACGGCTGGCTCATCGGCGACGGCACCGAACGCAGCAGGCTCTACATCGGCTTCCTGGTCGGCGCCGTCATCATGATCATCGGAGGACTGGCCGAGACCTTCCTCGGCGTGGACGCCGAGCGCAAGTCCCTGGAGGCGGTCGCCATGCCGCTCTCGGTGGTGCGGACCTCGGTCGACGCGGCCCGCCGCCGGACGGTCGAGAAGCTCAAGAAGCCCGGCGACCCGCCCGCGGCCCCGCCGGACGGCACGCCGGAGGCACCGGGAGGCGCGCCGGATCCGGCGCCGGAGCTGCCGGACCGGACCGCGCCCGCCCCCTCCGGCAGCAAGCCCGACAAGCCGCTCGGAACGCCGAGCGGCTCCTCCGGAACGCCCAACGCGTCGGGCAGCTCCTCCGACGACGACCCGGACCAGCCGGGCGGCGAGCCGCACGCCGACACCCCCGCGGTGTGAGGCGGGAGCCGCCGGGACATACGGCGTGGGGTCACGGCTGGTCGCCGTCCCGGCGCAGGTGCGGGCGGTACAGGAGATCGACGGGCTCGGGGACGGTGTCCGGATCGGTGGGCAGCCGGACGCACAGGCCGCAGCGCCACTCCTGGAGGCCGGGCCCGGTGCAGCGGACGTGGACGACCAGGTGAAGGTTCTGGTCCGCGGGGCAGACCGCGCAGCGGTAGGGGGCCGCGGGCAGTACGCCCGTGCGGGCGGCTGCCAGAAGCCGGACGCACGCCTCCAGTTGCACGTCCGGCGGGTCGTGCGCGAGCCAGCGGGGGAGTAGCCGGAAGGTGGGGATGTCCGCGCCCGCGGCGAGAGCCACTCCCCAGGCCCACGCCTCCTGCGCGGCGGCGAGAGCCAGCCGGCTGGCGGCGTGGGTGGCCGGGTGGGCGCTCTCCGCACCGCGAGCCTGCCAGGCCAGGTGCGTGAGGGCCGCGGCCCGGTCGGGGAGCGCTGCGTTCGTCCAGGCGGCGGGCGCGGTCACGGCGGTGCCGTCCCAGTACCACCCGAGTCCGCCGGACACGATCTCCAGCAGCTCGCTCGGCGCGTCCCGGCCGGTCATGGTGTGCCGCCCTGTTCGGCGGTCCCGGGCATCAGCGGTCCTCCTGCGGGAAGGTGAACGTCTGAGCGGGCGGGCAGTGGCGGCAGCGGACGCTGACGACGCGCCCCGTGGCGTCGCGTCCGCTGGTCAGCTCCAAGGGCCGCTTGCAGCGGGGGCAGGCCCCGTACCAGGTGCCGCCCCGGGGCGTGGTCGTCGCGGGTTCAGGCGGCATCCCGGCCACGTCCCTCCCGGCAGCGCGGGCACCGGCAGGGCCCCCAGTCGGCACTCGTGGCACAGCGCTTGCCGCCGCGCAGCGTGCGCCACCGGCTCCAGGTCCGGCCGCCGTCGCGGGAGACGCGGATCCTCAGGGTGCTCATGCGCGGCGGCTCCCGGCGAGCCGACGGCCGAGCTCCCGCAGCTCGCGGCGCCTGCGTTCCGCTGCGGCGTCGTAGTCCGCGCGTTCCTCCGCGGTGCCGGCACGCACGTGCTCGGGACGGGCACGCCACGCGTAGCCGGTCGGGGTCACCAGGACGTACCGCAGCGGCGGCCCGCCGAGGACCTGCTGTACGCGGCCCACCCAACCGGGCTCGGGCGGCACGGTCTGCCGCGTGGCCTCGTCCACCAGGTAGTCACCGCGCTTGAAGGGTGCGCTTTCCGTCGTCTGTGTCATCGCCAGTTCCTCTGTAGTGGGCAATGCACAGACGGTAAGAAGGTGAACAGGGGGCCACAGGTAAGGTCTGTACCCCCCTCTCGGCAGGTACGGATTGTACCTACGCGGACACCCTCAGTTTGGCGCGGAGATACCTCACATCGTCGCGCACCAATCCGCGATCGGGTGTCTCCCGCAAGGTCGAGTGGGCGAACAGGTTGTACCGCACGGTTTCCGGCGAGGTCTCGAACGCGCGCTTCAGCAGGTGCACCACCGCCACGGTCTCACCTTGCAGCGCGTAGGCCCGAGCCGACTCGATCTGATGGAATGCGCGTCGTGTAGCCGACGGCGTCCCTTCGATCTCAATGGCGTGAGCGGCCTCCACCGCGGCGCCGGGCCGGACCAAGTCGTTCTGCATCGTGATCGCGTAGGCGTCCACCATGCCCCGGCCGAAGATCAGGTACGGGTGCGAGTAGTCAGGTCCCAGCCGCCGGGCCGCCTCGTCGGCACGGTCCCAGAACCGGTCGGCATCACCGCGGCGGCCGACCTTCGCATACGACAGGGCCGCAGCCAGATGCAGGAGTCCCCACCGGGCCAACTCGTCCCGTGACGCCTCGGGGCGCAAGAGGTCGGCGGCCTTCATCGCGAGATCGACGCGGGCTTCGTGCCGCTCTCCCGCGTCCCGGAAGACGTGGTTCATATACCAGGCCGCGGCAGCCATCGCCCTGGGGCTGTCCGCGTCCTGGGCTGCCGCCATCGACCTGTCTCCGGTGAGCATCACCAGCTCGGGTGCGGGCTGAAACGAGAGGAAGAGCTGGGCGAGGTGGTACGTCTCCGCCAGCGCGACCAGGGCGCGGCGCCGGTCGACTCCGTCGAGAGCTCGTGCGGAGTGCTGGGCGTCAGCGAGCAGGTCGGGCAGGACCACGGCGACGCGTGTGCGGTGCTCGCCTGGGGCGTGCCACAAGTGCCAGGCGAGGGAGACCCTGCGTGCCAGTTCGTCGGCGCTCTCGGGTTCCTCGTCATGGCCTGAGAGCCGATAGGAGGTGAGGGCCGCGCGGACGCCCGGAAGAGCTTCGTGTGCCGACTTGGCATGGGCTGCGGCTGTCACGCGGTCGTCGCCGGTCAGTTCGGCGAGATCGGTGACGCCGAGTACGTCGGCCAAGTGCAGGAGTAGGGGAAGCCGGGGGCATTTGAGGCGGCCGGTCTCGATGGCCTTGACCCATTCGGTGCTGCGGCCGACGAGTCCGCCGACAACTGCTCTGGTCTGTCCGTTGCGGATGCGCGCTCGGCGGACCCTCTGGCCGAATGTCTCGCTGCTGTCAGTCTGCTCGGGCATACGGGACTCCTCGTTCTGACCTGGACACTCAGAACGGTACGCCGCGCGGGGCCCGGGGGGCGATCCTTCGCCGCCGTCTCCCTTGGCCGCAGGGGCTGTTGAGGTCCGGCATGCCTCGGCTCGGGTTCTCCCGGCGAGGAACTCCGCGGACAGCAGCGCGGGGTGCCGTCCGGGACCGGACGGCACCCCGCACCACGTGGCGGCGGAACCCCTGTCAGGAGTAGGTGTAGAAGCCCGCGCCGGCCTTCCGGCCCAGGCGGCCCGCGTCGACCATGCGCTGGAGGAGCGGGGGAGCGGCGTACAGCGGCTCCTTGAACTCGGCGTACATGGAGTCGGCGACCGAGGCGACGGTGTCGAGGCCGATCAGGTCGGTGAGCTTGAGCGGACCCATCGGGTGGGCGCAGCCCAGCTCCATGCCGTTGTCGATGTCCTCGCGGCTGGCGATCCCCGACTCGAACATCCGGATGGCCGAGAGGAGATAGGGGATCAGGAGCGCGTTGACGACGAAGCCGGAGCGGTCCTGCGCCCGGATGGTGTGCTTGCCCAGCACCTGGCCGACCACGGACTCGGCCCGCTTGACGGTCTCCTCGCCGGTGGTCAGGGCGGGAATCAGCTCGACGAGCTGCTGTACCGGCGCCGGGTTGAAGAAGTGGATGCCGATGACCTGGTCGGGCCGCGAGGTGGCCACGGCGAGCTTCACCAGCGGGATCGAGGAGGTGTTGGAGGCCAGGATGGCGTCGCTGCGGGTCACCACCTGGTCCAGCACCTGGAAGATCTCCGTCTTGACCTGCTCGTTCTCGATCACGGCCTCGATGACCAGATCGCGGTCGGCGAAGTCGCCCAGGTCGGTGGTGAAGGAGAGCCGCTCCAGCGTCTCGTCGCACTCCTGACGACTGATCTTGCCGCGGTCGGCGGCCTTGCCGAGCGAGTTGACCAGCCGGGTGCGGCCGAGCTCCAGGGCCTCACCGGTGGTCTCCGCGACCATCACCTCGAGGCCGGACCGCGCACACACCTCCGCGATACCCGCACCCATCTGCCCACAGCCCACCACTCCGACGCGTGCTACGCCGGCTACAGACTCCGTCACCTCGTGCCTTTCGCTGAACTTCACGGTCCGCAGCGAACCCGTCCCGAGTGTCGTGAGGGCCGCCGGGACACGTTGCTCCGCCGCCCGACGTTACCTGTGCCGGCACAGGTGGGGTGGGGCGGGTGCGAAAGGTCACCTATGTGCGGAGTGGGGTGCTCCTGCCGAGGGTGGGCGCCGGGGCGAGGGCCCCGGCCCGGCCGGACACGGGCAGCCGTCTCCGGTGTGGGGGCCGGAGCGGTGGCCGTCCCGCGGGGGTCCTTCCGGCGGCGGTCAGCGCTGCTGACCGTGCGGCTCCCGGTGGCCCCTCACGACCGAGTCCGGGCCGGGGGAGACCACGGCCTCGTGGCCGTCGTCGAAACGCACCCGGTACGGAGGTTCACCCCTGGTGCCCAGCACCTCCAGGATCTCCGCTGTACGGTCGTGCTGCCCCACGGTCCGCCCGTGCATCAGCAGTTCGTCGCCCGTTTTGGCTCGCATGAACTCAACCTCCTGCTACCGGTGGTCAGGCGCGGCTGCGCTGTACGACCACGATGCACACCAGCACGGCGAGCGCCGCCGCTGGTGCGGCGGGGGACAGGCGCTCACCGAGTAGCAGCACCGCCCATACCAGCGTAAGCAGCGGCTGGGCGAGTTGCACCTGGCTGGTTCTGGCCACCCCGGCGAGGCCCATCGCGCGGTACCACAGGAGCATGCCGACGAACTGGGAGGCGACCGCGCCCCACACCAGGCCCGGCACGGAATGCGAGGTCAGCGCCACCGGCTCGTGGGCCAGGGCGAAGGCGGAGCCGACCGCGGCCACCGGCAGGCAGGCCACCAGCGCCCACCCGATCACCTCCAGCGCGGGCAGCTCCCGGGCCAGCTTGCCGCCCTCGGCGTAGCCCGCGGCGCAGACCAGCAGCGCCCCGCACAGGAACAGGTCGCCGACGGCGAGCGCGCCGCCGCTCTGCTGCACCGCGAAGGCCACCACCACCGCGGCGCCGGTCAGCGCGGCCACCCAGAACAGCGGAGCGGGGCGGGATCCGGTCCGTACGGTCGAGTACAGCGCGGTCGTGAGGGGCAACAGGCCCACGATCACGGCGGCGTGCGAGGTGGTCGAGGTCTCCAGGGCGAGCGTGGTCAGCAACGGGAATCCGATGACGACGCCAGAGGCGGCGACCGCGAGCCCGCCCCAGTGCCGCCGGTGCGGGACCGGTACCCGTCGCACCGTGAGCACCCCCGCGGCGACCACCCCCGCGATCAGGGCGCGCAGCGCGGCGGCCGTCCACGGGCCGAACCCGTCCAGCGCCCAGCTCGTCGCGGGAAAGGTGAGGGAGAAGAACACGACCCCGAGGACGGCGAAGACCGCGCCGATGCCGGTCGCCGGGGTGCCGGGCCCGGGTGCCGGGCCTGGTCGCTTCGGCGCGGGGGTGGTCGCGGGAGCGGGATGCGGGGCCGCTGTCGGCGCCGTCGGCGCCGTCGGCGCCGTTCGGTCCGGAGCCGGATCCGCTATCCGCGCAGCTTGGATAGCGCTATCGTTATCTCTCATGGTCGAGCGTAGCAGTGTTGCTGAAATGGCCGCTTCCCTTCGTGGGGAACTGGACCGCTACTCTCCGGGTGAAAAGCTCCCGTCCAGTCGGTCGCTGGTCGAGCGGTTCCGGGCCGGGCCGGTCACCGTCTCTCGGGCTCTCGGGGTGCTCGTGGCCGAGGGGCTGGTGGTCACCCGGCCCGGCGTCGGCGCCTTCCGCGCCCCTTCGCGGCGCCCGGAGCGCGCGCTGCTCCAACAAGGTGACACCTCGTGGCAGGAGGTGGCGCTGAGCGCGGACGCCTCCGGCGACCAGGTGCCCCGCAGCGTCGACGCGGCCGGCGTCACCACGACGCTGGACGTGCCCCCGCCCGGCGTGCTCGAACTCAACGGCGGCTATCTGCCGCCCGGCCTGCAGCCCACGCAGGCGCTCGCCGCCGCGCTCGCCCGCGCCGGACGCCGCCCGGGGGCCTGGCTTCGGCCACCCCTGGAGGGACTCGAAGAGCTGCGCGGCTGGTTCGCGCGGGAGATCGGTGGCCCCCGCGGCACGGTCGCGGCCGCGGACGTACTGATCACCGCGGGCGGCCAGTCCGCACTCACCACCGCGCTGCGCGCCCTCGCGCCCCCGGGCGCCGCCGTGCTCGTGGAATCCCCCACCTACCCGGGCATGCTCGCCGCGGCCCGCGCCTCGGGGCTGCGCCCCGTGCCGGTCCCGATGGACTCCCAGGGGGTGCGCCCCGACCTGCTGGCGGACGCGTTCCGGGCCAGCGGCGCGCGGGTGTTCGTCTGCCAGCCGCTGTTCCAGAACCCGACCGGCGCCGTCCTCGCGCCCGGCCGCCGCCGCGAAGTGCTGCGCGTGGTACGCGAGGCGGGCGCCTTCCTCGTCGAGGACGACTTCGCCCGGCACCTCGCCCACGAGGACGCCGGGCCGCTGCCGCCCGCGCTGCGCGCCGAGGACCCGGACGGCGTCGTCGTGCACATCTGCTCGCTGACCAAGGCCACCTCGCCGAGTCTGCGGGTGGGTGCGCTGGCCGCCCGCGGGCCGGTGCTGGAGCGGCTGCGCGCCATCCAGGTCGTCGACACCTTCTTCGTGCCGCGGCCGCTCCAGGAGGCCGCCCTCGAACTCGTCGGCGCCCCCGCCTGGCCCCGCCATCTGCGCACCGTCGCCGCCGAGTTGCGCACCCGCCGCGACCTCACCCTCGCCGCGCTCGCCGACCAGGTGCCCGCGCTGGGCCTGGCGCACGCCCCGCGCGGCGGCTACCACCTGTGGCTGCGGCTGCCCGACGGCACCGACGAGGCCGTGCTGACCGCAGCCGCCCTCCGCGCCGGTGTCGCCGTCGCGCCCGGCAGCCCCTATTTCGCCGCCGAGTCCCCGGCCCCGCACATCCGGCTCACCTTCGCCCCCGCGGCGGCCGAGGGCGACATCGTCGAGGGGGTACGCCGGCTGGGCGCGGCCTGCGCCGAAGTGCTCACGCGGAGCTGAGCCGAGGCCGCGCGGTGGGTGGACGCCGGGCGGGTGCCCCGGATACGGCCACGGGGCGCCGCTGAACAGCCAGATCAGTGAGGTCGGCTTGACCGGTCCACGCCTCGCTGAGGACGAGCAGACGAGGCAGGGTCAGCATCCAGGGCCGACCGGCGGAGACGACACCAGGTCGAGGGCAGCGATCCGCAGCCGGGCTGCCCACGTCTGCTGATCGAGCCCCAACGTGTACGCGATGCAGCATTCGCATGGCGGGATCAGCGCCACGAACGACTGCTCCGCCGGGGTCTCGACCTCCGTCTCCCACCAGTCGTCCGTCGCCAGGTCGGCGGGAGCTATCTCTCCATCGATGAGCCTCGCCGCCATCCGGCGCAGAGCGTGGCGCCGCGCCAGGCCCCGATCCGGCATCCCGACCCCGGCCTCGGCAAGCGCTTGCTCGAACGCGTCCCGAATATCGCGGGCATCCGCGGTGCGAGGCCAACCGGCGAGCTCGCACAGTGTCGGAGTGTCCAGCCCGGCTGCGAGCGCCTCGGCAGCGATCATCGGCAGATCCCCCGGGCGTATCTCGTCCGCCTGATAGCGGCACGCCACCTCACCCAGAGAGGCGAGTCCACTCCGCACAGAGGGTTCCGGTTCTGGTGTCGTTCCTCCCGCTCGCATGACTCCCACGGTGTCAGCACGGTTCCCAGGGAGGCACCCAGGGGCGGGCTTGCTCGGCACCCACCCCGGGCTGACCGGTCGGGACCCGCTTGTGGTCCAGGTTCGCCACCGGGGCCCTTCGGTATGGAGGGTCGGCCGCTGTCTGTCGTCACACCCTGTCAGTACGGATCCAAAGGATGCGAGCCGCCGCGACCCCCCGGATGCACTGGTTTTGGGGAGGTGGTCGGGACAGGCTGCTCTCTGCCATCGGTGAACAGCATCCCGAGCGGGCGCAATGGTCATTACGCTCCAGTCGTATGACGACGCTGACAACCCGTACGGTCGAATACCCGGCCGATGACCTGACGATGATCGGATACCTCGCGCTCCCGGCCGGTGCCGAGCGCCGGCCCGCAGTCCTGATCGGACCCGAGGGGATGGGGCTCAGCGATGTCGAGCGCCGACGGGCCGAGGATCTGGCCGAGTCGGGGTACGTGGCACTGGCCTTCGACCTCCACGGCGGACGCTATCTGGGAGATCCGGAGGACATGTTGGCCCGCTGCATGCCGCTGCTCTCCGCTCCCGACCGTATGCGCGGAATCGGTCACGCCGCGCTCGATGTGTTGCGTGCCGAATCACGGGTCGACCCGGACCGGATCGCCGCCGTCGGCTACGGCACCGGGGGCGCGGTCGCACTGGAACTCGGTCGCGATGGCGTCGATCTGCGCGCGATCGGGACAGTCAACGGTCTGACCACGGGCCGGCCGGGCGAGGCGGCACGCATTCGCTGCCCGGTATGGGCCGGGGTCGGTTCGGAGGACCCGATCATGTCGCCCGCGCAACGGGAGGCGTTCACCGAGGAGATGCAGGCCGCGGGCGTCGACTGGCGCCTGGTGGTCTACGGAGGAGCCCTGCACGCCTTCCATCACCCACCGGTCGACCACCCCACGGTCCCCGGTGTCGGCTACCACCCACAGCACGCACAGCGAGCCTGGCGTGACATCGTCGACCTGCTCGCCGAGTGCCTGCCCGTCACGGATTGATCCGATCGGCTCCTGACACTCACTCCTGCCCGCCGTCGTCGTCCGCGTCCGGCTTGGGGCGTCCGGCTTGGGGCGTCCGGGTGGCACAGCGGGTGTTCGTTCCTGGTGATCCGCCCGTACCCGGTGAACGCCGCACCCTGCGGGGCAGGGAGCCCGTCGGGGCCGAATATGCACAGCAGGTCGTGGGCGCGGAGTTGGTCGGTGACCACGAACCGGCGAGGACGCCGCAGCCGACCGCTCGTGCTGGTCAGCCGGATCGGTCACTGCTGGAACCGGATCACGGAACTCGCCGCTCACCCCGGCCTGGGTATCGGGCGCGGACATCGTCCGACGATTCCGGGGTCTGGCCGTACCCCCCGGGCGGGAGAACAGCCCGAAGCGATCAGCCCCGCGCGGTAAGGGCGCGGCGTACCGCGTAGACGGCGGCGCCCAGCGCGATCACCGTGGCCCCGGAGACGACCGAGGAGAGCGGCAGGGCGAAGGCCAGGACAAGGCAGCCGGCCAGCCCGACGACCGGGACGACTCTCGCCTGGCAGCCCCCGGCGGGGGTGAGGGCCCAGGCGGAGGCGTTGGCGACGGCGTAGTAGACCAGGACCCCGAAGGAGGAGAACCCGATCGCCCCGCGCACATCGGCTGTCGCCGCGGCCACCGCCACCACCGCGCCGACGACAAGTTCGGCTCGGTGCGGCACCTTGAACTTCGAGTGGATCACCGCCAAGGGATGCGGCAGGTGCCGGTCGCGGGCCATGGCCAACGTGGTGCGTGAGACGCCCAGGATCAGGGCGAGCAGTGAGCCGAGCGCGGCCACGGCCGCACCGACGCGCACGACCGGTACGAGCCAGTCGTCGCCTGCCGCCCCGGCCGCGTCCGACAGCGGAGCGGCAGCCTCCGCCAGCCCCTCGGGACCCAGCACCGTCAGGACGCAGACAGCAACGAGGGCGTAGACGACCAGGGCGATGCCCAGCGCGATCGGGATGGCCCGGGGGATGGTGCGGGCGGGGTCGCGGACCTCCTCGCCCAGGGTCGCGATCCGCGCGTAGCCCGCGAAGGCGAAGAACAGCAGGCCCGCCGCCTGGAGCACGCCGCCGAAGGTCGCGTCGTCCCCGACGTCGAGCCGGGCCGCGTCCGAGGCCGAGGAGGTGAGAGCGGCGACCACCACGGCGGCGAGCACCGCCAGGACCACGGCCACGGCGACCCGGGTCAGCAGGGCGGACTTCTGCACACCGGTGTAGTTCACCGCGGTCAACGCCACCACCGCCGCGACCGCCACCGCGTGGGCCTGACCCGGCCACAGATACGAGCCGGCGGTGAGCGCCATCGCCGCGCAGGAGGCGGTCTTGCCCACCACGAACCCCCAGCCCGCCAGGTAGCCCCAGAAGTCGCCGAGGCGCATCCGGCCGTAGACGTACGTTCCGCCCGATGCCGGATAGCGGGCCGCGAGTCGCGCCGAAGACGTGGCGTTGCAGTAGGCGACCACCCCGGCGAGCGCCAGGCCGATCAGCAGCCCGGAGCCGGCCGACCGCGCGGCGGGGGCGAGCGCGGCGAAGATTCCCGCACCGATCATCGACCCGAGACCGATCACCACGGCATCCAGCACTCCGAGCCGACGACTCAGTTCGTCCGGCATCCCGGCGGCGGTCGGTGGCTTGCCCATGTCCACTCCCTCGGCGGCACAGCCGCTGACGTGACGAACTGCGATATCGGAAAGACGATACGAGTACGCCCGGCCGCCGCCTCTGTCTCCAGAGCGGCGCTCCAGGGAGCCGGACGCGATCCGGTTCGCCAGGAGGAGCGGTACCACGGGACAAGGTCGGGCCCGATTTCGTCCAGGCGATGGACTTCGCTCGCACCACCCGGAAGGCCCTCCCGTACCGAGTGCGCATCCTCACCGCGCAGGAGGGGGCCTGGGCGGCGCCGCATCGCTGAGCACGCCGAGGGCCTGCTCACCCGCCGAGAGCCTGCGTCCGCACGTCCCGCCCGACCTCCGTCGGCCCACTGCGGAGGTCGTCGCCCCTCCGGCCACGGCGCCGTCCACTTCGCGAACGGCGCAGCCCGTACACGAGCTGTGCGGACAACTGCCGGACGTCCGCCTCTCGAACACCGGGCCGTCCGGCCTTACTCTCGGCGCATGCACGTGCGAATGACGTTACTCGCCGCGGGCCGCAGTTCTTCCGCGGTGAACGTGCGCTTCGACGACGAGCGTTCCCTGGACGCCGCCGGCTGGGAGGAGGTCGTGCGCAGGGCCCCCGCGCTCTCCCACCTCGCCGCTGCCGAACTGCGCTACTGCTCGCCCTCGGCGCGCTGCCGGGAGACCGGCGCCGTGCTCGGCCTCGCGCCGCTCGCCCAGCCGGCGCTGCTCGACTGCGACATGGGCCGCTGGCGCGGCGCCACCCTCGCCGAGGTGGCGGCACGGGAGCCGGAGGCCGTGCACCGCTGGTACGCCGACCCGTGCTCCGCTCCGCACGGCGGGGAGTCCCTGCTGTCCTTCATCCGCCGGATCGGCGGCTGGCTCGACACCCGTCCGGTGGGCGACGGCGACCAGGCGGTGGCCGTCACCGAACCGTCCGTCCTGCGCGCGGCACTCTGCTACGTGCTCAAGGCCCCGCCGCACGCCTACTGGCAGGTCGAGGCGCATCCGCTCGCCACCCTCGCCCTCGCGGGCGGCGCCGGCGCCTGGCACCTCGACCTGCCGTGAACCGCGCCGCCCCGGGGCCCGTCCGCAGCCGCGGCCCCTCCGGCGCCGGCCCCGTCCGCCGGACCGTGAGCGACCACCGGCCGGCGGCCGCTCAGCCGTTGACGAAGGCCAGGCCGCCGTCGTCGTAGCGGGCGCCGGCGATCCGGTCCCGCGGAGCCGCCGCCTCGATGTCGGCCAACTCCTGTTCGGTCAGCGAGATCGAGAGCGCCGCCACGTTCTCCTCCAGGTACTTCTGCCGCCGGGTGCCGGGAATCGGCACCACCGTCTCGCCGCGGTGCTGCACCCACGCCAGGGCGAGCTGCCCCGCCGTGACGCCGCGCCGCTCGGCCAGCCCGTTCAGCCGCTCGACGATCGCCAGGTTGCGGTCGAAGTTCTCCCCGGCGAAGCGCGGCATGCCGCGCCTGGCGTCCGACTCCTCCATGGCGTCGACCGAGGTGTAGCGGCCGGTCAGGAAGCCGCGGCCGAGCGGCGAGAAGGGCACCACCCCGATGCCCAGTTCGCGGCAGACCTGGGCCGTGCCGTCCTCCAGGTCGCGGGTCCACAGCGACCACTCGCTCTGCAGGGCGCTGATCGGATGCACCGCGTGGGCGCGCCGGACCGTCTCCGCACTCGCCTCGGACAGCCCCAGGTGGCGCACCTTGCCCTCGGCCACCAGCTCCGCCATCGCCCCGACCGTCTCCTCGATGGGCACCTCGGGGTCCACGCGGTGCTGGTAGTACAAGTCGATGTGGTCGGTGCCCAGCCGGCGCAGCGACGCCTCGCACGCCTGGCGCACGTAGGCCGCGTCGCCCCGGATGACAGTGGGCTCGCCCAGCTTGTTGGCGAAGCCGAACTTGGTCGCCAGCACCACCTCGTCGCGGCGGCCCGCGATGGTGCGACCGACAAGTTCCTCGTTGGCGCCCTCACCGTAGAAGTCGGCGGTGTCCAGCAGGTTCACGCCCAGGTCGAGTGCCCGGTGGAGGGTGGCCACGGAGGTGGCCTCGTCGGACTGGCCGTAGGCGTGGCTCATCCCCATGCAGCCGAGGCCCTGCGCGGAGACGGCCAGATCGCCGAGGTGGCGGGTGGGAAGGGTCATGTCGGTACCTCCTGAAGGGGAAAGAGAAACGCGGTGAACGGATACCGGGCCGGGTGCTCCGTGCGATCCGCCAGGGACGCTAGGCGCTGGAGCGTGCTCCAAGGCAAACCCCGCCGCGCCCGCCGTTCGGCTTACCGTCCGCGTGATGGTCAGCCGTCTTCCCGCTCCCACACCAGCGCGGCCGACACGGGGTGGTTGCGGAACCTCGCCCACTTCGGTTTGCGGGCCAGCCACTGCTCGTCGACGACGCCCTCGCGCATCTCCACGAGCCGCCACCCGGCGTCCAGCCCCGCCGCCACGTGGTCGCTGAGCAGGTGGACGTGGGTCTCGATGGCGATGTCCTCGCCGGAGGCGTCGGTGAAGTGGGTGGGCATGCCGGTGGCCATGATGAAGTGCGGGTGGAAGGCGACGACCACGCAGTGCGCGCCCGGGGCGGCCAGCCGCCGGGCCTCCCGGTAGTACGGCCGCAGATCGGGCAGGTGCTCGTCGATCAGCGAGGAGATCACCAGGTCGTAGGCGCCCGACTCCAGTCCGGTGCCGCGTACATCGCCCTCCAGCAGCCGGTCGTGTGCGCCCCTGGCACGGGCCCGCTCCAGCATCTGCGGGGTGAGGTCGACCCCGTCGAGCGTGCCGGTGACGCCCTGTTGCCGCAGCCACGCGCCGGTCCGCCCGGTGCCGCAGCCCAGATCGGCCGTGCGCCGCACCCCGCTCCAGGTGGGCACGGTCAGTTCGGCCAGCAGCGCGAGGTCCATCACGTCCTCGACGGTGTCCTCGTACGTGCTGACCCACCGGCCGTAGCCGGTGGCCACATCCACGGTGCGGTAGCCGCGGGTGTCGAAGTCGGAGAAGGAAGGCATGCGGGCGAGTATCACGGCGGGGCGGCCGGCCGGGCCAGGCATTTTCCGGGCCCCGCGGAGCGGGGCCGGGCGTCGGCGCGACGGTGTGACCGCCCACGCCGGTCAGGACGGCTGGACTTCGTCGAAGAGGGCGAGGGCCTGGGTGGGGTCCGGACTCACGAGACGTTCCAGACCGGCCGCGGTCAGCTCCGCCCATCTGCCGGCCCGGGCCCACATGCGTTCCTCGTGGTCGCGGACGGCCTCGTCCGGATCCCCGGAACCGGTGGCGAGGGACTCGGCGAGTTCGGCGCCCTCCAGCATCGCGAGGTTCGCGCCCGCCCCCAGCGGGGGCATCAGATGGGCGGCGTCGCCCAGCAGCGTCACCCCGGGGACGTGCGTCCAGGTGTGGGACACCGGCAGGACATACAGGGGGCGGTGGGTGAAAACGGTGCCGTGGTGGAGGAGGTCGAGGACGGGAGCGGCCCAGCCGTCGAACAGGGCCAGCAGACGCGCCCGTACCGCCGCTCCGTCGGCGAGGTCCAGGTCCGTGTGCCAGTCCAGCGGTGCGCGGAACTGGGCGTACACCTTGACGTGTCCGCCGCTGTTGCGCTGGGCGACGAGAGCCCGGTTCGCGCCGTAGACGGCCACGGAACCATCGCCTACCAGCCGGGCGAGGTCGGGGAGGCGGGTCTCGACGTCGTCCAGGGAGGTCTCGACGAAGGTGACGCCGGTGTAGCGCGGTGTCACCGGGGAGACCGCCGTGCGGGTCCGGGACCAGGCGCCGTCCGCGCCGATCACGAGGTCGAAGGTCTCCTCCCGCCCGTCCTCGAAGCGGACGAGTACACCGTCCCGGGCCCCGGGTACCACCTGCCTCACGCCCTGCCCCCACCGGACGTCGAGCGGGCCGAGCAGCAGGTCGCGGAGCTGCCTGCGGTCGATCTCGGGATTGGCCCGCTCCTCGGGGCGGGGCTGCCAGTCGCGCAGCACTGTCCCGTCGGGGGCCAGGATGCGCATGGCCTGCCCCTCGGGGCGGGACACCTGCTGGAACTCCGCGAGGAGTCCCGCCTTCTCCAGCGCGCGCTGGCCCAGACCTTCGTGCAGGTCCAGCGTGCCGCCCGGGGGACGCGCGTCGAGGCCGGGGTCGCGTTCGAGGACGGTGACCGGGTGGCCGCGGCCGTGCAGGACGCGGGCGAAGGTCAGACCGGCAGGGCCGCCTCCGACCACTGCGATGCGGTGTCTCATGCCGATACACTGTATTGCCAGGATACGGCGTATCGCAACAGTAGGGTGTCCCCATGACTGTGTGGGACCGGCCGGAACCGCCGACTCGCCCCGTGCCGCTCGACCGCGAGCGGATCGTCGCCGCCGCCGTCGCGCTGGCCGACGAGGGCGGGCTGGAAGCGGTGTCGTTGCGCAAGGTCGCCGCCCGGCTGGACGCCGGTCCGATGCGGCTGTACCGCTACATCTCCACCAAGGAGGAGCTGTTCGACCTCATGGTGGACGAGGTCCAGGGCGAGATCCTCCCCGCCGAGCAGCCCGGCGACTGGCGTGAGGCGCTGCGCGTGCTCGCCCACCGCACCAGGCGGGCGGCGCTCCGCCACGAATGGCTGGCCGACCTGCTCGGCGGCCGCCCCACCCTGGGGCCGAACGGACTCGCCGTGACCGAGGCCAGACTGTCGGCGCTCGACGGCCTCGCCGGCCTCGACACCGTCATACGGGCCGTCGAGACCGTCGGCGCCTACACCACCGGCGCGATCAGGCGCGAGGTCGCGAACCTGCGGGCCGAGCGCGCCACGGGCCTGTCCGACCGGGAATGGCAGCGCGCCCACGGGCCGCACGTGACGAGGATGCTGGCCACCGGCCGCTTCCCCGCGCTCGCCAAGGCCGTGCACGACGGTACGGAGGTGGACGCCGGGACCTCCTTCGCGGACGGCCTGGAGTGGGTCCTGGACGCTGTGGCCGCCAAGCTCCCGCAGCCGCCCGCGTGACACCGGCCCGGAAAACCCTTGGCGGTCCCGCCGCGGCGGCTGCTACGTTTCCGCAGGCCGTGCGAG
This sequence comes from Streptomyces sp. WMMB303, assembly GCF_029351045.1. NCBI lineage: Bacteria > Bacillati > Actinomycetota > Actinomycetes > Kitasatosporales > Streptomycetaceae > Streptomyces > Streptomyces sp. WMMB303. The sequence goes on along the minus strand of NZ_JARKIN010000001.1, from coordinate 787,358 downwards.
GAGCGAGGAGGTGGTACCCGTGAACGTTTCGACATGGGTGCTCCTCTTCGAGGTCACGGCCGGGCGATAGGTCGTCCGGGAGCGCCGATCACGCGCACTCCCGAAAGGCACGACCATGCGTTTCACTTCCGAACAGCCCCTCGGTGACGGCGTCCTCGAACGCGAATTCACCCTCGACGGGATCCCCGGCATCCTGTGGACCCCGGCCACCGCCGCCGCCCCCGCACCGGTCCCGCTGATCCTGCTGGGCCACCCCACGCTCGGACTGCGCAGGATGTACCCGCGGTTGGCGGCGCGGGCCCGGCACGCCGCGGCGGACGGATTCGCCACGGCCACCGTCGAACTCCCCGGCAGCGGCGACCGGCCCCGCCTGCCCGTCCTCGAACAGGCCCGCGCCGGCCTGCGCCGGGCCAAGGAGGCCGGTAGTCCGGTCGACGAGGAGATCATCGACGCCCTCGTCCTCCCGCTCGTCGAGGAGGCCGTCCCGGAATGGCGGGCCGCCCTGGACGCCCTGCTGGCGCTGCCCGGGATCGGCGGCCCGGTCGGGTATTCGGGGGGAGTGATCTCCATCGGCATCCGCCTCGCCGCCGTCGAGCCGCGCATCGCCGCAGCCGGCCTCTTCGCCGGGAGCCTCATTCCGCGCGTCATGTTCGAGGAGGCCCGGCGGGTCACCGTTCCGCTGCACGTCCTGTTGCAGTGGGACGACGAGGGCAACGACCGCCAGGCGGCCCTGGACCTGTTCGACGCCTTCGGCTCCGAGGAGAAGTCCCTGCACGCCAACATGGGCGGCCACACCGGCGTCCCGGAGTTCGCCGGGGAGGCCGCGGCCCGGTTCTTCACCCGCCACCTGAAGTGAGGCAGCGGCTGCCGGCCACCCGGCAGCGGTAGCGGGCCGGGCGCTGCGCGGTCCCGGCGCGGCCGACGGGCCTCGCCGCCGCCTGTGACGGAGTTGCTTCAGTCCGCGTGTGCACGCCGACTGAAGCAACTCCGGACCACCGCAGCGCTCCGTTCGGCGGTCGTGCGCTCAGGCCGTCAGCTTTGCGAGCTGCGCGTCGGCCCGCTCGGTGACCAGAGTGAGGACGCGGCCGGCGGCCGCCAGATCCTCGGCGGATATCCCGTCCCAGATGCGGGCGGAGAGGGGGGCGGTTTCCGCTCCGACGGCGGCGAGCACCTCCCGCCCCGCATCCGTGGGGAGAAGGTGTGCGCCGTCCGCGACGATCGACTGTTCGGCCAGCAGTTCGTCGAGAGTGGCGTGGATGCCGACCGGATCGGCCTTGAGAGAGTCCCGGACCCGGGCGACGACGTCGTCCGCCGTCAGCGGAGTACCGGCGGTGACGAGGGTGCGCAGGGTCACCTGCTGCTCGAACGTGAGGCCGTGCCGGGCCAGGACATGTTCCAGGACGCCGCGGGCGGCGTGGTGGGCCAGGCCGAGCATGCGGGCGTCGGCCGCGGGTGCCGTGGTGGTCATGGTGCTCTCCTCTGTGTGGTGCCGTCGCTCCGAGGGGCGACGTCGTCCGGCGCGGGTGGTGCGAGAGGTACGTCGAGCAGGGTCGTCAGCTCGTCGGTGAACGCTTCCGTTCGCGGGCCGCCGAGGCCGCCGAGCGGCTCCAGCAGCTGTTGAAGCAGTTGCTGGACCACCGCGATGGCCTCCCGGGTGACGTCTCGGCCCTGCTCGGTGAGGGAGAGCTGTACGGCGCGGGGGTCGCGGGGATCGCGGGTGCGCTTGATCAGCCCGGCCGACCCCAGGGCCCGCGCCAGCTTCGAGACGTACAGTGCCTCCAGGCCGGTGTGGTCGGCGAGCCGGCGTTGACTGGGCCGCTCGCCGGTCCGCTGCATGCCGTACAGCGACGCGACCAGGCAGTACTGCGCGTGGGTGAGACCCAGCGGAGCCACCGCGCGATCAACTGCGACCCGCCACTTGTTGGCGAGCCGCCATACCAGAAAACCGGGCGTGGGCCCCGGTGCGCCGTTGCTCATGGGCAATAAAGTACATGGCTATTATGTACATGGCTAGTTTCGATCGCGTCAGAGTCTGTGGGCGGGCAGGCGGCGACGAGAGGGCCAGGTGGGCCGGGCGTCCTGACGTTGGCCGTTCGCCCCCTACTGAGGTCTTGCTCCCCGTCGGCGCCGGCCCGGTATCGTCCAGACCGGCGGACGGGGCGACGTCACGCAGGGACGCCGAGCGGCGGGTGCTCGAGCACGCGGGGCTTGTACTCGACCAGCTGGATGCGGCCGTCGAAGGTGCGGTGTTCGATCATCTCGAGGGCAACGTCCGGATAGCCGTCGTAGATGCGTTCTTCGCCTGTGACCCCGGTGATCACCGGGAACATCACGACCCGGAAGCGGTCGACGAGTCCGGCACGTAGCAGGGACCGGCACAGGCCGAGGCTGCCGATCGTGCTGAGGAGCCCCGAGCCACTCGACTTCATGGCGCGGACCGCCTCGACGGCGTCGTCGCGGACGAGCGTCGAGTTGGCCCACGTCAGTGGCTCCTTGAGCGAGGAGGAGAACACCACCTTGGACGCTTGCGTGAGCTCGTCGACGGACGCCTCTTCTTCGGGTCTGAACTCGTCTTGGCCGTTCGGGACCCCGCCTGCGGCGAAGCCCGACATCAGGCGGTAGGTGTTCGCTCCCATCAGGTAGGTGGCCGCGGGCTGCTCGCCGAGCCAGGTGAGGTACTCCGGGCCCTCGAGGCCCCAGAAGCCGGGCCATCCCTGTCCCGATGCATGGCCGTCGAGGGAGGTGATGAAGTCGACGAGAAGCTCCGACATGGCGGTGTCCTTTCGTGGGGTGTCGCGAGCTTGGACCGTCCGGGAGCAACAAACTCATCGGGCGCGCTGTGGAGTGACGAGGAAACGGCCTGGGTCGACCATCACGCTCAGTCGGGCCAGGTGCAACATTCAGGGGCCATCTGAAGTGCTCAGTCACACCGTCCCGGATGGTTGATCACACGATTCATTGCATAAAACTGCTGTGCTGCGTATAGTCATGCCTTCGAGGAGGAGGTCTCATGGCAGTGCGCACGGCAGTGGCGGGAGCGAGCGGGTACGCGGGGGGCGAGGTGCTGCGCCTGCTCGCCGGGCATCCGCAGGTCGAGGTCGGGGCCCTGACCGGGAACAGCAACGCCGGGCAGCGGTTCGGCGCACTCCAGCCGCACCTGGGCCCGTACACCGACCGGGTACTGGAGGAGACCACGGCGGAGCTGCTGCGCGGCCACGACGTGGTCTTCCTCGCCCTCCCGCACGGGCAGTCGGCGGCCGTCGCCGAACAGCTCGGCGACGAGACGCTGATCGTCGACTGCGGCGCGGACTTCCGGCTCGCCGACGCCGCCGCCTGGGAGCGCTTCTACGGCACCCCGCACGCCGGCACCTGGCCCTACGGCCTGCCGGAACTCCCCGGAGCGCGTGCGGCGCTGCGCGGCACCCGGCGGATCGCCGTCCCCGGCTGCTACCCCACCGCCGTCTCCCTCGCGCTCGCGCCCGCCTACACGGCCGGCCTCGCCGAACCGGAGGCCGTGGTCGTCGCGGCGACCGGCACCTCCGGCGCGGGCAAGGCACTCAAACCGCACCTGCTCGGCAGCGAGGTCATGGGCTCCATGAGCCCGTACGGGGTCGGCGGCACCCACCGGCACACCCCCGAGATGGTCCAGAACCTCTCGGCGGCCGCCGGACGCCGGGTCACCGTCTCCTTCACCCCGACGCTCGCCCCGATGCCGCGCGGCATCCTCGCCACCTGCTCCGCCAAGGCCGCCCCCGGCGCCACCGCCGAGCAGGTGCGGGCCGCCTACGAGAAGGCGTACCAGGACGAGCCCTTCGTCACCCTGCTCCCGGAAGGGCAGTGGCCCGCCACCGCCTCCGTCCAGGGCTCCAACGCGGTACACCTCCAGGTCGCCCTGGACCCGGAGGCGGACCGGATCGTCGTCGTCAGCGCGATCGACAACCTCACCAAGGGCACCGCGGGGGGTGCCGTGCAGAGCATGAACATCGCCCTCGGCCTGGACGAGGGACTGGGACTTTCCACGATCGGAGTCGCACCATGAGCGTCACAGCGGCCGGCGGATTCACGGCCGCGGGCATCGCCGCCGGAATCAAGCAGAGCGGGACCCCCGACCTCGCGCTCGTCGTCAACACCGGACCGCGCCAGGCCGCGGCCGGAGTCTTCACCGCCAACCGCGTCAAGGCGGCGCCGGTGCTCTGGTCCGAGCAGGTGCTCAAGGGCGGCCGGGTCTCCGCCGTCATCCTCAACTCCGGCGGCGCCAACGCCTGCACGGGCGCACCCGGCTTCCAGGACACCCACGCCACCGCGGAGAAGACCGCCGCGGCGCTGACCTCCGCCACCGGCACCGAGCACAGCGCCGCCGAGATCGCCGTCGCCTCCACCGGGCTGATCGGGGAGCGGCTGCCGATGGACGCGCTGCTGCCCGGAGTCGAGGCCGCCACCGCCGCGCTCTCCGCGCACGGCGGCGAGAAGGCCGCCCTCGCCATCAAGACGACCGACACCGTGCACAAGACCGCGGTCGTCTCCGACCCCGCGGGCTGGACGGTGGGCGGGATGGCCAAGGGCGCGGGCATGCTCGCGCCGGGCCTGGCCACCATGCTCGTCGTGCTGACCACCGACGCCGACCTGCCGGCGGCGGAACTGGACGCGGCGCTGCGCGCCGCCACCCGCACCACCTTCGACCGGATCGACTCCGACGGCGCCATGTCCACCAACGACACGGTGCTGCTGCTCGCCTCCGGCGCGAGCGGCGTGCGGCCGGAGGCGGCCGGGTTCGCCGAGGCGGTCCGCGCGGTCTGCGCCGACCTGGGGCAGCAGCTCATCCGGGACGCCGAGGGCGCCTCCAAGGACATCCGGATCGAGGTGGTCGGCGCGGCCGACGAGGACGAGGCCGTCACGGTGGGCCGCACCATCGCGCGCAACAACCTCCTCAAGTGCGCCGTGCACGGTGAGGACCCCAACTGGGGCCGGGTGCTGGCCGCCATCGGTACCACCGACGCGGTCTTCGACCCCGACGCGCTGGACGTGTCCATCAACGGGGTGCGGGTCTGCCGCGGCGGCTCGGTCGGCGAGGACCGGAACAAGGTCGACATGCGCTTCCGCGAGGTCCGCATCACCGCCGACCTGCACGCCGGAGCCGCGTCCGCCGTCATCTGGACCAACGATCTGACGGCCGACTACGTCCACGAGAACAGCGCGTACTCGTCATGAGCACCCGGAAGCCGAGCACCCGCAAGCACACCGCGCTGCCCAAGGCGCAGACCCTCGTCGAGGCGCTGCCCTGGCTGACCCGGCACCACGGAAAGACCGTCGTCATCAAGTTCGGCGGGAACGCGATGGTGGACGAGGAGCTGAAGGCGGCCTTCGCGCAGGACGTCGTCTTCCTGCGGCACGCCGGGCTGCGCCCCGTGGTCGTGCACGGCGGGGGCCCGCAGATCAGCAGGCAGCTCGACCGGCTCGGACTGGAGTCGCAGTTCCGCGCCGGTCTGCGGGTGACCACGCCCGAGACCATGGACGTCGTACGGATGGTGCTGGCGGGCCAGGTCCAGCGCGAGCTGGTCAACCTGCTCAACCAGCACGGCCCGCTGGCCGTCGGGATGACCGGCGAGGACGCCCGCATCATGGCGGCGACCAAGCATCTGGCCGAGGTCGATGGCGAGCCCGTCGACCTCGGCCGGGTGGGCCGGATCAGCTCCGTGGAGACGGGGGCGATCGAGGCGCTGCTGGCGGACGGCCGGATCCCGGTGATCTCCTCGATCGCCCGCAGCGCGGACGACGACCACGTCTACAACGTCAACGCCGACACCGCCGCCGCCGCGCTCGCCGCGGCGCTGGGGGCCGAGACGCTGATGGTCCTCACCGACGTGGAGGGCCTGTACGCGGACTGGCCGAACAGCGACGACGTGATCAGCGAGTTGACCGCCGCGGAGCTGGAGAAGCTGCTGCCGGACCTGGCGAGCGGGATGGTGCCCAAGATGGAGGGCTGCCTGCACGCCGTACGCAACGGAGTGCACACCGCCCGGGTGCTGGACGGCCGGGTGCCGCACTCCATCCTGCTGGAGATCTTCACCGACGAGGGCATCGGCACGATGGTCGTGCCCGACGCCGTTCCCGCGCCGCGGCACACTCCGCCCGGCGCGCCGCTGACCGTGGACGACGACGCGGAGGGCCCCGCATGACCATCACGCACGACAACTCCGCCCTCACCGGCCGGTGGCAGGGCGCCCTGATGAACAACTACGGCACCCCACGCATCCCCCTCACCCACGGCGAGGGCAGCAGGCTGTGGGACGCCGAGGGCAAGCAGTACCTCGACTTCGTCGGCGGCATCGCCGTCAACGCGCTCGGCACCGCCCACCCCGCGGTCGTACGGGCCGTCTCCGATCAGGTCGCCACGCTCGGCCACGTCTCCAACCTCTTCATCGCCGAGCCGCCGGTGCTGCTCGCCGAGAAGCTGCTGGAGGTCGCGGGCCGGCCGGGGCGGGTCTACTTCGCCAACTCCGGGGCCGAGGCCGTCGAAGCCGCCTTCAAGATCGGACGGCGCACCGGCCGCTCGGGGATGGTCGCCACTCACGGCGGCTTCCACGGCCGCACCATGGGGGCCCTCGCGTTGACCGGCCAGCCCGGCAAGCAGGATCCTTTCCGGCCGCTGCCCGGTGAGGTCACCCACGTGCCCTACGGCGACGCGGAGGCGCTGCGCGCGGCGGTCACCGAGGACACGGCCTTCGTGATCATCGAGCCGGTCCAGGGCGAGAACGGCGTCGTCGTCCCGCCCGAGGGCTATCTGGCCGCGGCCCGCGAGATCACCGCGGCCACCGGCACGCTGCTGGTGCTGGACGAGATCCAGACCGGCATCGGCCGGACGGGACACTGGCTGGCCTGCCAGGCCGAGGGCGTCGAGCCGGACGTGATCACGCTCGCCAAGGGGCTGGGCGGCGGGCTGCCGCTCGGCGCCGTGCTGGCCTTCGGAGCCGCGGCCGAACTGCTGGAGCCCGGCCAGCACGGCTCCACCTTCGGCGGCAACCCCATCGCCTGCGCCGCCGGGCTCGCCGTACTGGAGACCATCGCGGCCGAGGGGCTGCTCGACCACGTCAAGCGGGTCGCCGCGCGGCTGCGCGAGGGCGTCGCCGGGCTGGGCCATCCCATGGTCGCGCAGGTCCGCGGTGCGGGGCTGCTGCTGGGTATCGTGCTCACCGAGCCGGTCGCGCCGCGCGCGCAGCAGGCGGCGCAGGACGCGGGCTTCCTGGTGAACGCGGTCGCTCCGGACGTCCTCCGGCTCGCTCCGCCGCTGATCGTCGGCGAGGAGGAGGTGGACGCGCTCGTCAGCGCGCTGCCCGCCGTCCTCGACGCGGCAGCGTCCGGCGCCACGGCCGGCAGAGGATGATCCGAAGCAGACGAACCAGAGGGGTACGCGCACGATGACCGAGGAGCAGCACGGGGGACAGGCCGTCCCGCAGACCCGGACGGCCCGGCACCGCCGCATCGTCGACATTCTCAGCAGGCAGCCGGTCCGCTCGCAGAGCCAGCTCGCCAAGCTTCTGGCCGACGACGGGCTCACGGTCACCCAGGCCACCCTCTCCCGGGACCTCGACGAGCTGGGCGCCGTCAAGATCCGCAACACCGGGGGCGAGCTGATCTACGCGGTCCCCGCCGAGGGCGGGGACCCCACCCCGCGGGCTCCGCTGGGCGAGTCGGCCACCGAGGCCCGGATGGCCCGGCTGGCCGGCGAACTCCTCATCTCCGCCGAGGCGTCCGCCAACCTCGTCGTCCTGCGCACCCCGCCGGGCGCCGCGCAGTTCCTCGCCTCGGCCATCGACCAGGCCGGGGTGCACGAGATCATCGGCACCATCGCCGGTGACGACACCCTGCTGCTGATCAGCCGGGACGCCGAGGGCGGCCAGGCGCTGGCCGACCATCTGCTGGCGCTGGCGCAGAAGGAGCGCTGAACACCGGGCCTCGGGGGTGCCGGGGCGGCGCGTTCAGTCCGCGGTGCGCGGCCCGGCGGCCGGCTCCGGGCCGTCGGCTCCGTCCGCTGGATCCGCCGGGACGGCATCCGCCGGGCCGCCCGGGTCCGTCGCTCCGGAGTCTGCCGGGCGGCCCGCGCCGGTGCTCTCCGGCGATGCGCTCCGGGCCGTGGCGCTCCGGTCGCGGTGGGCGAACCAGGCGGCGGCCAGCGCGCCCGAGACGTTGTGCCACACGGAGAAGACGGCGGCCGGCAGCGCCGCGAGCGGACTGAAGTGGGCCGCGGCCAGCGAGGCGGCGAGCCCCGAGTTCTGCATGCCGACCTCGAAGGCCAGCGCGCGCCCGGCCGGTTCGCCGAGCCGGGACAGCCGCCCCACGGCGTAACCGAGCGCCAGGCCCAGGCCGTTGTGCAACACCACCGCCAGGAACACCAGCGCCGCCGCCGACTTGATGGTGCCCGCGCTGCCCGCCACCACGATGGTGACGATGACCGCGATGGTCGCCGTCGACAGCCAGGGCAGCGCGGGCAGCGCCCGTTCGACGGCGCGCCCGGCGAGCAGCCGGACCAGCAGCCCGCCGAGGACCGGCAGCAGCACCGTCTTGACGATGTCGCCGACCATCGAGCCGGTGTCCACGGGCAGGAACTCGCCCGCGAGGAACAGCGTGAGCGGCGGGGTCAGCAGTGGCGCGACGAAGGTGGAGACCGAGGTGACCGAGACCGAGAGTGCCACGTCGCCGCGCGCCAGATACGTCACGACGTTCGACGCCGTCCCGCCCGGTGAGCAGCCGACCAGGATCAGCCCGGCGGCGAGCTGCGGGGACAGGCCCAGGCCCTGGGCGACCAGCCAGCCCAGTCCCGGCATCACGAGGTACTGGGCGGCCAGTCCCAGCGCGACCGCCCAGGGGCGGCGGACGACGCTCCGGAAGTCCGGCATCGTCATCGTCAGCCCCATGCAGAACATCACGACCCCGAGCAGGTAGGGCACCGCCTCGGCGCCGCCCGTGAAGCTGCCGGGGCTGAGCAGGCCGAGCGCGCCCGCGAGCAGGACCAGGAGCGGGAAGAGCGTCACTGCACGGCGCGCTCCGCGTTGCTCGGCGGCCGTCTCGGGGGAGTCGTCGGAGTCGGGCGGGGTGTTCTGCTGTCCGGTTCGCACCCGCAGAGAGAACGCCCTGGTGGGGCCGGTTGGCAAGAGCTGTCTCGCGATGTGATCGCGAACGCCGGGGCATTCCGGCGCGCTCCGGACGCCGCCGCCGGGGAGGCGACCGGGGGAGCGGTGCCCGGGACACGCTCACCCGGCCCGGTTCACCGCGGCCCGGGCGCGCGGACGGTGAGGATGCCCAGCGTGGACTGCGTGGACTGTGTGGGCAGCAGTCCGGAGGCGATCACGCCGAGAGGACGGGCCGGTTCAGCTCCCGCGCCCGTGCGCAGCCCGCCTCGCCCACGGTCCGGCCCGGCGGTCAGGGCGGGAACCCGGAATCAACAATGTGAACATCGTTAACATGCGGGAGCCGGGTGACCGGCCGCACCCTGGCCCCATGGCTGCCGAGAAGAAGCCGAAGATCCGGGTCCGCCGCGTCTACGAGGCGCCCGAGCCCGCCGCGGACGGCGCCCGCGTCCTCGTGGACCGCCTCTGGCCGCGCGGGCTGCGCAAGGAGGAGGCCGCACTGGACGCCTGGTGCAAACAGGTCGCCCCCAGCGCCGAGCTGCGCAAGTGGTACGGACACACCCCGGAGCGCTTCGCGGGGTTCGCCGAGCGCTACCGCGCCGAGCTGGCCACGGATGCGGGCGCCGAGGGCCTCGACGAACTCCTCCGGGCGGCCTCCGGCGCCCGGGTGCTCACCCTGCTGACGGCTTCGAAGGACCTCTCGCTCGCCCACACCCGGGTACTGGAGGAGGTGCTGGGCGAGTCAGGCTGAGCGAGGGGGTGCCGACGAGGCGAAATTCGTGCCCGCGGGCAGCGCATCGGGGCGGACGCGGCGGGGCCGCCCGGTCGCTCCTGCCCCGCCCCATTCCCAGGCGTCGCCATGGCTCCACTCGACGAGAGCTGCCTCGCCCGGCCCCAGGGCTTACCGCGGCTGGGCGTCGTGAGCTGCCGCGATCCGATCGATCCGCGCGGCGAGACCGAAATCGGACGAGGTCAGCTTGTGACCGGCGTCATGCGTGGTGATGGCGAAACGCACATGATCCCAGCGCAGATCGATGTCCGCGTGATGGCCGATCAGCCGTTCAACGTCAGCAACATGCACGATCATCGCGACGCCGCCGTGGTAGCGGATGCCGTAGCTACGGGTGATCTCGTCGCCGGAACGCTGCCAGCCCGGTAGCTCTTCCAGGTGCTCAGTGATCTCCTGTTCGGACAGCACCTGCGGCATGTCGCCCACGTCATCCCCTCTCGTCCACGGGAGCCAGGGCTTCGGCTAGATCCTGGCCGGTGGGCGCATCCTGCCACGGCTTCATGGCACGCTGAAGGGTGTCCAACTCCCGGCGCATCCGCACCGAGCGCGTGTCCATCGCGATCCGCGCCGCCTCCCGGGCCACCTCGACGGCCTGGTCCGGGTCCTGCGCCGCAGCGGCGGCTGTTGCCTGCCGGGCGAGGTAGACGCCTCGGTCGCGTCGCGCCGTGGCCGGAACTTCGTCCAGCACCTGCCTCCACAATGCCCCCGCTTCCCGGCCGAGCCCGAGCCGGCCGTAGCAAGTGGCGCGCTGGACCTCCAGGTAGTTAGGTGTGCGGCGACAGGCGTTCCCCCAGGGCAAGTCGTCGTCCACACGGGAGAGCAGGCCGGACGCCTGGTCGATCAGCGTGTCGACGGCTTGCCGATCGCCGGTGAGGCTGGCCCCGTGGGCCTGCTGCTGAAGGGCCATGACCCGCACCTTCGGTGCCAAGGCGCGCTGGTTCTCCAGCGCGGTCTCACACAGGTCCACGACTCCGTGACCGTCGAGCAGGTCGGTGCGCACCTGTGCCTGGTTGACGAGGGAGTAGCCGACCAAGTGCGGATCGCGGGATCGCAGCGCGATCTCCTGTGTCATTCCCCGCCAGAACGCCGCAGCCCCCATGTCGCCGGCATCTTGGTAGAGCCAGCCGACCAGGGCGGCGTAGGCGGCACCTACCCGTAGCAGTCCGCGACGGGCCTCTCCCTGAGCAACGCGTACCAGGCGGTCGATCAGTTCGTACTGGGCTGAGACCGTGCCGATCAAGTCGTGCGGCCCCAAGAGCATGTCGGCCCGGTAGTGGCCTTCCAACTGCTCCTGGAAGTAGGTGATCAGTGCGGGGTCGACGTGCCGGGAGGGTGTCGGGCCGGCCGTGAGCGCTGCCGCCGTGACCGAGACGAACGCGTGCCGCTTCACGTCATCGCCCGTGGCGTGGCGTTCCTCGCGATGCCAGTCCTCCGGCGCTTCGAAGCCGAGGTCTTCGGGCCAGCGCCCGAAGGCGGCATGAAGGGCGACGGCGTAGTCGTCCCGCGGCCAGCCCGGTCGGGCGGATTCCCAGCGACGCCAAGTGCGGGGCGCCACCTCGAAGTGCAGGTCGTCCAATGCCTCGCGACCTGCCGCCGAAACCCCTTTCGCCGCTGCTTCCTGCGAGCGCCAGCCACGTTTGAGCCGGGCTGCCCGCAGAGCGTCGTTGCCGCCTGCGGATGCAGTGTGAGGTGTCATCGGTCGCGCTCCCGAGCGTGGCCGCTAAGTGGCCGCTAAGCGGCCACCGTTCGGCCTGGTTGGCGTGTGTCCCGCCCGACCATCATCCAAGCGTGACAAGAACGCGTACACGGGAACGTGCGAACTCGGCCACGAAAGAGGGCGTCATGACGGCCACCAGCGGGGCCCCCTTCAAGCGCGGTGACTATGTGGTGGACGAGGCCACCCGGCAGAGGATGCCGCCGGAGCCCGCGTGGGTGGGCCGGGTGCAGACCGTCCTGGACGCCGGGCACGTCCGGCTCGTCACCCCGCACGGCGCGGAGTGGACGGCCCGGGTCGAGAACCTGACCGAGGCCGAGGCATCCCAGCGGGCCGCCTACGACGCCGCCGTCCCCCACCGCGTGGGAGCCCGGCGGTGAGCCGGCTGCGCCTGCGCGTCTCCCGCGACGGCGGCCGCACCTGGACCCCACGGCGCACACTCCGCGGCGGCGGACGCACCCCCGTCAGCTCGACGTGGCCGCCCTGCGCATGTCCGCGCTGCCGACCAGGGGACGCCCGCCATGCCGACTGAACCCGCAACGTCCACGGCCCGCCGCGGCACCTGGTACGGCACCTGCCCGCGCTGCAAGAAGCCGCTCAGCCCCGCGTCCGGCAGCGACGAGAAGGGCCGCGTCGTCAGCATCCGCTGCCGCGAGTGCGACTCCCAGAAGGACACCCCCCCGTGTCTGACAACCCCGACAGCCCCCTCCAGTCCCTGCGCCGCCAGTTGCGCGAGCACCTGCACCGGCACGGCCGCCGCAGCCTCGGCTCCCCCTTCCTCCACGCCCTATGGAACCTCACCGGGCCCGGCCCCCGCGCCGACTGCCTGCGGCGCCTCGCCTGGCACGCCCGGCACCAGACACTGACCTGGCCGACCAGCCGCGGGACCTGCTACGCGGCGGACCTGCAACAGGCCGCCCGTCTTCACGGCGATCTCGCCGCGTTCGAGGTGCCGCTGGACAGCATGCCCGAGGACTGCGGCCAGCAGATGGAGGCCGCCCTGTCCCTCCTCGCCGCCTGCCCGGACCGCAGCGCGGCGCTCCCTGTCGAGATCGCCGAACCGCACGACACGCCATGACCGCGACCAACCTCGACCCGGACTCGCCGGACCGCGAGCACCTGCCGTGCGTCTACTGCGCCCAGTACCGGGCCCAGATCACCCGCGCCCAGCACCAGGAGGAGCCGAAGCTGGAGGCCGTCCTCCACGACGTCCTGCACCTCCACTGGCAGGAGAAGCACGCCGGGGCGCGGCTGCTGCACGCCACCTGACCCCACCCAGGTGGACCGTCGTGCACGGGGGTCCCATGCAACGCGCGTCGGTCACCGAGGGGCAAGGCCAACCGCGTCCGGCGTGCGACCGCACGCCGGACGCCACAGAAGGGGTGGTCCCGTGGCGTGCGCCATGGAGGCCATGACAGGCCGAACGACCCTCGGCGCGGACAGGGCCGACCGCCTCCCGACCCGCATCGTCAAGGACCACCTCGGATTCGACCTCCCCTCCGGCGCCTCCGGCGGCAGAGCGGCCGGTCCGGCGGCCGACGGTACCGCAGCGGCTGCGTCGCAGGTCAGGCACGCGTTGACGAATCATACGGAGGAGTGCATACTTATACTAGTCAGCGCATGCACGTAAGGAGAAGCCAGTGACCGAGCGCGTCGTACTCGCCTACTCAGGCGGCCTGGACACCTCAGTCTGCATCGGCTGGATCGCCGAGGAGACCGGTGCCGAGGTCGTCGCCGTCGCCGTCGATGTCGGGCAGGGCGGCGAGGACCTGGATGTCATCCGCAAGCGCGCGCTGGCCTGCGGTGCCGTCGAGGCCGAGGTCGCCGACGCCAAGGACGAGTTCGCCGAGGACTACTGCCTTCCGGCGATCAAGGCCAACGCGCTCTACATGGACCGCTACCCGCTGGTCTCCGCCCTCTCCCGGCCCACCATCGTCAAGCACCTGGTGAGCGCCGCCCGGAAGCATGGCGCCGGCACGGTCGCCCACGGCTGCACCGGCAAGGGCAACGACCAGGTGCGGTTCGAGGCCGGCATCTCCTCCCTAGCCCCCGAGCTGAAGTGCATCGCGCCGGTCCGCGACTACGCCATGACCCGGGACAAGGCCATCGCCTTCTGCGAGGAGAAGGGCCTGCCCATCGCGACGTCCAAGAAGTCGCCCTACTCCATCGACCAGAACGTCTTCGGCCGCGCGGTGGAGACCGGCTTCCTCGAGGACATCTGGAACGCGCCGATCGAGGACGTGTACGAGTACACCTCCAACCCCGCCACCCCGCGGGAGGCCGACGAGGTCGTCATCACGTTCGAGAAGGGCGTGCCCGTCGCCCTGGACGGCAAGCCCGTCACCGTCCTGCAGGCCGTCCAGCAGCTCAACGAGCGGGCCGGGGCCCAGGGCATCGGCCGGATCGACATGGTCGAGGACCGGCTGGTGGGCATCAAGTCCCGCGAAGTCTACGAGTCCCCGGGCGGCATCGCGCTGATCACCGCCCACCAGGAGCTGGAGAACGTCACGGTCGAGCGCGAGCTGGCCCGCTACAAGCGGCAGGTCGAGCAGCGGTGGACCGAACTGGTCTACGACGGCATGTGGTTCTCCCCGCTCAAGCGGGCCCTGGACGGCTTCATCGACGAGGCCAATGAGCACGTCTCGGGCGACATCCGGATGACGCTGCACGGCGGGCGCGCGGTGGTCACCGGCCGCCGGTCCGACCAGTCGCTGTACGACTTCAACCTGGCCACCTACGACACCGGGGACACCTTCGACCAGTCGATGTCGAAGGGGTTCATCGAGATCTTCGGCCTCAGCAGCAAGATGGCCGCCAAGCGCGACCAGCAGGCGTAAGCTCGTCGGCCCTGCCCCGCCCTTCCGTTCGTCGGGAAGGGCGGGGCAGGGCCACTCTCTCCACCACCACACGGACAGGCACCCACCAGTGAGCAGCGAGAACAGCGACAGCGCCGACAACGGGGACGTCCGCCTCTGGGGCGGGCGCTTCGCGGACGGCCCGGCGGAGGCCCTCGAGAAGCTCTCCGCATCGGTCCACTTCGACTGGCGCCTGGCGCCGTACGACATCGCGGGCTCCCGCGCCCACGCCCGAGTCCTGCGCACGGCCGGGCTGCTCACCGGCGACGAGCTGGAGCGGATGCTCGACGGCCTCGACGCGCTCGAACGGGATGTCGCCTCCGGCGACTTCCAGGGCACGATCGCCGACGAGGACGTGCACACGGCCCTGGAGCGCGGCCTCCTGGAGCGGCTGGGCAAGGAGCTCGGCGGCAAGCTCCGTGCGGGCCGGTCCCGCAACGACCAGGTCGCCACCCTCTTCCGGATGTACCTGCGGGACCACGCCCGGGTCCTCGGCGGCCTGCTGGCCGATCTGCAGGGCGCGCTCGTCGGTCTCGCCGAGGCGCACCCGGACGTGGCGATGCCGGGCCGCACCCATCTCCAGCACGCCCAGCCCGTCCTCTTCGCGCACCACGTCCTGGCGCACGCCCAGGCGATCGCCCGGGACGCGGAGCGGCTGCGGCAGTGGGACACCCGCACCGCGGTCTCCCCCTACGGCTCGGGAGCGCTGGCGGGCTCGTCGCTCGGCCTCGACCCGGAGGCCGTCGCCGCCGACCTCGGCTTCGAGGGTGGCAGCGCGGCGAACTCGATCGACGGCACGGCCTCCCGCGACTTCGTCGCGGAGTTCGCGTTCGTCACCGCGATGATCGGCGTCGATGTCTCCAAGATCGCCGAGGAGGTCATCCTCTGGAACACGAAGGAGTTCTCCTTCGTGACGCTGCACGACGCCTTCTCGACCGGTTCCTCGATCATGCCGCAGAAGAAGAACCCGGACATCGCCGAGCTGGCGCGCGGCAAGTCCGGTCGGCTGATCGGCAATCTGACCGGGCTGATGGCGACGCTCAAGGCCCTGCCGCTGGCCTACAACCGGGACCTCCAGGAGGACAAGGAGCCGGTCTTCGACTCCATCGACCAACTGGAGCTGCTGCTGCCCGCGTTCACCGGCATGATGGGGACGCTGACGGTGCACGGCGACCGGATGGCCGAGCTGGCACCCGCCGGATTCTCGCTGGCCACGGACATCGCCGAGTGGCTGGTCAAACGGGGCGTCCCGTTCCGGGTGGCGCACGAGGTGGCGGGCGCCTGCGTGCAGGAGTGCGAGCGTACGGGCATCGAGCTGGACGAGCTGACCGACGCGCAGTTCGCCGCGCTCTCGCCGCACCTCACCCCCCAGGTGCGCGAGGTGCTGAACGTGCCGGGCGCGCTGGCGGCCCGGGACGCCAAGGGCGGCACCGCGCCCTTGGCGGTGGCCGCGCAGCTCGCCGACTTCCGCGCCGACCTCGACGAGCAGCGCGCCTGGGCGGACGCCAAGCGCTGACCGCCCGCCCGCGCCTGCCCGCCGGTCCTGCCGTCCGTCCGCGCGCGCCCGTCCCCGCCCCGGGGGCCGGCCGGTGCGTGGATGAGCGCGCCCGGCGACACTTACGGGCCCCGCACCGGGTGCGGGGTCCGGAGGCGTGTGCCGGGTACGGTGGAGCGACCGGAGTCGCCACCGTCGAAACCGCAAGGCCGGGAGCAGCCGATGTCCTTCGCCCGTCTCGCCTCTGCCACCACACCGACGGCCCACCTCGGCCTCGGGCTGGCCGCCGTCGGCCGTCCCGCCTACCTCACGCTCGGCCGGGAGGCGGACCTGCCCGCGGAGCGCACCCCGGAGGCGATGCGGGCCCGGACGTACGAACTCCTGGACGCCGCCTACGCGCAGGGCGTGCGCTATCTCGACGTGGCCCGCTCCTACGGGCGGGCCGAGGAGTTCCTGGCGGACTGGCTGCGCGAGCACCCGGAGGCCGACGTCGTCGTCGGCAGCAAGTGGGGCTACACCTATGTGGGCGAGTGGCGCACGGACGCCGAGGTGCACGAGGTCAAAGACCATTCCCTGGCGGCGTTCGAGCGGCAGCTCGCGGAGACCCGGGAGCTGCTGGGGGACCGGCTCGACCTGTACCAGATCCACTCGGTGACCCCGGACAGCCCCGCGCTGACGGACGCCGCGCTGCATCAGCGGCTGGCCGAACTGGCCACCGAGGGCGTCACGGTCGGCTTCAGCACCAGCGGCCCGGCGCAGGCCGACGCCATCCGCGCCGCACTGGCGGTCACCGTGGACGGCGAGCCGCTCTTCCGCACCGTCCAGAGCACCTACAACCTGCTGGAGACCTCCGCCGCCGACGCACTGGCCGAGGCGCACGAGGCGGGTCTGACGGTACTGGTCAAGGAAGCCCTGGCCAATGGCCGGCTGGCGGGCGGCCAGGAGCCCCGGGACCTGCATCTGGCGGCCGAGGCCGCGGACTCCACTCCGGATGCCGTCGCGCTGGCCGCCGTCCTGCGGCAGCCGTGGGCCGGGGTCGTGCTCTCCGGTGCCGCCACCGTGGGCGCGCTGCACTCCAACCTGCTGGCCACCGCGGTCGACCTGGACGAGACCCAACTGGCCCTGCCGGGCGACCTGGTGGAGGAGCCGGAGGTCTACTGGCGGCGCCGCGCGGAGCTGCCCTGGGAGTGACGTCGCAGGTCACCCCGGTGGCGGAGCGGCAGAGACACGGATTTCGTTGCATGTTAAACGGACTCTGGGGCAGGTGGTCTCCCGCACATTGAGACACTGGGAGACCGAGAAATGAAAAAGGCATCGAGAGCCGCGCTGGCGCTCACCCTCTCCGTGGCCGCGGTGGCCGGCGGGATCGGCTTCACCGCCGGAGCCTCGCAGGCCGAAGCCTCCAGGAAGCCCGAGCCCGTGGTCCAGGACCGGTTCGACCCGCTCGGCCCGCCGATGCACCAGCTGCGGCACGAGGGCCGCACCGTGCACTACGCCGACACCGGGGAGAGCGGCGGCACCCCCGTGCTCTTCATGGGCGGTACCGGCACCACGGCCCGCGCCTCGGGCATGACGGAGTTCCTGCGCACCACCCGGCAGAAACTGGACCTGCGGATGATCTCCGTGGAGCGGAACGGTCTCGGCGACACGGAGTTCGACCCGAAGCTGGGCTTCGCGGACTACACCTCCGACGTGCGCGCCGTCCTCGACGAGCTCGGCATCCGCAAGGCGCCCGTGGTCGCGATCTCCGGGGGCGGCCCCTACGCGGCGCACTTCGCCGCGGCCGCGCCCGGACGGGTCTCCTCACTGCACCTGGCGGCGGCGCTCCCGCCCTACGGTGAGAAGCCCGGATACTGCGGCAAGAGCGACGAGGAACTGGCGGCGGCCGTCCGGGAACAGATCCGCGACCCGCGTGCGTGGTGGGCCTTCCCCGAGGACAGCCCGGTGCGGAAGATCCCCGGCTTCACCGACCGGGCCGAGGAGGACGGCGCCCGCTCCTACTACCTGCGCGGCCAGCTGGGCGACCCCGAGGCGCAGGTCCACGAGCAGCGGCTGTACTGCGAGCGCCCCGGCCCCGACCTGTCCGGACTCCGGGCGCCGGCCTTCGTGTACACGGGTGCGAAGGACACCACCGTCCCGCCCGCGACGCAGGCCCGCTGGGCCGACGCGCTGCCCCGCGAGCCGGTCACCCGCCGCTACGACGACAGCGGCCACGACGTGCAGTACCGCCACTGGGACCAGATCCTGCTGGATGTCGCCGGTTACGCGGACCGCACGGCCGTCTGCACCGGCAAGGGGAGCGGCAGCAGGACCCGGGTGCTGCCGGAGAAGGCCGCCGAACGGGCCCTGAGAAAGGGCGCCACCCTGGGGAGCTGCGCCTGGCGCTGACCGCGCCCGCCGGGCCCGCGGCGGGCGGCGTCCGCCGTACGGGGGCCGCCCGCCGCCGGGGCGGGCGCGCCGTCCTCGGTGAGCAGCTCCTGAGCCGGGCCGGCCCGGCCGCCACGCCCCGCCGCCCTCATGCGGCGGGGCGCTTTGCATGCCTCACATGCGACATGAATGTCTCACATGGAGTACCGTTGTCTCATGAGTGTGGACCGGGAAGAGTTGCTGAGCACCGCCGCCGATGTCCTGACCCGGCGGCCGACGTCCTCCATGGACGAGATCGCCAAGGCGGCCGGGATCAGCCGCGCGACACTGCACCGGCACTTCGCCGGGCGGGAAGCGCTCATCCGCGCGCTCGAACAACTCGGCCTCCGACGCCTCGACGCGGCACTGGACGCCGCCCGGACGGACGAGGGGGACGCGGCCGACGCGGTGCGGCGGGTCATCGCCGAGACCGAGCCGCTGGCCGGCTTCCTCGGCTTCCTCGTCACCGAGAACCAGCTCTTCGAACCCGGCGAGCAGCACCCGGGCTGGACCAGGATCGACGAGCGCATCAGCGCACTCTTCCAGCGCGGACAGCGCCAGGGGGCCTTCCGGATCGAGCTGTCCCCGGCCTGGCTGACCGAAGCGCTCTACGCGCTGATCACCGCCTCGGCCTGGGCGGTCCAGGACGGCAGGGTCGCGGCCCGCGACTCGGTACGGATGACCGCGGAGCTGCTGCTCGGCGGTGCACGGCGGAGCGTGGAGTGATGAGCGGCCGCACCCCTGCCGCCGGCCCCGGCAGCACCCCGGCGGACACCGGCCCCTCCCGGCTGCGCTGGGTGGCGCTGGCCGTGCTGGTCCTCGCCGTGCTGCTGGTCGGCATCGACGTCACCGTGCTCGGCCTGGCGGCGCCCTTCCTCAGCGAGGACCTGCGGCCCTCCAGCACCCAACTGCTGTGGATCGGCGACGTCTACTCGTTCGTCATCGCCGGAATGCTGGTCTCCATGGGCAGCCTCGGCGACCGGATCGGCCGCAAGAAGCTGCTGCTGACGGGGTCGGTGGCGTTCGGCGCACTGTCCGTGCTCACCGCCTACGCGCACAGCCCCGAGGCGATGATCCTGTGGCGGGCGCTGATGGGCGTGGCGGGCGCCACCCTGATGCCCGCCACCCTCGCGCTGATCCGCAACATCTTCCCCGACCCGCGGGAGCGCAGCCTGGCCGTGGGCATCTGGGGCGCCATGACGGCCGCGGGCACCGCGGTCGGCCCCGTCGTCGGCGGGTTCCTGCTGGAGCACTACTGGTGGGGCTCGGTCTTCCTGATCAACCTGCCGGTGATGGCGGTGCTGGTACTGGTCGGAGCCAGGCTGCTGCCGGAGTCCAGGAACCCGGCCCCGGGCCCCTGGGACCTGCCCAGCGTCGGGCTGTCGATGGTGGGCCTCATCGCACTCGTCTACGCCGTCAAGGAGACCGCCGCCTACGGCTTCCGCTGGGACGCCGTAGGCGCTGCGGTGGTCGGCGCGGGCGCGCTGTACGCGTTCGTGCGGCGCCAGTTGAGGCTGCCCGCGCCGCTGCTGGACATGCGGCTGTTCGCCCACCGCGGCTTCAGCGGAGCCGTCCTCGCCGATCTGCTGACCATCCTCGGACTGTCGGGACTGGTCTTCTTCCTCTCCCAGTTCCTCCAGATGGTGCAGGGCCGCTCCCCGTTCCAGGCCGGCCTGGCCGAACTGCCCGCCGCCATCGGCTCCGTCGTCGCGGGCCTGTTCGCGGGTCGGGTCGCCCGCCGTACGTCCGTGCGGGGGGTCGTCTCCGGCGGGCTGGCCGCGGTGGGAGCCGCCCTCGGCGGCTGCCTGTGGCTCCAGCCGACGACGAGCTATCTGCTGCTGGGCGGCGTGCTGCTGGTGGTGGGGGTGGGCGCGGGCCTGGCATTCACGGTGACCGCGGACGTCATCCTCTCGACCGTTCCCAAGGAGGAGGCCGGTTCGGCCTCGGCGGTCTCCGAGACCGCCTACGAACTGGGCGCCGCGCTCGGCATCGCCCTGCTGGGTTCGGTGGTGACCGGCGTCTACCGCTCCTTCGGCACCCCGCAGGGCGTTCCCCCGGAAGCGGCCGAGCACGCCCGGCAGTCGCTGGGCGAGGCGGTACGGACCGCGGATTCGCTGCCGGCCGCCGCGGGCACCGGACTGCTGGACGCCGCCCGGGACAGCTTCACCGAAGGACTGCGGTACGGGGCCGGTGCCGGGGCCGTCGTCCTGCTCGCCGCCGCGCTCCTGGCCTGGCGGCTGCTGCGCGGGCAGCGGCTGGAGGAGAGCTGAGCGGCGGCGGACGGGCGCCCGCCGCCGAGCCCGGGTGCCGGAGGCGCCCCCCCGGACGGTGCCGCGGGCCGTGGACGACGCGCCGCGGCCCGTGCGCTCAGGCCGCCTTCGCCTTCGTGGCGTAGACGTCCACGTACTCCTGGCCCGAGAGGTCCATCACCTCGCTCATCACCTCGTCGGTCACCGCGCGGAGCACATAGCGGTCCCGGTCCATGCCCTCGTACCGGGAGAAGTCCAGCGGATCGCCGAACCGCACGGTGATCCGGCCGCCGCCGATCCGGGGGAGGCCGTTGCCGCCCGGCTGCACCTCGTCCGTGCCGATCATGGCGAACGGCACCACCGGCGCGCCGGTCATCAGGGCCAGCCGGGCGATGCCCGTACGGCCGCGGTAGAGCCGGCCGTCGGGGGAGCGGGTGCCCTCGGGGTAGATGGCGAAGACGTTGCCCTCCTCCAGCACCCGGCGGCCGGTCATCAGCGCGGCCACGCCGCCGCGTCCGCCGTCCCGGTCGACGGGGATCATGCCGACGCCGGTGAAGAACCACGCCATCAGCCGGCCCTTGAGGCTCCTGCCGGTGACGTACTCGTCCTTGCCGATGAAGAAGACCTGCCGCGAGGTCACCAGGGGGAGGATCATCGAGTCGATGAACGTGAGGTGGTTGCCGGCCAGGATCACCGGACCCGAGCCGGGGATGCGGTCGGCCCCTTCGACCCGCGGCCGGAACAGCACGCGCAGGAGCGGGCCGAGCACTGCCTTGATCAGCCGGAAACGGGACAACGGACCCTCCGCCCAGTCGGTATGGCCGTGCGCGTGGTCGATGCGCACGGAAGCGCAGATGAGGACGATACTCGCCGCTCCGGGTACCCGGCACACCGGGTTCCTTGCACCGTTACGGGGAATTGACGTGGATTGCGTCCGTATTGCTCGGGTGCTCGTGCGCCGCCCGGCCGGTGTTTCAGCCGTGTTCGCACAGACGTCTCCCCGCCGCCGCCCGGCCGGTCCTACGATCAGCCCGACATGTGGCAGGGCCGGACATCGGTGCCACCGGGACTGAGGAGAGCGCATGGGACAGGAGCAGCAGCCGGGCCGTAGAACAGTGCTCGGTGCCGCGGCGGTGCTGGGCGCGGCAGGCACGGGCGCGGTCGCGCTCGGAGGTGGCACCGCGCAGGCCGCGGCGGCCCGCACCGACGGGCACGGACACGGCCACCGGCGGCTGCCGACCCCGGCCGTCATCGGGCACCGGGGCACCAGCGGCTACCGCCCCGAGCACACCTTCGGCTCCTACCAACTCGCCCTGGACATGGGTGCCGACGTCATCGAGCAGGATCTCGTCCCCACCAAGGACGGCCACCTGGTGTGCCGGCACGAGAACGACATCACCGCCACCACCGACGTCTCCGACCACCCCGAGTTCGCCTCCCGCCGGACCACCAAGACGGTCGACGGGAGGGAGCTCACCGGCTGGTTCACCGAGGACTTCACCCTCCGGGAGTTGAAGACGCTGCGCGCCAAGGAGCGGATCCCGCAGCAGCGGCAGCGCAACACCCTCTACGACGGCCGCTGGGAGGTGCCCGGCTTCGCCGAAGTCCTGGAGTGGGCGGAGAAGCAGGGCAGGCGGCGCGGACGCCCGGTGTGGCTGCACATCGAGACCAAGCACCCCACCTACTTCCGCAAGCTGGGCCTCGGCCTGGAGGAGCGGCTGGTCACCCTGCTGCGGCGGTACGGGCGGCACAAGGCGCACGCGCCCAACTTCCTGCAGTCCTTCGAGCCGAGCAGCATCCAGCGGCTGGACAAGCTGGTGGACTGCCCCCGCGTCGTCCTGCTCTCCGGCCCCACCTCGCGCCCCTGGGACTTCGTCGAGTCGGGCGACCCGCGTACCGTCGCGGATCTGGTGAAGCCCGAGGGGCTGGAGTGGATCGCCGGCTTCGCCCAGGGCATCGGCCCCACCCTCGACCTGATCATCCCCCGCGAGGAGGACGGCTCGCTCGGCGAGGAGACGACCCTGGTGCGCGACGCGCACGCCCGGAAGCTGGTGCTGCACCCGTACACGATGCGCAACGAGAACACCTTCCTGCCGGCCGACTTCCGCAAGGGAGACGACCCGAACGCGTACGGCGACGCGTTCGGCGCCTTCAAGCGCTGGTTCGAGACGGGGATCGACGGCATCTTCTCCGACAACTGCGACACCGCGCTGCTGGCCGCGGCGGACTTCCGCGACCGCCGCTGACCCGCCCCGGGCCGTCCGTCGCGCTGCCCGCCGGCCCGCGCCCCCCGGGGCCCGGCCGATCTCACCCGTACGAGTGAGGCGCCGTCCGTTCCGCAACCGCGGACGGGCGGCGCGCGTGCAGCCGCGTATGAACGAACCCCACGAGCCGTGGCCCTCCTCGCGGGAGCCGGAACCGCGGGCACTGCTGTGGGCCGAGTGCGCCGCCGAGGCCGCGGCGCTGCCCGGTACCGACGCCGAGGATCTGCTGCAGGGCGTCCTGTTGCGCTGGTTGGAGCGGCTGCGCGCGTCCGGGCCGCCCGCCGACCCCGCCGCCTGGCTGGCCGCCGCGGTGCGCGCCGAGGCCCGCGAGACCTCCCGCGCGTTGTGCGGGTCGCCGGAGGCCGCCGGGCCGCCGCCCCACCCGGACTGGCCACAGCGGATCACCGCGGCCGACGGCACCGCCGATCCGGCCAGCGACACCGAGGCACCGCTGCTGGCCGCCGAGCGCCGCCGCGAACTGGCCGCGGCCGTCGCCCGGCTCCCGGGGCGCTGCCCCGCCCTGCTGGGTGCCCTGCTGTCCCCGGAAGAGCCCACATACCCCCAAATCGCCCGCGAGTTGGGAATGTCACAGGGTGCGCTGGGGCCGCTGCGTTCCCGCTGCCTGGAATGCCTGCGCAGAATGCTCGCGGCACAGGTTCCACCACCCGGACCCAGGGGAAGGGTGGGAGAGGCAACCGGCGTCACCAGGGCAGGCAGCGCGGACACGGAACCCTCACTCTCCCGTGCCCGTGCGCACACAACTTGGGGAGGCATGCGCACATGGGCATGAGCGTGACCATCTCTGCGGCGGACGAGCACGACGCCGAACAGATACTGAAGCTGCAGTACCTCTGCTTCCAGACCGAGGCGGAGCTCTACGGCGACTACCGCATCGAGCCGCTGGTCCAGACGCTGGAGGAACTGCGGGCCGAGCTCACCGCCGACTGCGTGCTGGTGGCCCGGCTGGGCGAGGAGGTCGTGGGCACCGTACGCGGCAGGGTCGACGCCGAGGGCACGGCGCGGATCGGCAGGCTGTGCGTGCACCCCCGCCTCCAGGGGCACGGACTGGGCGGGCGGCTGCTCGGCGCCGTCGAGTCCCACCTGGCCGACGCGTTCGGGCCCAAGCGCTATCACCTGGTGACCGGCAGCCGCAGCGAGGGCAATCTGCGCCTGTACCGGCGGCTGGGCTACACCCCGGTCGGCACCGAGCGCGACCGCCGCGTGACGTTGGTGGCGCTCGCCAAGGACGCCGCGGAGTACGCCGCCAGCGCCTAGCGTCCGGCCGCCGCCGAGCTGTGGTGGCCGCGTCGCAGCCACCACAGCCCCGTCACCGGCAGCAGTACCGGGATGAACAGGTACCCCATGCCGTAGTCCGACCACACCGTGGCGTCCGGGAACGCGGACGGCTCCACCAGCGTCCAGGTGCCCACCGCCAGCACGCCGAACAGTTCCAGCGCACAGCAGGCGAGGGCGGCCTTCCTGGCCCCTTCGCCGCCGCGGACCAGGGACAGCGTGATGAACGCGTACACCAGCGCGGCGGCCGCCGAGAGCAGATAGGCCAGCGGCGCCTCGTGGAAGCGGGTGGAGAGCTGGACGGCCGAGCGCGAGGCCGCGCCGACCGTGAAGATGCCGTACAGCGTGACCAGGAGCTTGCCGGGCCCGGTGTTGATCCCCGCCCGCCCGGTTCCGGTGTCCGCCGTGCCGTCAGCCGGGATGCCGACCGCCCCGTCCCTCGAATCCTCAGCCACCGGTACCGCCTCCCCAGATGTCGTACAGCCGCACCTGGAGCACCGCCAGCACGACGGCGCCCGCCACCACCGTCAGCGAGCCCCATTTGGTGCGTTCCGTCAGCGAGAGCAGCCCCACCACCGGCACGCAGGCCACCACGCCGACCAGGTAGGAGAAGAAGATCACCGAGCCGTCGGCGGCCGGGTGGCCCCGCGCGGTCTGCACGATGCCGACCACGAGCTGGGCCAGCGCGAGCAGGGTCACCGCGGCCATGCCGAGGAAGTGCCAGTCCTTGGTGGGCTGGTCGCGGTACGCCGCCCAGCCGCACCACGCGGCCAGCACGAGCGCGGCCACGGCGAGCGTGACGGTGAGCGGGGTGAGCATGTGAAGGAGTCTAGAAGGGCGCCCGGCCCCGTCGACGTGCGCCCCCGGACACCCGCGTACGCTGCCCGGCATGAAGTTCGAAGCCCCCGTGACCTTGCTGTTCGACAACGACGGCACCCTGCTCTCCTCCATGGACTCGGTGCTCCGCTGCTGGACGGCCTGGGCGCGGGAGTACGGCATCAGCCCGGAGGACTTCGCCGCCGTCGAGCTGCACGGGCGCCCCGCCGCGGACATCGTGGGCGATCTGCTGTCCGCCGAACGGGTCCCCGAGGCCGTCGCCCGGATCGGCCGGCTGGAGCTCGAGGACGTGGCGCGGGGCGGCGCCGTCGCGCTGCCGGGCACGGCCGATCTGCTGGCCGCGCTGCCCGAGGGGAGCTGGGCCGTGGTCACCTCGGCCACCCGCGAACTGGCCGAGGCCCGGCTGCGTGCGGTGGGTGTCGAGGCGCCGCTCGTCGTGGCCGCCGACGACATCACCCGCGGCAAGCCCGACCCGGAGCCCTACCTGCTGGCGGCGCGGAAGCTGGGCGCCGACCCCGCGCGGTGCGTCGTCTTCGAGGACGCGCCCGCCGGACTGGAGGCCGGTCGCAGGGCGGGCATGGGCACCGTGGGGTTGGCCACAACGCACCCCCGCGACGCGTTGCGCGCCGATGTCGTCGTCGAGCACCTCGGCTCGGTGACGGCCCAGGTCACAGCCTCAGGCGTGACGGTCGTCGCGGAGGACTGAAGGCGGCAGGAACGGCTGCACGGTGTCCATTCCGCTGTCCGCGATGCGGACGGAGCGCGCCGAGCGGTCGGCCCCGTCTGATTTACTGTGCCCCATGAACACGACGAGCTGCCGCACCCTGGCGACCGAGGCGACGATGGCGCCCGGTGCTCGTTGTATGCCTGTGCGCGCCTGGCCGTCGCCCACCGGGCGAATGTGTGCCCGCTGAGGGCCCCCGCCTGAGCTGACCGAGGCGACTCGCGCCCCGAAGCGAGTCACGAGCCCCCGCGTGCCGAGCACCGCGGGCAGAGCCGCTCCCACCGTCCCCGCCCACCGGGCCGGAGGCGGGGAGCTCACCACCCACGCGCCCCGCGCATCGCAGCCGTGGCTCCGCTCTGCCCGTACCGCAGCCGCACGCCCGCCCCGACGGCATCGCAAGCGCTCATCCCACCGACACCACGGACGATTCTGTGATCACCACAACGGACCTCACAAAGGTCTACCGCACGCGGGACCGCGAGGTCACCGCACTGGACGGCGTCGACCTCCACGTCGAAGAAGGCGAGGTGTTCGGCGTCGTCGGCCGCAGCGGCGCGGGGAAGTCCTCGCTCATCCGCTGCGTCAACCTGCTCGAACGCCCCACCGCCGGCACCGTCACCGTCGACGGCCAGGACCTGACGGCCCTGGCCGCCCGCTCCGGCAGCGGAAACCGCGCCGGCAAGGAACTCCGCGCGGCCCGCGCCCGGATCGGCATGGTCTTCCAGCACTTCAACCTGCTGTCCTCGCGCACCGTGCTCGGCAACGTCGAACTGCCGCTGGAGATCCTCGGCCACTCCGGACAGCAGCGCACCCGCAAGGCGCACGAGCTGCTCGACCTGGTCGGACTCGCCGACCGGGCCGGGTCCTACCCCGGCCAGCTCTCCGGCGGCCAGAAGCAGCGGGTCGGCATCGCGCGTGCCCTCGCGGGCGACCCCAAGGTGCTGCTCTCCGACGAGGCGACCTCCGCGCTCGACCCGGAGACCACCCGCTCGGTCCTCCGACTGCTGCGCGACCTCAAGGAGCAGCTCGGCCTCACGGTGCTGCTGATCACACACGAGATGGACGTCGTCAAGGCGGTCTGCGACTCGGCGGCGCTGATGCGGAACGGGCGCGTCACCGAGTCCGGCACCGTGGCCGAGCTGCTGGCCACGCCCGGCTCCGAGCTGGCCGGCGAACTCTTCCCGGTCGGCGGGGAGCCCTCGGCGCCCGGCCGCACGGTCGTCGACGTCACCTTCCACGGCGAGACGGCGACCGAACCGGTGATCTCCAAGCTGTCGCGGACCTACAACATCGACATCTCCATCCTGGGCGCCGCGATGGACACCGTCGCCGGCAAGCAGGTGGGCCGGATGCGGATCGAGTTGCCCGGCGGATTCGAGGAGAACGTGGTGCCGATCGGATTCCTGCGCGAGCAGGGCCTGACCGTCGACGTCGCCGCGGTCGCCGGCACCGCCGCCGACCCGTCCGGCGCCCGGAGCACGGAAGCGGTGACGGCGTCGGCAGGGCAGGCCGCACGCGTCGCGGGAGGTGCCGAGTGAGCTGGTCACAGATGCAGCCGCTGCTGTTCCAGGGCTTCTGGGACACCCTCTACATGGTCGGCTGCTCGGCGCTCGTCGCGCTGGTCGGCGGCCTGCCCCTGGGGCTGCTGCTCGTCCTCACCGACAAGGGCGGCATGCTGCGGAACGCGCCCGTGAACCGCGTGCTCGGCGCGCTGGTGAACGTGGGCAGATCGCTGCCGTTCATCATCCTGCTGATCGCGCTGATCCCCTTCACCCGCTTCGTCGTGGGCCAGTCGGTCGGCTCCACCGCCGCGGTGGTGCCGCTGGCCATCGGCGCGATCCCGTTCTTCGCGCGGCTGGTGGAGACCGCCGTCCGGGAGGTCGACCGGGGCCTGGTCGAAGCGGTACAGGCGATGGGCGGCGGCACCCCCACCGTCGTCTTCAAGGCGCTGCTCCCGCAGGCGCTGCCGTCCCTGGTGGCCGGACTGACCACCACTGTGATCGTGCTGATCGGGTACTCGGCGATGGCGGGCACCGTCGGCGGCGGCGGACTCGGCTCGGTGGCCGTGCAGTACGGGTACCAGCGCTTCGAGACCGGTGTCATGGTCGCCACGGTGGTCGCGCTGATCGTCGTCGTCACCGCCGTGCAGCTCGTCGGCGACGCCGTCGTGCGGCTGCTGACGGCGCGCGGCGGCGGAGGCGGCGCCGACGGAGGGGCCGGGCGGCGGCTCGCCAAGCTGGGGCGCGGTCGTACCGCCGCGGTGGCCGCGGCCGTCGTCGTCCCGCTGGCCCTGATCGGCTACGGCGTCGGCCGGGGCGGTGAGGACGAGCAGACTCTCAGGATCGCCGCCTCGCCCACCCCGCACGCCGAGATCCTGGAGTACGTCGAGAAGCACCTCGCGGAGAAGGAGGGGCTGAAGCTCGACATCCGCAGGTTCAACGACTACGTGGTGCCCAACACCGCCACCGAGAGCGGTGAGGTCGACGCCAACTTCTTCCAGCACAAGCCCTACCTCGACGACTTCAACGAGAAGCAGCACACCCACATCAGGCCGGTCGTCAACGTCGAACTGGAGCCGCTGGGCCTGTACTCCAGGAAGGAGAAGAGCCTCAAGGGCATCGGATCCGGCGCCACCGTGGCCGTCCCCAACGACAGCACCAACGAGGGCCGCTCCCTGCACCTGCTGGACGAACACGGGCTCATCGAGCTGAAGCCCGGCGCGGGACCGGAGGCCACCCTCGGCGACATCGCCGACGCCAAGGGCCTCAAGTTCAAGGAACTGGAGGCCGCGGCGGTCCCCCGCGCTCTCGACGACGTGGACGCCGCCGTCGTCAACGGCAACTACGCCGTCGACGCCGGGCTCAACCCCGCTTCGGACGCGCTGGTGGCGGAGAAGGCCGAGGGCAACCCGTACGCCAACTTCCTCGCGGTCAAGGACGGGAAGCAGGACGACCCGCGGATCCGGAAGCTCGCCGAGCTGCTGAACTCGCCCCAGGTGAAGAAGTTCATCGAGGACAAGTACCAGGGGGCGATCGAACCGGTCTTCGGGCCTGTGGGATCGTGACCCCACGGCCTGAACCGGGGAAAGTCCCCGTGTCGACAAGTCTCTGATCAGCGCCGGGTCCGCCTGTCGGGGCGGGCCCGGCGCTGCGCATCCCGGTGCCGATGCTGCATGCTGTGCACCCCGACGTGTAGGAGCGGCGCATGACCTCGACCTTCCCGGACATCTCGATCAGCACGGACCGGCTCGTGCTGCGCCCGTTCGAGGAAGCGGACGTCCCCGCGCTGACCGCGATGATGGCCGACGACCAGATCACCGCGTGGCTGGCGTCGCCCGTGCCCTACAACGAGGACCGGGCCCGGGACTTCGTCACCCGCGGCGCCCCGGCCCGGCGCACCTCCGGCGACGGCATCGCCTTCGCCGTGACCGAACTGCTCACCCAGCGGCTCGTCGGTCTGGTCGAGCTGCACGGCGCGGACTGGCGGGTGCTCTCCGCCCACGCGCTCTACGCCACCGCCTCCTGGGCCCGCGGTGAGGGATACGCCTCCGAGTCGCTGGCGGCCGTCGCCCACTGGCTCTTCCAGGACCAGAAGTTCGAACGCCTGGAACTGCGTACGGCGGCCGACAACACCGCCGCCCAGCAGGTGGCCCAGAAGCTGGGCTGCATCAGCGAGGGGGTGCTGCGCAACGCGTGGATAGCCCGCACCCGCACCGAGAACTTCGGGTCCTCACGGACCGGGGCCCAGGGCGGCTGGGCGGAGATCCGCACCGACCTCATCGTCTGGAGCCTGCTGCCCGAGGACCTGGACGGCAGCTTCGACCAGTTCGCCGGAACCGGCGGCTACGCGCCGCACCCCGGCTGGCCCCGGCGGCACTGACGCGCCGGGCACGGGACGCGGCCTGCCGGGATGCGGCGGGGCGCGCGGACGCTGCCCCGCCGCGACAGGGGGTACGCTCTGTGGGCCCGACCTGCGATGTGCCCAGACCAGCCAGGAGACACCCACCATGGCCGACCGCGTCACCGTGATCGGGTGGGACGGTTCGCCGCTGACCGACGCCGCCCGCTCGGCACTCGCGGCGGCCACCCTCGTCGCCGGAGCCGCGCACCATCTCGCGCTGCCCGAGGTCCCGCCGCGCGCCGAGCGCATCCGGCTCGGCAGCACCTCGCTCGCGGCGCGGCGCATCGCGCGCCACCGCGGCACGGCCGTCGTCCTGGCCGACGGCGACCCCGGCTTCTTCGGCGTCGTGCGGACCCTGCGCGCCCCCGAGCACGGCCTGGAGGTCGAGGTCGTGCCCGCCGTCTCCTCGGTCGCCGCCGCCTTCGCCCGCGCCGGGATGCCCTGGGACGACGCCCAGCTCGTGGTCGCCACCAGCCGTACGCTGCGCCGCGCGGTCAACGTCTGCCGCGCGCACAACAAGGTCGCCGTGCTCACCTCGCCCGGCGCCGGGCCCGCCGAACTCGCCCTGCTGCTGAACGGTGTCCACCGCACCTTCGTGATCTGCGAGGCGCTGGGCACCGAGCGCGAGCAGGTCACCGTCCTCACCTCGGACAAGGTCGCCGATCACACCTGGCGCGACCCGAACGTGGTGATCGTCGTCGGCGGCAGCGGGGCGGGCGCCGACAGCGGCGCCACCCAGGGCACCGGATGGCTCGCGGGCCACGAGGTCGGCTACCCGCCCGCGGTCCGCGGCTGGGCCCTGCCGACGGCCGAGTACGCCGGGGAGCCGGCGGAGGGGAGCGGCGGATCGGCGGCGGGCGGGTCGGCGCAGTTGCGCGCCGCCCAACTGGCCTGGCTGGGACCGCGTACGGGTGACCTCGTCTGGGACATCGGCGCGGGCAGCGGTGCCTTCGCGGTGGAGGCCGCGCGGTTCGGGGCCGCGGTCATCGCCGTCGACAGCGACGCCGACGCCTGCGGACGCGGCTACGCCGCCGCGCGGCGGTTCGGCGTCCAGTTGGAGATCGTGCACGGCGTCGCGCCGCACGTGCTGGAGGACTTGCCCGAGCCCGACGTCGTGCGGGTCGGCGCCGGGGGCACGGCCACCGTCACCGCCGTCGCGGATCGCCGCCCCGCCCGCATCGTCACGCACGCCACCACCCGGGACGAGGCCGAGGCGGCCGGACGGGCCCTCGGGGAGCGGGGATACGCCGTCGAGTGCGCCCTGCTGCAGTCGGTGCGGCTGGAGACGGCGGGGTGGACGGAGACCGAACGCTCCGTCGTCTTCCTGCTGTCCGCTGTCCGGAACTGAACCTCTGTGACGTCGTGCGTGACGAACCGCGACGAAGTGCGCTTTCTCTCCCACCCCTGGCGGGCGGGGTCCGCCGTGCCGGGTAGGCTGATGGACTGTTGTGCCACCGTTCGGGGTTGACGCTTCGTCCGCCGTTGTCCGAATGGTGTAGCCGGAGGCACGTGCCGCACAGAGTGCGTGCTCGTTCTTCATCTGCGGGGCGCGGCGGTCCGTCCGCCGGTTGGAAGGAGCACTAGCGATGGGCGAGGGGAACGCATGACTGACACCGGTCAGATCCCGGGCGAGGGGCTGCCGGAGAACGCAGGCGGGCAGCAGCCGGAGGGACGGCCGGACGTCCCGGGCTCCGGCGGCTACTCCTTCGCCGACGGCAGCGGTGACGTCCAGGACGCGGCCCAGGCGCACTCCGCGCACGTTCACCACGATCCTCATGCGAACCATCAGACCCACGAGCCCTCCGAGGAAGAGGACCTGCTGCTGATGCCCTCCGCGCAGGGCGCCTGGAACGAGCAGCCGGTGCCCGCTCCCGGGCAGCCGGCGGGGCAGCCCCAGCGGGAGAGCGGCTACGGATACGGGTACGACCCGTACGGGCAGCCGCGGCAGGACGCCGCCCCGCTGCCGCAGGACGGCGGGTTCCCGTCCGGAACGGAGTACGGACCGGACGGGAACCCGGCACCGTACGACGCGACCGGTGCCGACGCGTACGCCGCGCAGCACGGGTACGGGCCGCAGGAGCCCCCGCACCAGCAGGAAGCGCAGGCCGCTGCGCAGCCCGTCCCGGCCGAGGAGCAGGCCGGGGTGAGCGGGCCGGAGCAGGGAGCGCACGAGGCCGACGGCCGGGACTCCGGCGCGTACGACATGAGCGGCGTGCGCGCTCCCCAGCAGCCGCAGCCCGCACCCCCCGCGACGCAGAGCACTTCCGGATCCGGCCCGCGCCGCCCGCTGCACCTCGGGCCGCCGGTTCCCGAGCAGTCCGGCACAGTGCGCCCGCTCTCCGAGCGCGCCGCCGCACAGCCGGCCGCCTCGGCCCCGCAGGCCGCGCCGGTGCAGGGCGCGCCGCAGCCGTCCGCCGCCGGGGAGAGCCGCCCCGCGGCCGAGCAGCAGGCCGGTGAGCTCCCGGAGGCAGTACCTGCTGTCATGGACCCGCAGAGCACCGCTCCGCTGGCGCCCGAGCAGTCCGCGGCACCGCAGTCCGGTCCGGCCGCACCGGCAGCGGCGCAGCCCGGACCGCAGGCTTCACCAGAGCCCCAGCAGCCCCAGCAGTCCGGAGCCGAGCAGCCCGTGCCAGAGGCCGGCGCGCCGGCCGCCCCGGCGGCCACCGCGCAGGACCCCGCGCCGCAGCCCGACCAGTCCGCACCGTCCCCCGAGGAACCGCTGCCGGGACCGCAGTTGGGCCAGCTCCCGCCCCAGCAGGACGACCGGGCCCCGCAGCAGCCCGTCCCCGCCGAGGCTGCCGCCCCCGCCTCCGCCGACGAGTCCGCTCCCGCCTCCGCCGAGGAGTCCGCTCCCGGCGCCCCCGCGGCGCCGACGGCTCAGGGGCCCGTCGCCGACGCCGGGGCGCCCACGCCGCCGGAAGAGCAGGCGGACGACACCGCGCAGCACCCCGCCCCGCCCCATGGCGCGCCGGCCGTGAGCGGTCCGGCCCCCGCGGCCGCGGTCGCCCCCGGACCGGAACCGGAAGGGGAGGCACCCGGGCAGGACAGCCCTGTCAACGACACCGTGCCCGGACCGCGCCGGGAGGCGCAGCCCGGCGAAGCGCCCACCGTTCCCGCACAGGGCGGCGAACCGGTGCCGCAGCAGGAGGCGGCCGTACCGCCGTCGACCGCTCCGCCGATAAACCAGGACCCGGAGCCCGCCGGCCCCCGGCCGGACAGCCCCGTGATCCCCGAGCAGGCAACAGCACCAGACTCCCCGGGCACCGTCGCGTCCGAGGCGCAGCCCGGTAAGGAGCCCGAGCCCATGCCAGCCCCCGAAGCCACCGCTCCCGGGACGGCGGCGGACCCGCACGCCGACGCCGCCGAGAACGCCGCCGCGGCCCACGAAGCCACCGTCCCCGCACCGGCGGCCGAGGAGGTCGCAGCGCATGACGCGGGGGCGGCACCGGCGGCCGCAGCCGGGGGAGCGGAGCCGCAGCCTCCGGCCGAACCCACCGCCGAGGCCCCGGACGCGGTGGTGGACCACTCCGCCACCGCTGCGGAGCCCGACCAGGAGCCGGCCGGGGAGCCCGCACCGTCCGCCGCACCCGAGCCGCTCGGGCCGCCCGCCGGGGACGCCGACCCCGCCGGCGGAGGGGCCGCCGCGGAGTCGGTTCCCGAGGACGGCGCCCCGGCGACCGACCCGGCCGCCGCCGGGCAGCACGCCGTCGGCACTTCGCCGGCCGGGCCCGGCACGGAGTCCCCGGACCTCTCCGACGGTGCCGCCGGGCCCGCCGACGGCCCGTCGGCCGAGGCCGCGGACAGCGGTGCTGCGTCCGGGCCCCCGCCGTCCGACGAAGCCGCTGCCGGGACTACGGGGGTGGCGGCCCCGGCTCCCGAGACCGCTCCGGCCGGTACCGGGCCCGCAGCCGCTCCCGGATTCCAGCCCGAGGCTCCCGCCGGAACCCCGGACGAGGCGCCCGCCGCGGACGCGGGCACCGCCCCCGGCCCCGTCGGGGCGCCGGAGGCCGCCGGGCAACCGGTCCCCGACACCGCCGCCGTCGACCCGGCCCCCGACGGTGAATCCACCGTCGACCGGCCCGGGAGCGAGGGCTCCGGGAGCGAGACCCCCGACGGGCCCCCCGCCGAGGCGACTCCCGAGGGCGGGGCCGCACACGAGGAGCCCGCGGCCGCCGCCCCCGCGGGCGAGCCCGCGCCCGGGTTCGCCGAGGCCGAGCGGGAAGCCGTACACCGGCTGATGCGCGAGCGGCGCGACATCCGCAACGGCTTCCGGCCCGACCCGATCCCGCACGAGGTGCTGCTGCGCGTTCTGGAGGCGGCGCACACCGCGCCCAGCGTGGGGCACTCGCAGCCCTGGGACTTCGTGGTCATCCGCTCCGAGGAGACCCGGCGCGCCATGCACGAGCTGGCCGAGCGGCAGCGCCAGGCGTACGCCAAGTCGCTGCCCAAGGCACGGGCGAAGCAGTTCAAGCAGATGAAGATCGAGGCGATCCTCGACACCCCCGTCAACATCGTCGTCACCGCGGACCCGACGCGCGGCGGACGGCACACACTGGGGCGGCACACCCAGCCGCAGATGGCCCCCTATTCCTCGGCGTTGGCCGTGGAGAACCTGTGGCTCGCCGCGCGGGCCGAGGGGCTGGGCGTGGGCTGGGTCAGCTTCTTCGACGAGCGCGAGATGGTCCGCGCGCTGGAACTGCCCGAACACCTGGAGGTCGTCGCATACCTGTGCGTGGGCTACGTCGACGAGTTCCCGGGCGAGCCGGAGCTGATGCAGGCCGGCTGGTCGAAGCGGCGCCCGCTGTCGTGGGTGGTCCACGAGGAGTCCTACGGGCGGCGCGCGCTGCCCGGCGCCGAGCCGACCGGCATGCTGGCCGAGACGCTCAGCACCATCCGCCCGCTGGACGCCAAGGCGCTCGGCGAGGCGTGGGAGCGGCAGAAGCGGATGACGAAGCCGTCCGGTGCGCTCGGCATGCTGGAGATCATCTCGGCGCAGCTGTGCGGCCTCTCCCGCAAGTGCCCGCCCCCGGTGCCCGAACCGGCCGCCGTCGCGGTCTTCGCGGGGGACCACGGGGTGCATCAGCAGGGTGTGACCCCCTGGCCTCAGGAGGTCACCGCGCAGATGGTGGCCAACTTCCTGGGCGGTGGCGCCGTCTGCAACGCGTTCGCCAACCAGGTGGGCGCCGAGGTGTGCGTCGTGGACGTCGGTGTCGCCGCCGAACTGCCCACCACCCCCGGCCTGCTGCCGCGGAAGGTACGGGCCGGGACGGCGGACATGACCGCGGGTCCCGCGCTGACCCAGGAGGAAGTCGAGCGGGCCCTGGAGGTGGGCATCGAGACCGCCCGCGATCTGGTAGCGGCCGGCAACAAAGCGCTGCTCACCGGCGAGATGGGCATCGCCAACACGACGGCCTCCGCGGCGCTGATCGCCGCCTGTACCGGCGCGGACCCCGCCGAGATCACCGGGCGCGGTACCGGCATCAACGACGAGACGCACGCCCGCAAGGTCGAGGTCGTGCGCCGCGCGCTGGAGCTGCATCAGCCCGACCCGGCCGACCCTCTCGGCATGCTCTCGGCGTTCGGCGGACTGGAGCACGCCGCGATGGTCGGGCTGATCCTCGGCGGTGCCTCGCTGCGCACCCCCGTCATTCTCGACGGTGTCAGTGCGGGTGCCGCCGCGCTGGTCGCGCGAGCCGTGGCCCCCGAGGCGCTCGCTGCGTGCATCGCGGGGCACCGCAGTGCCGAACCCGGCCATGTCGCCGCGCTCACCAAGCTGGGGCTGCGACCGTTGCTCGACCTCGACCTGCGGCTCGGTGAGGGGACGGGCGCACTGCTGGCCCTGCCCATGGTGCAGAGCGCGGCCCGCGCGATGCACGAGGTCGCCACGTTCGACGCGGCGGGCGTCACCGAGAAGAGCTGAACGCTCCCGTGCCGCGCGGCGGGCACCTCCGGCAGCCACCGGAGCGTCCCGCCGCGCGGCCCGTCCGGCGCGTCGGCGGCACCCCGGTACCACGAGGGGTGCCGACCTGCCCCCGTGACCTGCGAGACAGCGCTGCTCGGCGGTCCCGCATAGGCTGTTCCTCACCGTCCTCGCCGCTCCACCGCCGCAGCGGCGTCGTCCTCGGCCCGGTGGACGAGCCGGCCCGCCCTCTCGAGAAGGATGCCGTCCCAGATGTCGGAAACCTCCGCCACGCCCGCCTACCCCGTAGGACTCCGCCTGGACGGCCGCCGCGTCGTACTGGTCGGCGGCGGCACCGTGGCGCAGCGCCGCCTCCCGGCGCTGCTGGCGGCGGGTGCGCGGGTCACCCTCGTCGCGCCCGAGGCCACGCCCTCCGTCGAAGCGATGGCGACGGCCGGAGAGATCGCCTGGGAGCGCCGCGGCTGGCGGGACGGCGACCTCGCGGACGCCTGGTACGCGCTGGCGGCCACCGACGACGCCGCCGTCAACGCCGCCATCGTCGCGGAGGCCGAGGCCCGCCGGGTGTGGTGCGTCCGCGCGGACGACGCGGACCGGGGCACCGCGTGGACCCCGGCGACCGGCCGCAGCGACGGCATCACCGTCGCCGTCCTCACCAGCGGGGAGCACGGCGCGGCCGGACGCGACCCGCGCCGCGCGGCCGCCATCCGGGACGCTGTCGTGGCCCGGCTCGGGGACGGCACGCTCGGCGCGGAACAGCGCGGGCCCCGAACCCCCGGCGTCGCCCTCGTCGGCGGCGGACCCGGCGACCCGGACCTGATCACGGTGCGGGGCCGCCGGCTGCTGGCCCAGGCCGACGTGGTCGTCGCCGACCGGCTGGGCCCCCGCGACCTGCTGGACGAACTCCCGCCGCACGTCGAGGTGATCGACGCGGCCAAGATCCCCTACGGCCGGGCGATGGCACAGGAGGCCATCAACACGGTCCTGGTCGAGCACGCCAAGGCCGGGCGGTCCGTGGTGCGGCTCAAGGGCGGCGACCCGTTCGTCTTCGGCCGCGGCATGGAGGAGGCCGAGCAACTCGCCGCCGAAGGGGTGCAGGTGACCGTCGTCCCGGGTATCTCCAGCGCGATCAGTGTGCCCGGCGCGGCCGGTATCCCCGTCACCCACCGGGGTGTGGCCCACGAGTTCACCGTCGTCAGCGGCCATGTCGCGCCCGAGGACCCGCGTTCGCTGGTCGACTGGACCGCGCTCGCCCGGCTGCGGGGCACCCTCGTGCTGCTGATGGCGGTGGAGAACCTCGGCGCCATCGCCGCGGCGCTCCGCGCCCACGGCCGTCCCGACGACACCCCGGTCGCCATCGTCCAGGAGGGCACCATGGCCACCGAGCGGCGGGTCGACGCCACCCTGGCGACGGCGGCCGATCGCGCCGCGGCGCAGGGCATACGGCCGCCGGCCGTCATCGTGATCGGCGACGTGGTGGCGGTGGGCCCGAGCGCACCGTGACCCGCCGGGCATGTCCCGGGCAACCACTCCCTACGCGGCGGTATCGACGCATGGGCACTTCGAGTGAGACAGGGCGGTATCGGTCTGTGGCCACCTCATCCTCCCCCGGCACACCCGGCGACCGGCCGGCCGGCGGGCTCGTCACCGTCGAGCAGTCCGACGATCCCCGGCTGAGCGACTACACGGGCCTGACCGACGTCGAACTGCGGCGCAGGCGCGAGCCCGCCGAAGGGCTGTTCATCGCCGAGGGCGAGAAGGTGATCCGCCGGGCCCGGCAGGCGGGGTACGCGATGCGCTCGATGCTGCTGTCCGCGAAGTGGATCGACGTCATGCGCGACGTCATCGACGAGGTGCCCGCACCGGTCTACGCCGTCAGCCCGGAGCTGGCCGAGCGCGTCACCGGCTACCACGTGCACCGCGGCGCCCTGGCCTCCATGCAGCGCAAGCCGCTGCCGAAGCCGGAGGACCTGCTGGCCACCGCGCGCCGTGTCGTGATCATGGAGTCGGTCAACGACCACACCAACATCGGCGCCATCTTCCGCAGCGCCGCCGCGCTGGGCATGGACGCCGTGCTGCTCTCACCCGACTGCGCCGACCCGCTCTACCGCCGCTCGGTCAAGGTCTCGATGGGCGCCGTGTTCGCCGTGCCCTACGCCCGGCTGCAGAGCTGGCCGCAGGACCTGGAGACGGTACGCGACGCGGGGTTCCCGCTGCTCGCCCTCACACCGGACGAGAAGGCCGTCCCCCTCGACACCGCCACCCGGCGCTGCGGGGACCGTGCGGCCCTGCTGCTGGGCGCGGAGGGCAGCGGGCTGTCCACCCGCGCGCTGCGCGCCGCCGACCAAGGGGTCCGCATCCCGATGGCGCACGGCGTCGACTCGCTGAACGTGGGCGCCGCCGCGGCCGTCGCCTTCTACGCGGTCGCGCGGCAGGCCGGCTGAGAGGCCCGGAGCACGTCGGCGGGGCCGCCGGGGCGGTGGGTCCGAGACCGGCTGCCGGGCCACGGCACCCGCGGCCGCGGGGTCACGGCACCTGCACGGAGGTGCTGCTGCCGAGCCCGCGGGCGGGACCCTCGCACCCCTGGGCGACCGCGATGCCCAGGGCGACGAGCAGGGTCACCGTCACGAAGACGATGAGTCGCTGCCGCAGCAGTCTCCTCTTGCGGGCTGCCGGACCGAGCCCTCCGGGGCGCCCGCGCCGGGCGGTCGGCCGAGGCCCGGTCGACCTGCCGTTCGCCGTCCGCTCGCCGCCCCGCTGAGCCGGCGGCGCCGCCGGGCGGCGGGGCGGGCGCTCGCCCCTGCGCGGGCTGTTGCCCGTGGGATGTGCGGCGTCCCGCGCGGCCCGCGAGGTCCGCGGGGTGCCGCGTGCGCCGGACGCGGTCGAACGTGCCGAGCGGGGGGTCGAGGCCCGGGGGGCGCTCGCCGCCCGCTCCCGCTCCCAGCCGACGGTGTCGCGCTGGGTCCGCTGCTGCATCGGGTCCCGGGGGCGGCGCTCCCCGGCGGGCCGCGCGCCGGATGCGTACCGCCCTGCCGTCCCCGGCCGCTCACCGTGCCACCCCGCCCGGGCGCGCGGCGCGGGATCCCCGCCGTCGGACAGGCCGCGGGCCTCCCGCGCCGCGATCTCCTTGAGCCGAAGCGAGAGCTGCAGCGTGCTGGGCCGGTCCTCCGGCGACTTGACGAGGCAGGCGTGGACGAGCGGGGCCAGCGCCGCGTGCACGGTGTCCAGCAGCGGTTCCTCGTGCACCACGCGGTAGAGCATGACTTCGGAACTGCCCTGCCCGAACGGGGAGTCCGCGGTGGCCGCGTACGCCAGCGTGGCGCCCAGCGCGAACACGTCCGTCGCCGGGGTGACCGCCGCGCCCCGCACCTGCTCGGGCGCCAGGAACCCGGGAGAGCCGACGGCGGTTCCCACGTGCGTCAGTGTGCTCGCCCCGGTCGCCCAGGCGATACCGAAGTCGATGATGCGCGGGCCCTTGGGGGACAGCAGGATGTTCGACGGCTTCAGATCGCGGTGCACCACGCCCGCCTCGTGCACCGCCACCAGGCCCTCGGCGAGTGCGGCGCCGATCGAGGCGACCTGCGCGGCGGGCAGCGGGCCGCTCTCGTTCACCTTGTCGTGCAGCGAGGGGCCCGGCACGTACTGGGTGGCGAACCAGGGGCGGTCGGCCTCCAGGTCCGCGGCCACCAGCCGGGCGGTACAGCCGCCGCGGATCCGCCGCGCGGCGGACACCTCGCGTGCGAAACGGGAGCGGAACTCCTGGTCCTCGGCCAGGTCCGGCCGGATCACCTTCAGCGCGACCCGCTGGCCGCGCCGGTCGGAGCCCAGGTAGACCACGCCCATACCGCCGGCTCCCAGGCGCCGGTGGAGCCTGAACGAGCCGACGACTCGCGGGTCCTCGCGCCGGAGCCGCATCATCGCCATGTCCGTTCCTACCTCCGGTGTCCGATGGGCGGTGGCCCACCTCCGGCACCCGGTGGCGGAGCAGCCCACCGGTGTCCGGTCCGTCTGACGACCACAGCTTACGGACTGCCGCGGCGAGCCGACGATAGGCCGCGCACGCGGCGCCAGACGGGATGTCAGAGCACGGCGGTCGAAGGGGACTCCACCGGACGCGCCTGTTCCGCACACCCCCGCGCCCCCGGTGTCGCGCCGTCAAACCGGCTTTGCCGCACGGGGTTTGACGCGGCGAGGGATCCGACGGGCGCCGCGGCGGACAGCGGCGCGGAACAGCCTGTGCAGTCCGCCCCGCCGGGCCGGAAGCACCGGCTCGACCAGAGTCGGGAGGCGGCGGGGGAGTGAGAGAACTCACCCCCTCGGACCGCGCGGGGGACCGGGCGGCGGTACCCCCTGGGGGAAGACCCTGGGAGGGCCGGGGACGCCCTCCACCCTGGGGAGTAGGCGGCTGCGCCGCACGTCATCCTGCGGGAGGCCCCGAGTCGGTACGCGCGCATGACGCCGCCGCCGGCAGCCCTGCCTAATGTGGTTGTCGAGCGGCGGGCGCAGCACTCGTCCCCCGAGGTCGGACGTCCGCCGCTCCAGACAACGATCAGGAGCGGATCATGGCGTACACGGCCGGGCGCACGGCGCCCGCGGGGAAGGGACGGCTCGCGGCACTCGCCGATCTCGGCACCCGCCCCGGCGGCCGTCGCCACCCGCTGGTGGCCGCCGCCATGGTGCTGCCACTCGCCCTCCTTCTCGGCCTCGTCTCGGGCTGGGGCCGGATGGTGCTGACACAGGCGTCGTCCGTGGTCGGAATGCTGGGGTCCTGAGCGGCCCCGGGCCCGGTGGAGCGGACCGGGTCGGGGACTTCCGGCTCTACAGCCCCGTGGGGACGGGGGTGCGGCGGACGGCACGAGGCCCGGGCAGCTGGGGAGCTGCCCGGGCTCTCGCGTATCCGGCGGCGGACGCCGCGCTCGGAACAACGGGGCCCCGTACGGTGCCCTCGTCGAACCTGTGGAGTGCTCGTGGCCGATCCTGAGAGCCCCGGCGGCAGCCGCGTGCTGCGCCAGGCCCTCGCCGTGCTCACCGGGGACCCCGGAGGGCTGGGCGCCGTGCTCGCCGACCGCGCCGACACCGCCGTCGTGCGGGTCGGCGAACGGGTCGCCAAGGCACACGCGCCCGACGCGGAAGTGCCCGCGCTGGAGGTGCGGATCCGGGTCGCCGCGGCCCCGGAGTACCGCGGGGTGCTGCTGCCCCCCACCTCCGAGGACGCCCCCTCCCCGCTGCCCGGGGGCCGGGTCGGCAGCGTCTGGCCCCTCGGCGCCCCGGTCGACCCGGACGACGCGGCGGCAGCGCCCTGGGGAGCGGCGGGTGTGCTGCTGGCCCGGCTGCACACGGCGCCGCTCCCGGCGTCCGAGCGGCTCACCGGTCCGCTGCCGCCGATGCGCGGCCCGGCCAAGGCGGCCCGGGCCCTGGACCGGATGC
This sequence comes from Streptomyces sp. WMMB303, assembly GCF_029351045.1. NCBI lineage: Bacteria > Bacillati > Actinomycetota > Actinomycetes > Kitasatosporales > Streptomycetaceae > Streptomyces > Streptomyces sp. WMMB303. The sequence goes on along the minus strand of NZ_JARKIN010000001.1, from coordinate 746,362 downwards.
GGCGCGCACCCCGGGGTGCGCACGGTGCGTCGGCGGATGTCGTCGAGCGCGCATGGGCGGGGCTGCCGCCGTGGTGCCGGGGCGAGGAGCCGGGCCCGGCCCCCCGCACCCTGTGCCACGGCGACTTCCACCTCGGCCAGCTCGTCCGGCATCCGCGGCCCGACGGGCCCTGGCAGCTCATCGACATCGACGACCTCGGGCTGGGCGCCCCGGCCTGGGACCTGGCGCGGCCCGCCGCCTGGTTCGCGGCCGGTCTCCTCGCGGCCGCGGAGTGGGAGTGCTTCCTCGGCGCCTACACCCGGACCGTCGACTTCGCCGCGGCGGCCGGTTCCGTGGGGGACGAGCGCCTCCCGCACGTCCTGGCCGGTTCGGACCCGTGGCGGTATCTCGACGCGCCGGCCCGGGCGTTGACGGTGCAGAGCGCGGCGCTCGGTGTCGCGAAGGCCGCTACCGGGGGCCGTTCCCTGGACGAGGCGGAGGAGGCGTGCGTGGCCGCGTGCGCCCGGATCGCGGCTCTTTCGCAGGTGCCGAACTCCCCGCGCCCCGGGGGTCGTAGGCTGGGACAGTGCCGACCGGGACCGGGGGTGTCCGGTCACCGGTGAGGGAACCGGTGGGCAACCGGTAGGGAGAGGAATCCGACGAATGATGCAGTGTCCCAAGTGCGGTGCGCCGATGCACACGTACAACCGCAGCGGTGTGCAGATCGAGCAGTGCGGCAGCTGCCGCGGAATCTTCCTCGACTACGGCGAGCTGGAGGCTCTCACCAGGATGGAGGCGCAGTGGGGGCAGTCGGCCCCTCCGCCGCCCGGACCGCAGGGCTACTCCGCCGGACCGGCCTGGGGTGCGCCGCAACACGGCTCGCACGGCCACCACGGCCACCACGGGCACCACGGGCACCGTGGCTTCGGGCGGATGCTCTTCTCCTCCTGAGCGCGGGTCCGCCGCACCGCATGGGAGCCCGCGACGGGTGAGGACGCGGCACGGGAGCCCGGAGCACGGACGAGGGCCCCGGCGAAACCGCCGGGGCCCTCGATCAGGTGTGGACGATACTGGGATTGAACCAGTGACCTCTTCCGTGTCAGGGAAGCGCTCTCCCGCTGAGCTAATCGTCCGTGCGCGGTACTGGGATTGAACCAGTGACCTCTTCCGTGTCAGGGAAGCGCTCTCCCGCTGAGCTAACCGCGCGGAAGGTCCGGTGGTGGCCGGACCCGGTGGACGATACTGGGATTGAACCAGTGACCTCTTCCGTGTCAGGGAAGCGCTCTCCCGCTGAGCTAATCGTCCTTGGAGGTGGAGACGGGATTTGAACCCGTGTAGACGGCTTTGCAGGCCGTTGCCTCGCCTCTCGGCCACTCCACCAGGTGCGGGGCCCGGGAGGTCCCCACATCGAGCGGACGACGAGATTCGAACTCGCGACCCTCACCTTGGCAAGGTGATGCTCTACCAACTGAGCCACGTCCGCAGTGCCTTTTCCGGGACGCACCCGGGAGGCCGTCCCCGGGGCGCATGCACCTCGGCGACGTGTTGAACTTTAGCGGATTCCCGTGCCAGCTCAAATTCCGTTTGCGCAGCGTGCCCGCCCCGCCGTCCTCATAGACTCGAAACCGTGTCCGATCTGACCCCGCTCGCCCGCTTGGGCGGCCACCTCGCCACCGACCTCCGCGACGTGACCAGCGACCCCGAGGCGCTCGACTCCTCGGGGTGGTGGGCCGTCGTCGCCGACTACGAGGGCGGGCTGTGGTGCGCCCGGTTCGGCGACGTGCGCCCGGCGCCGCTCCCCGCGCCGGTGCCCGGCCGCTGGCGGGGCCCGGCAGCCGGCGCCTGGGTCAGCTCGCTGGACCGCGCCGCCTACACGGAGGGCGTGCGGCGGATCCGCGCCGCCATCGGCACCGGAGACGTCTACCAGGTCAACCTCTGCCGCGTGCTGTCCGCGCCGCTGCCGGACCCCGCCCCCGGGGCCGCCGACATCGATCAGCTCACCGCCCGGCTCGCCGTCGGCACTCCCGCGGCCTACACGGGCACGGTACGTCTGCCGGCGCACGGCGTGGAGATCGCCACGGCCTCCCCGGAGCTGTACCTGAGGCGCGCGGACCGCACCGTCGAGTCCGGCCCCATCAAGGGCACCGGCCGCTCCGCGGCCGACCTGGGGGAGAAGGAGCGGGCCGAGAACGTGATGATCACCGACCTGGTCCGCAACGACCTCGGCCGGGTGTGCGTGCCCGGCTCCATCACCGTCCCCGCGCTGTGCGCGCCCGAGCCCTACCGGAATCTGGTCCACCTGGTCTCCACCGTCCGCGGCGAGCTGCCGGAGGCCGCCGGGTCCGCAGCCCGCGGAGCCGGCGGATGGGCGCGACTGCTGGCCGGCACCTTTCCGCCCGGCTCGATCACCGGCGCGCCCAAGTCCTCCGCGCTGCGGCTGATCGACGCACTGGAGACGACGCCGCGCGGCCCGTACACCGGCGGCATAGGCTGGGTGGACGCCGACCGTGGAACGGGCGCGCTGGCCGTCGGCATACGTACGTTCTGGATCGAGCGGGACCACCCGCGCCCGCTGCTGCGTTTCGGGACGGGCGCGGGGATCATCTGGGACTCCGACCCGGACCAGGAGTGGCGGGAGACGGAACTGAAGGCTTCCCGGCTGCTCGCGGTAGCGTCGGGGGAGTACGACGAGAACTCCAAGAACGCCGGGAACGACAGAAGCGCCGCGGCCACCGCAGCGCGCGCGTCGGCCGCGCCCGGTGCCCGTCCGGTGACACAGCGGCCCCCAGCGGCTCCCCGAGGTGAACAGCAGTGAAGATCTGGCTCGACGGCGGACTCCAGGACGCGCACAGCGCGAACGTCTCCGTGTTCGATCACGGGCTGACAGTCGGGGACGGGGTCTTCGAGACCCTCAGGACCGTGGACGGCACCCCGTTCGCGCTCACCCGGCATCTGCGGCGGCTCGCCTCCTCGGCGCGCGGCCTCGGCCTGCCCGAGCCCGACGCGGACGAGGCGCGGCGGGCCTGCGACGCGGTCACCACCGCCAACCCGATGCCCTACGGCAGGCTGCGGATCACCTACACCGGGGGCGTCTCGCCGCTCGGCTCGGACCGCGGCGAGGCGGGCCCCACCCTCGTGGTCGCCCTCGGAGAGGCGACCCGTCGCCCGGACACCACCTCGGTCGTCACCGTCCCCTGGACCCGGAACGAGCGCGGCGCGGTCACCGGGCTGAAGACCACCTCGTACGCGGAGAACGTCGTCGCGCTCGCCCGCGCCCGGCAACATGCCGCCACCGAGGCCCTGTTCGCCAACACCCACGGGCGGCTGTGCGAAGGCACCGGGTCCAACGTCTTCGTCGTCCTCGACGGCGAGCTGCACACGCCGCCGCTCGCCTCGGGCTGCCTGGCGGGGATCACCCGGGCCCTGGTCCTGGAGTGGGCGGGTGCGCACGAGACGGATCTCCCGATGGAAGCGCTGGAGCGGGCCGAGGAGGTCTTCGTGACCTCCAGCCTGCGCGACGTGCAGGCCGTGGCGCGGCTGGACGGGCGTGCCCTGCCCGGTGCGCCGGGCCCGGTCACCGCCAAGGCCATGCGGATCTTCGAGGAGCGTTCGGCGGCCGACATCGACCCGTAGCGGCGCCGGGAGGCGCCGCCGAGGAGCTTCCCGGTCCGGGTGATCCCACGTGATCCGGCACACGGCAGGTGGGCGCCGGGGGCCGCCCGGGTAGAACGGCACCGTGACGACCACTCTGCGCCCCACCGGTCCGGAAAGCAGCCCGCCCGAGGGCGGACGCGCGCGTGCCTACGAGATCCGGGTCAACTCCCGCCCCGTGGGCACCGTGCACCTCAGCCGGGCGCCGGAGGACGGCCCGGCGCTGGGGCGGCTGCGGCTGTACGTGGAGCCGGGGGAGCGGCGGCGGGGCCGGGGCGCCGTGGCGGCACTCGCCGCCGAGGAGGTGCTGCGCGGTTGGGGCTGCACCCGAGTCGAGGCGGGTGTTCCGCTGACCGCCGGGGCCGAAGCGCCCGCCGGGGCCGGAACGGGCGGCGGACAGCCCGCCGGGGTGCGTCTGCTGGCCGCGCTCGGCTACACGGAGCGCAGCAGCCATCTGATCAAGTCGCTGCACACGCGCCCCGCGCTGCCCCCGGGCCGCGCGCTGCGTCCGCTGGTCCACGCCGAGTTCGACGCCTGGTGGGAAGAGGGGACGGCGACCTTCGTCGCCGGGCTGGTCGAGCACGGCCACTCCCGGGAGCAGGCCCTCGCCCGGTCCGCGGCCGTGCGGGGCACGCACCTGCCGGACGGCGCCGCCTCGGCCGGGGCCGCGCTGCGCGTCCTCATCTGCGAGGGCACCGCCGTCGGCACGTTCTGGCTGGGCTTCACCGGGCTGCCCCGCAGCGACGTCCGCGCCTGGGTCTACGACGTCCGGGTGCAGCCCGGAAGGCGGCGCGAGGGCCACGGGCGCGCCCTGATGCTGGCCGCGGAAACCGTCTGCCTGGACGCCGGGGCCGACCGCCTGGGACTCAACGTCTTCGCCGGCAACACACCGGCCCGGCGGCTCTACGGTTCGCTGGGCTACCGGACGGTGGAGCGTCACTACCTCAAGACGCTGCTGTGACCCCCAGGGCTGCTGTGGCGGCCGCCGCTCAGCGCCCCAGCAGCCGGTCGGCGATCTCCTCGATCCGCTCGCGCAGCCCCTCCTGGCTCTTTCCGCCGTCCAGCCGCCGCCCGTCGAGGACGTACGTCGGGGTGCCGGTCACCCCGATCGCCTTGCCCTCGGCCTGGTCGGCGTCGACCACCAGCAGATGCCGCCCGTCGATCAGGGCCGTCTCGACCTCGTCCGCGTCCAGGCCCAGGCCGCGGGCCACCTCGACCAGCAGCGCCTCGCCCCGCTCGGTCAGTTCCGCGGTGCGTGCCAGCACCGCAGCGGCGTACTCCTCGCCTTTGCCCTGCTCCACCGCCTCCTCGAACGCCTGGGCGGCCGCATAGGCGTGCTTGTGCTTCCCCAGCGGGAAATGCCGCAGCCGGATCTCCAGCGCGTCGCCGTACCGCTCCCGCAGGGCCCGCAGATCGGTCTGGGCGCGGTGGCAGTCCGGGCACTGCAGCTCGCACCACACCTCCAGGGTGGCGCGGGGCTGCGGGAGGGTGGTGCCGGAGTCGGTGGGGTTGTCCATGGCGACAGTCTCTCAGCCCCCAGGAGGGGTCCTACCCGGAGATCTCCCTGAACCGCGGCCCCGGCCATGGCCGCCACCGCTCGGCCGGTGCGACCATGGAGACATGCTCACCACCACCGTCTGCGCCGCGCTCTCCGCGGCCGGCCTGGCCATCGCCTTCCTCACGGCGTGGCGGCGTCGCTTCGCCGCCGCGACGCGGCTGGCCGCCCTCGCGCTGGTGCCGGTCGGGCTGGCGATGTCCGGCCTGGTGGGGCTCGGCGGCAAGATCGGCAGGGCGGTCGGCAGCTGGGCGGCCGATCTGGTCCTCAAGCCCACGGTCTGGGCCGGGTTCGCCGTGCTGGCCTGCGCCATCGTGCTGTGGATCATCGGCCGCGCGGCCGCGGCCCGCAGCGGGTCGGCCGCGTCCCGCCGGGAGACTCGAGCCGCGGAGCCCGCCGCGGGAGCGCCCGCGCTCGGCGCCTCCGGGCCACCCGCCACCCGACAGCAGTCCGCGCCCGGCAGGCCCGCATCCGACAGGCCCGCATCCGGCAAGGGCAAGGGCAAGGGTGCCGAGCCGGGCGAGGATTTCTCCGACATCGAGGCCATCCTCAAGAAGCACGGCATCTAGCCCCCCCCGTTCGGCCCGTCCGAGCCGGGCTCCTGCTGTCCCCGCGTGCCAAGCGCCTTAGCACGCGGGCTCACGGCACAACCGGCTTTCCGGCCAAAACCACCGGGAATGGGGTGGAGTGGTCGTCCGGTGCCGCCGGGGCTGCGACATGATCGCGGCGAGATGGACACGACGCCGAACTCCGCGATCGAGCTCGACGAGCTGCCGCCCTCCGAGCCCAAGGGGTGCCTGTACGCACTCTCCCAACCGCCGCTGATGCTGTTCCTCGCCGTGATCGCGGTACTGCTCGGTGCCGCCGGGGCGCACGACCTGCTGCTGCTCTGACGGAGCCGACCGGGGCGGGGCAGCGCCGGCCGCCGCGGACGGCGCTGCGCGTTCAGCGCGGGACGTCGCTCCCGGTCGACTCCCGCCGGCGCGCCCGGTAGGCGGCGACGTGCAGCCGGTTGCCGCAGGTGCGGCTGTCGCAGTAGCGGCGGGAGCGGTTGCGGGACAGGTCCACGAAGACCCGTCGGCAGTCGGGTGCCGAACAGCGCCGCAGCCGGTCGCGCTCGCCCGCGACGAGGACGAACGCCAGCGCCATGCCGCAGTCGGCCGCCAGATGCTGGGCGACGGAGGCGCCGGGCGCGAAGTAGTGCACGTGCCAGTCGTAGTCGTCGTGGTCGGTGAGCTGGGGCGTCGTGCCCGCCTCGGCGACCAGCGCGTTGAGCAGCCCGGCCGCGGTGCGGGTGTCCTCGGTGGCGAAGACCTCGGCGAAGCGCTCCCGCACCGCGCGGACGGCGCGCACGTCGTCCTCGGACAGCGCACCGACCCCGCTGACGTTGGTGCGCTCCGCGTAGGCGCGCAGGTCTGCCACGGACACCAGCGTGTCGGGGGTCTCGCCGTCCGCCATGGTGTTGAGCAGCTCGACCGCCTGGTCGAGCGCGCACCGGGTGTCGTGGTTGATCTGCACGGGCCGCTCCTGCCGTGTCCGGGAAATCCTCCGGCCTGAGGGGGAAGACTAGTCGCTATGCTCCGGCCCGAGGGCGGGTGTTTCCGGACGGTGGCCGGGCCGTCGCCGCGCGCAGCGACGCCGCCGCCGCGTACGAGTACGCGGCGGCGGCGTCGCAGTGTGCCGTTACACGAAGCGGTGCCGTGGCACACGGCTGCCGGACCGTCGGCCGTCGCCCCGAGTCGGACGGCCGCGGTGACCGGCGGTCTCAGCTCTCCGCGAGGATGTGCGAGAGCTCGGTGTCGAGGTCGAAGTGGCGGTGCTCGGTACCGGGCGGTACGGCCGCGTCGGTCCGCTTGAGGAAGGATTCCAGTGCCCGCGCCGGGGCCTCGAGCAGGGCCTCGCCCTCCGGGGAACTGAGGGCGATGCAGGCCACGGACTGTCCGTGGCTGCGGGACGGCCAGACTCGGACGTCCCCGGTGCCCGTGGGCCTGTGCAGCCCCTCGGCGAGGAGGTCGCGGGCGAAGACCCACTCCACGGTCTCCTCGGCACCGGTGTGGAAGGTGGCGTGCACGGCGTAGGGGTCCGCCGTGTCGTACCGCAGGCCCGCTGGTACAGGCAGTGAGGACTCGCTCGAAACAACGAGGCGCAGGTGCAGCTCACAGCTCACCGTTGTGTTCATAAGCGCCAGGGCCTTTCGCTCAGTGTGCGCTCGGGGGTTCGCACGTCGGCGAAATCGACATGCCACCTACGCGCCGGTTGTAAACCCCTCTGACTGTTTTGTACGGAATCGATTCCTTCGTACGGCTCTTGTAGGTTTGGGAGGTGCCGCCATTCCAGTGAACCGGCCCTGGCCGAAAAGAGTCAGGTACCTTGTCTGTCATGACTGCGGAGAGTGACGCGATGCCGCCTGAAGTCCGGGAGGAGAAGCCCCTCGGCTCCCGTGCGCCGAGATTCGTCCAGGCGTCCAGACCACTGCACCTGAGCTGGCGCGTGGTGGTCTTCATCGTCGGTCTGGCGATCGTGACCGGCGGTGTGATCATGCTTCCGCTTCCCGGGCCCGGCTGGCTCGTGATCTTCGGCGGGATGGCGGTCTGGGCCACCGAGTTCGTCTGGGCGCAGCACGTGCTGCGGTGGACCAAGCGCAAGTACCGGGAGGGCACCCGGTGGCTCAAGGACCGCCGCGCGGCCCGTAAGGAGCGCAAGGCGGCCCGGCAGTCCTCCTGATGGTCATGACCACCCGCTGACATGCGGTAATGTTGTGCCCGCCGGCGGGCGATTAGCTCAGTGGGAGAGCGCTTCGTTCACACCGAAGAGGTCACTGGTTCGAACCCAGTATCGCCCACGCCATACACAGGGCCCGGAAGCGATCAGCTTCCGGGCCCTGTGTCGTCGAATCCCCGTTCCCGGGAGGGCCGGCCCCGTGCGTCCGAACCACTACCGCTTCCGCGCCGTCTGGCCGGTCGCGGCCCCGCCGAGCCGGGTCTACACCGCCTTGGAGCGGCTCGACGCGTACCCCGCGTGGTGGCCCCAGGTGCGCGAATTCGCCCGGACCGGCCAGGACAGCGGTCTCCTGCGCATCCGGGCTTCGCTGCCCTACCGGCTCTCGATCGCCCTCCACGCACGGCGCCGCGACCAGGCGGCCGGGATCCTGGAGGTCGGCATGAGCGGCGACCTGGACGGCTGGGCCCGCTGGTGCGTACGCCCCGACGACGGCGGCAGTGTCGCGCTCTTCACCCAGGACGTGGAGGTCGGCAAGCGCCTGCTGCGCCTGCTGGCCGTCCCCGCCCGGCCCCTCTTCGTCGCCAACCACCGCCTGATGATGCGCGGCGGCCTGCACGGTCTGCGGACCCTGCTGGAAAGGGGTTTGGATGAAGAGTGAGACGCACTGTATTGTTCTGCACGTGCCGCCGGGTCAACGGCGGAACACCCGGGGCGATTAGCTCAGTGGGAGAGCGCTTCGTTCACACCGAAGAGGTCACTGGTTCGAACCCAGTATCGCCCACCCGGTAGCCGTACGGGAGCATCCGAAGCCGCAGTGTCAGCAGACGCTGCGGCTTTTCGCATATCCGTCCAGCGCCCCTCCGATCTGCCGCTGTTCGCTCCGTTTTGCGGCTCCACTCCGCGGTCAGGAGAAGGAAGGGAGTGGCCGGGACACGGAGAGCGTGATGCGAGGCGTCGCCGACGACGACGAGATCCACTGGAGACGCGAACTGCCCGCGGGCAACGCGGCAGCCGCCTGGCGGGCGCGCCGGAAACTGGACACGGCGGCCCGTGCGATGCTCCGTGCCGGAGCCCTGGCAGCGCAGCGGAGCGCCGGATTCCACGGCGCCCGGGGCGACCGCCGGGCAGACGCCTTCACCCGGCGGGCGCGGTACGCGGAGGATCCCGAGGAGAGCGCGGCCGGACGGACGCTGACCGCCTCGGCCGCGCCCGGGCCACCGGGCGGCGGCGGCCGGGAGCTGGCCGTGCTGTGCCGTGCGCTGCGGGCCACCGCCCAGGCCGTGTGCCGCTACCGCGCCACCGGTGCCACCGAGCACTTCGACGCCGCCGTGGCCGACGGCTGCTGCGCCGAACTCACCGAATCACTCTGCCAGTTGGTGCGCGGAACCGAAGGAGTACGGATCACCCTCGCCTGGTCCCGCACGGCCGGAGCGCCCCGGGGCTGCCCGCGCCGGCCACCGGCGCTCGTCTTCACCCCGGCCGACCTGCCCGCACTCGAACTGGCCGGGCGGCACTACGAGCGCGTCGAGCCCTCGGTCCCGGTGCGGGTCACGGGAACCGTCGTACGGCTGCGCCGCGCCCGGCCCGGCGAACCCGGCTCGGTGCGCCTCGATGTGCTGGCCGGTGCCGAGGTGACCCAGGTGCGGGCCCGGCTGGACGACGAGGGCTACCTGCGCGCCGTGCACTCCCATCTGGCGGGGCTGCCGCTGCGGATCGCCGGTCTGCTGGAGAGCCGGGGCGGCTTCCGGCGGCTGAGCGGTGCGCACGACGTCGCCCCTGTCCCGGTGCCCGAGGAAGCCCGGGAGCGCCTGCTGAAGCGGCTGCGCAAGGCCCTCGACGACTTCGAGCGCGGTATGGGCGGATGACCGGCCCGGTACGGGCGGCTGACCGCCGGCCGAACCGTCCCGCCCGGTGCCGCGGCCGACTCCCGTCGCGGGCCGTGACCGTTTCGCGGTCGGGCGCTGCGGCTCGGTACGATTCGACGGCGCGGCGCGGGCCGCGTATCCCAGGTGAGAGTCAGGAGAGACCGGTGTCAGATGTCCGTGTGACCATCCAACGCGATTCCGAGCGGGAAGAGCGCGTGGTGACCACGGGCACTACGGCCGCCGCGCTCTTCGAGGGGGAGCGATCCGTCGTCGCCGCGCGCATCGGCGGCGAGCTGCGGGACCTCGCCCGTCCGCTGGCCGACGGCGACGAGGTGGAGCCCGTCGAGATCACCAGCGCGGACGGGCTGGCCGTGCTGCGCCACTCCACCGCGCACGTGCTGGCCCAGGCCGTCCAGGAGCTCTTCCCGGACGCGAAGCTCGGCATCGGTCCGCCCGTCAAGGACGGCTTCTACTACGACTTCGACGTGGCCGAGCCCTTCACCCCCGACGATCTCAAGCGCATCGAGAAGAAGATGCAGCAGATCCAGAAGCAGGGCCAGCGCTTCTCCCGCCGCGTCACCACCGACGAGGACGCCCGCGAGGAGCTGGCGGACGAGCCGTACAAACTGGAGCTGATCGGCCTCAAGGGCAAGGCGGCCGACGCCGCGGAGGGCGCCTCGGCCGAGGTCGGGTCCGGCGAGCTGACCGTCTACGACAACCTCGACGCCAAGAGCGGCGAACTGTGCTGGAAGGACCTGTGCCGCGGTCCGCACCTGCCCACCACCCGGCAGATCCCCGCCTTCAAGCTGATGCGGTCCGCGGCCGCCTACTGGCGGGGCAGTGAGAAGAACCCGCAGCTCCAGCGGATCTACGGCACCGCATGGCCCACCAAGGACGAGCTCAAGCAGTACCTGGAGTTCCTCGCCGAGGCGGAGAAGCGCGACCACCGCAAGCTCGGCACCGAGCTGGACCTCTTCTCCATCCCCGAGGAACTCGGTTCGGGGCTCGCCGTCTTCCACCCCAAGGGCGGCGTCGTCCGCAAGGTGATGGAGGACTACTCGCGCCGGCGGCACGAGGAGTCCGGCTACGACTTCGTCAACACGCCGCACATCACCAAGGAGCGGCTCTTCGAGATCTCCGGGCACCTGCCGCACTACGCGGACGGCATGTTCCCGCCGCTCGAGTTCGACGAGCAGAACTACCGCCTCAAGGCGATGAACTGCCCGATGCACAACCTCATCTTCCGCGCCCGCGGCCGGTCCTACCGGGAGCTGCCGCTGCGGCTGTTCGAGTTCGGCACCGTCTACCGGTACGAGAAGTCCGGCGTCGTCCACGGACTCACCCGCGCCCGCGGCTTCACCCAGGACGACTCGCACATCTACTGCACCAAGGAGCAGATGCCGGACGAGCTGGACAACCTGCTCACCTTCGTCCTGAACCTGCTGCGCGACTACGGCCTCAGCGACTTCTACCTGGAACTGTCCACTCGCGACCCCGAGTCGGACAAGTTCATGGGCACCGACGAGGAGTGGGAGGAGGCCACCGAGGCGCTGCGGCAGGCCGCGGGCAAGCAGGGCCTCGACCTGGTCATGGACCCGGGCGGCGCCGCCTTCTACGGGCCCAAGATCTCCGTCCAGGCCCGGGACGCCATCGGCCGCACCTGGCAGATGTCCACCATCCAGGTCGACTTCCAGCAGCCCGCCAGGTTCGGCCTCGAGTACACCGCTGCCGACGGCTCCCGCCGGCAGCCCGTGATGATCCACCGTGCGCTGTTCGGCTCCATCGAGCGGTTCTTCGCCGTGCTCCTGGAGCACTACGCGGGCGCCTTCCCGGCCTGGCTCGCGCCGGTGCAGGCGGTCGGCATCCCGATCGGCGACGACCACGTTCCGTACCTGGCGGAGTTCGCCGCCGCCGCCAAGGCCAGGGGCCTGCGGATGGAGGTGGACTCCTCCTCCGACCGGATGCAGAAGAAGATCCGCAACGCCCAGAAGTCCAAGGTGCCGTTCATGGTGATCGCCGGTGACGAGGACGTCGCCAACGGCGCGGTGTCCTTCCGCTACCGCGACGGCTCGCAGCGGAACGGCATCCCCCAGGACGAGGCGATCGCGGAGATCCTCGACGCCGTGGAGCGCCGTATCCAGGTGTGACCCCCGATGAATCCACTGTGACGCGGGGAGGAGGCGGCCGTCCGGCTGGTACGCCCCCTCCTCGTGTCCCGCGCTGTCCGGCGCATAAGCTGGCGGACATGACGAGTGAGCCGGAGCAGCAGATCGGAGTGGGGGCACCGGACCAGTTCCAGCGCCTGTGGACACCGCACCGGATGGCCTACATCCAGGGTGAGAACAAACCGAGCGGCCCCGGCGCCGAGGACGGCTGCCCCTTCTGCACCATCCCGGAGAAGTCCGACGCGGACGGTCTGATCATCGCCCGTGGCGAGAAGGTCTACGCGGTGCTCAACCTCTACCCGTACAACGGCGGCCATCTGATGACCGTGCCGTTCCGGCACCTGGCGGACTACACCGAGCTGGACGAGGCCGAGACCCTGGAAATCGCGGAGTTCACCAAGCGCGCGATGACCGTGCTGCGGCGGGTCTCCGGAGCGCACGGCTTCAACATCGGCATGAACCAGGGCGCGGTCGCGGGCGCCGGTATCGCCGCCCACCTGCACCAGCACGTGGTGCCACGCTGGGGCGGCGACACCAACTTCATGCCCGTCGTCGGCCACACCCGGGTGCTGCCGCAGCTCCTGGCGGACACCCGCGCGATGCTGGCCGAGGCCTGGTGATCCCCCGGATGTCCGTTCAGGCGTCGTAGACGTCGGCCTTGAACGGCTTGGCGTCCTGCACGGCGGCGCTGAGATTGAGCGAACGGGAGCCGAACCGCTCGACGTCGCAGCCGTTCTCCTCCAGCACCTTGATGGCGGCCGCGTGCACGACCCGCAGCACCGGCGTCGCCGCGCGCATCGCGTCGTCGGCCATGAAGCGGTGCCGCCACGGCTTCTTCGCCCAGGCGTGCCGCAGACCGAACGGTTCGGGCAGCGAGAGCTTGCCGCCGAGGAAGTCCAGCACGGGTGGGAACCAGGTCAGCGGGGCCCGCGCGGCGAGGCGCACCACCTCCTTGGTCTCCACCAGGGGCAGGTTGACCGTGCGGGTCTCCCAGAACTTGACGCTCTTGGCGACCTCCTTGGTCTTGGCCTGCGGGCCGCTGGTGAACAGCCCGTCGACGGGCCCCAGTGCGTGGCCGGTGACTTCGATGCGCAGGGTGTGGTGCAGCACCGTCACGCTGATCAGCAGCGTGATCACCAACTGGCCGTCCCACAGCACGAACTGGACGCCGAGGTAGTGCCGGTTGCCGGCCCCGAACTGCTGCTCGTTGCAGATGCGCTGTATCTCGAAGTCCTTGATGCGGTACCCCTCGACCTCCTGGCCCTCGGGGTGCTTGACCGCCTTGGCGCCCTCGGCGATGGGGGAGACCACCCAGTGCCGTACCGAGGGGGTGGGGAAGCCGCCGGTGTGCAGCGGGCCGCGCTCCAGGAGGCGCAGCTGGTCGTGGATGGCGCGGATGACGTCCCAGCTGCGGAACGGGTTGATCTCCTCGCCCTCCCGCGCGGGCGTCAGCTCCTCGGCGAGCTGCCAACTGCCCCACCGGGTACCCATGCCCAGTATCCCCTTGGGGCCCGCGTAGTAGATCAGGTTGCCGGCCTGCTCGGCGGCGACCTTGGCCAGGCCCAGCCGGATGCGTTCGGCGCCCGCGTCGCCCGGGTCCTGGGGCACCGCTTCGGGGATCTTGGCGCCGACCCCGGTGCCGCCCAGCAGGCTCTGCCACCGGGCGCGCAGATCCTTGGCGTACCGCTCGCAGATCTGCTTGGCCCACATCCCGCCGACCACCGGCGCGATCAGCATCGCCCGCAGATAGATTCCCCAGAAGCCGCTGACCGGGAGCTTGATCGCGAAGAGCACGGCCAGCGCCCCGACGGCGACCAGCACCACCATGCCGACAGCGCCGGCGCGCTTGTCCTTGGACCCGGCGATCATGCGGCGCAACTGGAAGGCCAGCAGCCACAGCAGCACCCCGGGCAGGAACAGCAGCCCGAAGAGCACCATCACACCGGTCAGCCGCGCGTCGCGCTGCTTGCGCACCCGGGTGGCGGCCAGGCAGTGCTCCACGATGGTCTGCGGTTCGATGCCGAAGGACTGGATGAGCGGGGCGCGGGCGCCGCCGAGCAGCCGGGTCTGCACCGCACGGGAGTACGCCTCACCGAGGTTGGGCTCGAACAGGGAGAGCCGCGGCTTCTTGAAACCGGCGTCCGGGTTGGCCGCGACCAGCTTCTCGACCTCGTCGTCGCGGTAGGCCGCCGAGGCCAGCGCCTGGGACGCCGCCGTCTGCCCGCCCGACCCGGAGATGGGCACCTGGGCACCCGGGGTGAACTCCGCCGCCACGTCGGGCCGGCTGCTGAGATCGTCGAATCCGGCCACTGGGCCCCCACTCCGCTCGGATCAGGCTCACGGCACCCGGTGCCGACCCGGCGCAGGTCCGGTGAGGTGCCGCCGACCACGCCAGACGGCTTCCCAACTGCCGTGGTCGGCACACATCTTGCCTCAGGAAGGGCGCCGGCGGCGACCGCCCGCATGAGTGGTTCCCCGGCTCCGGCCACCGGCGGCGCCTTCGCGTCTCACCGGCCGCCGGGCCCGCCCTCCGCTTCGAGGACGCGTGCCGCATGCTGCTGCGGCATCGGCTCGTGCCGCGCGTAAGCGCGCGAGAACCGGCCGGTTCCGTGCGACATCGACCGCAGGTCGACCGCGTACCTGCCGATCTCGATCTCGGGAACCGAGGCGCGGACCACCGTGCTGCCCGCACCGGCCTGTTCGGTACCGAGCACCCGGCCGCGCCGGGAGGAGAGGTCGCTCATCACGGCACCCACGTAGTCGTCGGGAACCACGACCGCCACCTCGGCCACCGGCTCCAGCAGCGCGACCCTCGCCCCGGCCGCGCACTCGCGCAGCGCGAGCGCGCCCGCGGTCTGGAAGGCCGCGTCCGAGGAGTCGACGGAGTGCGCCTTGCCGTCGACGAGGGTGATCCGCACGTCCACCAGCGGACAGTCGGCGACCACCCCCTTGGCCGCCTGCGCGCGGACGCCCTTCTCCACCGAAGGGATGAACTGGCGCGGTACCGCGCCCCCCACCACCTTGTCGACGAACTCGATGCCGGAACCCGCGGGCAGCGGCTCGACGGTGATGTCGCAGATGGCGTACTGGCCGTGTCCGCCGGACTGCTTGACATGCCGCCCACGCCCCCGGGCGGCCGAGGCGAACGTCTCGCGCAGCGCCACCCGGTGCTCGACGGTGTCCACCCGCACTCCGAAGCGGGACCGCAGCCGCTCCAGCGCGACATCCCGGTGCGCCTCGCCCACGCACCACAGCACCAGTTGGTGGGTCTCGGGGCTCTGCTCCAGCCGCATCGTCGGGTCCTCGGCCACCAGCCGGGCCAGGCCCTGGGAGAGCTTGTCCTCATCCGCCTTGCTGTGGGCCTGGACGGCGACGGGGAGCAGCGGGTCGGGCATCTGCCAGGGGGCCATCAGCAGCGGGCGGTCCTTGGCGGAGAGGGTGTCGCCGGTCTCGGCGCGGCTGAGCTTGGCCACGCAGGCGAGGTCGCCCGCGATGGCCGCGTCCAGCGTGCGCTGCTGCTTGCCGAACGGCGCGGACAGTGCGCCGATCCGCTCGTCCTCCTCGTGCGGCGGACGGCCCTCTCGGTCCGGTTCCGTGGCGCCGTGCCCGGCGACGTGCACGGTCTCGTCCGGGCGCAGGGTGCCGGAGAAGACACGGACCAGGGAGATCCGGCCCACGTAGGGATCGGAGGAGGTCTTGACGACCTCGGCGGCCAGCGGACCCTCCGGATCGCAGCCGAGCGGTGGGAGCGGCGTGCCGTCGGCCGCCGTGACGGCGGGGATCCCGTGCTCCGCGGGTGTCGGGAAACCACCGGTGATCAGCTCCAGCAGTTCGACGGTGCCGAGCCCCTGCCGGGCGCTCCCGGTGGCGGGGGCGGCGGCCAGCACGGGGTGGAACGTACCCCGGGCCACGGCTTTCTCCAGGTCCTCGACGAGCGTCTTGGTGTCGCAGTCCTCGCCGGCCAGGTAGCGGTCCATCAGGGACTCGTCCTCGCTCTGCGCGATGATCCCCTCGATCAGCCGGTTCCTGGCCTCCGCGACGACCGGCAGCTGTCCCTCGTCCGGGTCACGCTCGGTGCGCTTCCCCTCCGCGTAGTCGAACAGTCGTCCGGTGAGCAGTCCGATCAGACCGGTCACCGGGGCCGTCCCGTCGGAGCGCCGAGCGCCCGGCTCCGGCAGGTAGAGCGGGACGACGGTGTCCGGATCGTCACCGCCCAGCTCCCGCCGGCAGCTCGCGGTCATCTCCTCGAAGTCGGCGCGGGCGGCGTCCAGATGGGTCACGACGATGGCCCGGGGCATGCCGACGGCCGCGCACTCCTGCCACACCAGCCGGGTGGCCCCGTCCACCCCGTCGGCGGCCGAGACCACGAAGAGAGCGGCGTCCGCGGCGCGCAGCCCGGCCCGCAGCTCCCCGACGAAATCCGCGTACCCCGGGGTGTCCAGGAGGTTGACCCGGATGCCGTCCCACCGCAGCGGCACCAGCGAGAGCTGCACGGAGCGCTGCCGCCGCTGCTCGATCTCGTCGTGGTCGGAGAGCGAGGTGCCCTCCTCCACCCGGCCGGCCCGGTCGATCGCGCCCGAGGCCAGGGCGAGGGCTTCCACCAGCGTCGTCTTGCCTGCTCCGCTGTGGCCGACCAGCACCACGTTCCGAATCGAGCCGGGATGGTCGGCCGCCGTCGCCCTGCCGGCGGCTCCGGGGTGCCCGTGCGCTTTCTCGGCCATGTGTCCCGCCTTCCGGTCGTCACCTGCTGGAGCACGCTGGGGGGACCGAGCGGTCGCGAAGGACCGCGGTCCTTCGAGCTTTGCACCGCCGCCTGCGGGCGTCCATACGTGGGACACGGCACTACCCGACCGTGTGCGCCGGGCGCCGCCGCCGCGTGACTACGATGGGCCACCCGGTGGCCACACCGTCATCCGGCTCACTCTCGACGTACCAGGGACGGTCATGCTGAACAAGTACGCGCGTGCATTCTTCACGCGTGTTCTCACCCCGTTCGCCGCGATGCTGCTGCGCCGAGGTGTGAGCCCCGATGCCGTCACCCTGGTCGGCACGCTGGGAGTGATGGCGGGAGCCCTGGTCTTCTACCCGCAGGGCGCGTTCTTCTGGGGCACCGTCGTCATCACCCTGTTCGTCTTCTCGGACATGGTGGACGGCAACATGGCGCGGCAGCTCGGCCGCTCCAGCCGCTGGGGCGCCTTCCTCGACTCCACGCTCGACCGGGTGGCCGACGCGGCCGTCTTCGGCGGAATCGCGCTGTGGTACGCGGGCCGCGGCGACGACCTGGTGCTGTGTGCCGTGACCCTGTTCTGTCTGGCCAGCGGGCAGGTCGTCTCCTACACCAAGGCGCGCGGCGAGAGCATCGGACTGCCGGTGGACGTGAACGGCCTGGTGGAGCGCGCCGAGCGGCTGGTGATCACGCTGGTGCTCGCGGGCCTGTCCGGCTTCGAGGCCACTTTCGGCGTCCCCTACATGGGTGTGCTGCTGCCGATCGCGCTGTGGGTGGTCGCCGTCGGCAGCGCCGTCACACTCGGCCAGCGCGTGGTGACGGTACGGCGGGAGGCCGCCGAGGTCGCCGAGGCCGAGGAGCGGAAGGCCGCCGCGGGGAACGCCGCGGAGGGCGCCGCGCAGAACGAGGCGGAGGAACCCGGGAGGACCGCTTGAGCGCGCTGCGCGGCCGGCTGACCGACGCGCTGTACGGACTGGGCTGGGCGGGCGTCCGGAAGCTGCCCGGGCCGGCGGCCGCCGGGCTCGGCCGCAGCCTGGCGGACACGGCGTGGCGGCGTCGCGGCAAGGGCGTGGCCCGGCTGGAGGCGAACCTCGCCCGGGTGGTCCCGGAAGCCTCCCCGGCCGAACTGCGGCAGCTCTCCCGCGCCGGGATGCGCTCGTATCTGCGCTACTGGATGGAGTCCTTCCGGCTGCCCGCCTACAGCGAGCGGCACATCCTGGACAGCGTCGAGGTCGAGGACGCGGAGCTGCTCCACGAGGGGCTCGCCGCCGGGCGCGGGGTCGTGCTCGCGCTGCCGCACATGGGCAACTGGGACCTGGCCGGTGCCTGGGCCGTGACCGCGACCCGCACCCCCTTCACCACCGTCGCCGAGCGCCTGGAGCCCGCGACCCTCTACGACCGGTTCGTCGCCTACCGCGAGAGCCTGGGCATGGAGGTGCTGCCGCACGGTGGCGCCTCCGCGTTCGGCACGCTGGCGCGCAGGCTGCGCGCGGGCGGCTTCGTCTGCCTGGTCGCCGACCGCGATCTGTCCGCCGCCGGGATCGAGGTCGACTTCTTCGGCGAGGCCACCCGGATGCCCGCCGGCCCCGCACTGCTCGCCCAGCAGACCGGTGCCCTGCTGATGCCGGTGACGCTCTGGTACGAGGCGCCGCCCAGGATGCGGGCCAGGGTCCACCAGCCGATCCCGGTTCCGCCGATCGAGGGGCGCCGGGAGCGGGTCGCCGCCATGACACAGACGCTGGCCGACACCTTCGCCGCGGGGATCGCCGCGCATCCGCAGGACTGGCACATGCTCCAGCGCTTCTGGCTCGCCGATCTAGGACCGGCCGCGGAACGGGGGCGCGGATGAGAATCGGAGTCGTCTGCCCCTATTCGTGGGATGTGCCCGGCGGCGTCCAGTTCCATGTACGCGACCTGGCCGAGCATCTGATCCGGCTGGGGCACGAGGTGTCCGTGCTGGCGCCCTCGGACGACGAGACGCCGCTGCCCTCCTACGTGGTCTCGGCGGGACGTGCGGTGCCCGTGCCGTACAACGGTTCGGTGGCGCGGCTGAACTTCGGCTTCCTGTCGGCGGCCCGAGTCCGCCGCTGGCTGCACGAGGGCGGCTTCGACGTGCTGCACATCCACGAACCGGCCACGCCCTCGCTGTCCCTGCTGGCGTGCTGGGCGGCGCAGGGTCCCATCGTCGCCACCTTCCACACCTCCAACCCGCGCTCCCGGGCGATGATCGCGGCGTATCCGATTCTCCAGCCGGCGCTGGAGAAGATCAGCGCCCGGATCGCGGTGAGCGAGTACGCGCGCCGCACCCTGGTCGAACACCTGGGCGGCGACGCGGTCACCATCCCCAACGGGGTGGACGTCGGCTTCTTCTCCCGCGCCGAACCCGAGCCCGCGTGGCAGGGCGGCCCCGAGGGCCGCACGATCGGGTTCATCGGCCGGATCGACGAGCCGCGCAAGGGCTTGCCGGTGCTGATGAAGGCGCTGCCCGCCATCCTGGAGGCGGCTCCCGGCACCCGGCTGCTGGTCGCCGGACGGGGGGACGAGCAGGAGGCGGTCGCGCAGCTCCCGGCAGCCATGCGCGGGAGCGTGGAGTTCCTCGGCATGGTCAGTGACGAGGACAAGGCGCGGCTGCTGCGCAGCGTGGACCTCTACGTCGCACCCAACACGGGGGGCGAGTCCTTCGGGATCATCCTGGTGGAGGCCATGTCGGCCGGTGCCCCGGTGCTCGCCGGCGACCTGGACGCCTTCGAGCAGGTGCTCGACGGCGGAGCGGCCGGAGAGCTGTTCCCGGTCGGCCGGGCCGACGCGCTGGCCGACTCCGCCGTACGCCTCCTGGCCGACTCCGCACGCCGCACCGACCTGCGTGAGCGCGGCTCGCGGCATGTGCGGCGGTTCGACTGGTCCACCGTCGGTGCCGACATCCTCGCCGTCTACGAGACGGTCACGGACGGCGCCGCGTCCGTCGCCCCCGACGAGCGCACCGGGCTGCGGGCCCGGTTCGGTCTCGCGCGGGACTGAGCCCCGGAACCGAGATGCCCAACCTCACCACCGTCATCTGGATCGTCGTCGCGCTGTTGCTCGTGGGCGTCTATCTGAGCTGGACCGCCGGGCGGCTGGACCGGCTGCACGCGCGGATCGACGCTGCCAGGGCCGCGCTGGACGCCGCTCTGCTGCGCCGTTCCTCCATCGCCCAGGAACTCGCCACCGCGGGCGTCCTGGATCCGGCGGCCTCCATGGTGCTGCACCAGGCCGCGCACGGTGCCCGGCAGGCCGCCGAGGACCAGCGAGAGGTCGCGGAGAGCGAGCTGAGTCAGGCGCTGCGCGCCGTCTTCGCCGAGAGCGCCCAGTTCGAGGCCGTCCGGGCGGCTCCGGGCGGCCGGGAGACGGCCGCCGAGCTGAGCACGGCGGCGCGCAGGGTGCCGATGGCGCGGCGGTTCCACAACGACGCGGTGCGCGCGGCCCGGGCGCTGCGGCGGCACCGTACGGTCCGCTGGTTCCGGCTGGCCGGTCACGCGCCCTTCCCACTGGCGTTCGAGATGGACGACGAGCCACCGCCGCTCCCCGCCGGCCCGGGCCGGGAGCCCTCTGCGGAGTGACCGGCCCGCCCGGTGCGCCACAGCGGCCCCGGGTGCGGTCGGGGTCCGTCGGCGGGCCGCGCGAGCCAGTACAGGCCACAACCCCGCGATTGGCCCTTTTCGCAGGCCGCCCTGTTCGAGAGGGTGGCCCTCGGACCTGAGCGGTCCCTCGAACATCACCCCTTCAGCGAGGTCGAACGTGTCAACTCCGTCCACCGCCACCGACTCCGCCGTACAGCGTCCCGAGACCGGCACCGCCCGCGTCAAGCGGGGCATGGCCGAGCAGCTCAAGGGCGGCGTGATCATGGACGTCGTCACGCCGGAGCAGGCGAAGATCGCCGAGGACTCCGGCGCCGTCGCCGTGATGGCCCTGGAGCGGGTGCCCGCCGACATCCGCAAGGACGGCGGCGTGGCCCGGATGTCCGACCCGGACATGATCGAGGGCATCATCGAAGCCGTCTCGATCCCGGTGATGGCCAAGTCCCGGATCGGGCACCTCGTCGAGGCGCAGGTACTCCAGGCGCTCGGGGTCGACTACATCGACGAGTCGGAGGTCCTGACTCCGGCGGACGAGGTCAATCACAGCGACAAGTTCGCCTTCACCACGCCGTTCGTCTGCGGTGCCACCAACCTGGGCGAGGCCCTGCGCCGGATCGCCGAGGGCGCGGCCATGATCCGCTCCAAGGGTGAGGCGGGCACCGGCAACGTCGTCGAGGCCGTCCGGCACATGCGGCAGATCAAGAACGAGATCGGCAAGCTGACCGTGCTGGACGACAACGAGCTCTACGCGGCCGCCAAGGAGCTGCGGGCGCCGTTCGAGCTGGTCAAGGAGGTCTCGGTGGCGGGTAAGCTGCCGGTCGTGCTCTTCTCGGCGGGCGGTGTCGCCACCCCGGCCGACGCGGCGCTGATGCGGCAGCTCGGTGCCGAGGGCGTCTTCGTCGGCTCCGGGATCTTCAAGTCCGGCGACCCGGCCAAGCGCGCAGCGGCCATCGTGAAGGCCACCACGTTCTACGACGACCCCAAGATCGTCGCCGATGCCTCCCGGGGCCTGGGCGAGGCCATGGTCGGCATCAACTGCGACACCCTGCCGGAGACGGAGCGCTACGCCAGCCGCGGCTGGTGACCCGCCCGGCGCCGCGCCGGGAGGCTGCAGTGCCCACCGGTGCGGCGCCCGGCCGACCGCCCGAGGACCGGGCCGCGCCCGGTGAACAGCCCAGCGACGAAGAAGGACCGCACCGTGACCGTGTCAGCGCCGACCATCGGCGTGCTCGCCCTGCAGGGCGACGTCCGCGAGCATCTCGCCGCCCTCCGGGCGTCGGGTGCCGACCCTGTGCAGGTCCGGCGCCCCGAGGAACTCGCCGCCGTCGACGGCCTGGTCATCCCGGGCGGCGAATCGACCACGATCAGCAAGCTCGCGGTCACGTTCGGCCTCATGGAGCCGTTGCGCGAGCGGGTGTCCCGGGGGATGCCCGCCTACGGCTCCTGCGCCGGAATGATCATGCTCGCGGACAAGATTCTCGACCCCCGCTCCGGGCAGGAGACTGTCGGCGGCATCGACATGATCGTCCGACGTAACGCTTTCGGGCGCCAGAACGAGTCCTTCGAGGCGGCGGTCGACATGCCGGCCGTACCCGGCGGCCCGGTCGAGGGGGTCTTCATCCGCGCCCCCTGGGTGGAGTCGACGGGGGCGGCGGCTGAGACGCTGGCCTCCTACGACGGTCACCCGGTGGCCGTCCGGCAGCGCCATCTGCTGGCCACCGCCTTCCATCCGGAGCTCACCGGTGACCAGCGGGTGCACGCGCTGTTCACGGAGATGGTGCGGTCGGCACACTGAGTGGCTGGCGGTAGGATCTCCGCGTCGAGAAGTAGTTGGGACTGTGAAGGAGCGAGGCTGTGTCCGGCCACTCTAAGTGGGCTACCACCAAGCACAAGAAGGCCGTGATCGATGCCAAGCGCGGCAAGCTCTTCGCGAAGCTGATCAAGAACATCGAGGTCGCGGCCCGGATGGGCGGTGCTGACGTGGAGGGCAATCCGACCCTCTACGACGCCATCCAGAAGGCGAAGAAGCAGTCGGTCCCCAACAAGAACATCGACAGCGCGGTCAAGCGCGGCGCGGGCCTGGAGGCGGGCGGCGCCGAGTACGAGACGATCATGTACGAGGGCTACGGTCCCAACGGTGTCGCCGTGCTGATCGAGTGCCTGACCGACAACCGCAACCGCGCGGCGTCCGACGTCCGGGTCGCCATGACCCGCAACGGCGGCTCCATGGCCGACCCGGGTTCGGTCTCCTACCTGTTCAACCGCAAGGGCGTCGTCATCGTCCCGAAGGGCGACCGCTCCGAGGACGACGTCCTCGCCGCCGTCCTGGAGGCGGGGGTCGAGGAGGTCAACGACCTCGGTGAGAACTTCGAGGTGATCAGCGAGGCCACGGACCTGGTCGCGGTGCGCACCGCGCTCGTCGAGGCCGGGATGGACTACGACTCCGCCGAGGCCAGCTTCGTCCCCAGCATGCAGGTCGAGCTGGACGAGGAGGGCGCACGCAAGATCTTCAAGCTGATTGACGCGCTGGACGACAGCGACGACGTGCAGAACGTCTTCGCCAACTTCGACGTGCCTGACGATGTGATGGCGAAGGTCGACGCGTAAGCGGCGACACGGTGCTGCCGCGTAAGCGGCGACACGGTGCTGCCGCGTGCGCGGGGCGACGACACCACGGTGCTCCCGCCCGTGCGGTGAATCCCGCGCTGCGGGAGCGGCCTGCCCCGCGGGTGGCGCGCCACGGTCGTCGGCAACGGCTCCGGACGGCCCGGCGGAGACACCTCCGCCGGGCCGTCGGTTCTGCGTTCTGTCGGTGCTTCCCGATAACCTGCGGGAACACAAGGACGATTGCGCAGGGCGTGCGGAGAGGGGGAGGGCATTGCGTGTGCTGGGGGTCGATCCCGGGCTGACCCGCTGCGGTGTCGGCGTGGTCGACGGTGAGGCCGGGCGGCGGCTGACCATGGCGGGTGTCGGCGTGGTCCGCACGCCCGCCGAGGCGGAGATCCCCGACCGGCTGGTGCTGATCGAGCGCGGGCTGGAGGAGTGGCTGGAGGAGCTCCGCCCCGAAGCGGTCGCCGTGGAGCGGGTGTTCAGCCAGCACAACGTCCGCACGGTCATGGGCACCGCGCAGGCCAGCGCTGTTGCCATGCTGTGCGCGGCCCGGCGCGGGCTGCCCGTGACGCTGCACACGCCCAGCGAGGTCAAGGCCGCGGTGACCGGCTCGGGGCGGGCCGACAAGACCCAGGTCGGGGCGATGGTGACGCGCCTGCTGGGGCTCTCCGCCGCGCCGAAGCCCGCCGACGCGGCGGACGCGCTGGCCCTCGCGGTCTGCCACATCTGGCGGGGCCCCGCGCAGAACCGGCTGCAGCAGGCGCTCGCCGCCCGGCTGCAGGCCCCTTCCGCACGCGCCCGCCGTCCGCAGTCCGGCAGTCCGCAGCACCGCACGAAAGGCACAGTCCGATGATCGCCTCCGTCTCGGGACCCGTCGCCGCGCTCGGCCCCGACTCCGCCGTGATCGAGGTCGGCGGGGTCGGCATGGCGGTCCAGTGCACCCCCGGCACCCTCGCCGGGCTGCGCACCGGCGAGCAGGCCAGGCTCGCCACCTCGCTGGTCGTGCGGGAGGACTCGCTGACCCTCTACGGGTTCGCCGACGAGGACGAGCGGCAGACCTTCGAACTGCTGCAGACCGCCAGCGGGGTGGGGCCCCGGCTCGCCCAGGCGATGCTCGCGGTGCACAGCCCCGACGCGCTGCGGCTGGCCGTCTCCGGCGGGGACGAGAAAACGCTGACCGCCGTGCCGGGGATCGGGAAGAAGGGCGCGCAGAAGTTGCTGCTGGAGCTGAAGGACCGGCTCGGAGCGCCGCTGGGCGCGGTGCCCGCCTCGCGCGCCGCGGCCGGGGCCGCCGCCGGCTGGCAGGAGCAACTGCACGCGGCGCTGGTCGGGCTGGGGTACGCCGCCAAGGAGGCGGAGGAAGCCGTCACGGCCGTCGCGCCGCAGGCCGAGGCGGTGGTCGCGAAGGGGGCCGAGCCCCAGGTCGGTGTGCTGCTGAAGGCCGCCCTGCAGTCCCTGAACCGGGCACGGTGACGCGATGAGCTCCGAGGAACGGCTCGTCGACGCCGAGGTCGACGGTGACGAGCAGGCGGTCGAAGCCGCGCTGCGACCCAAGCAGTTGGGCGAGTTCATCGGGCAGCCCAAGGTGCGCGAGCAGCTCGATCTGGTGTTGCGCGCCGCGCGCGCCCGCGGGTGCACCGCCGATCACGTCCTGCTGTCCGGCGCGCCCGGTCTCGGCAAGACCACGCTGTCGATGATCATCGCGGCGGAGATGGGCGCCCCCATCCGCATCACCTCCGGCCCGGCCATCCAGCACGCGGGCGATCTCGCGGCGATCCTCTCCTCCCTCCAGGAGGGCGAGGTGCTCTTCCTGGACGAGATCCACCGGATGTCCCGTCCGGCCGAGGAGATGCTCTACATGGCCATGGAGGACTTCCGGGTCGACGTGATCGTCGGCAAGGGGCCCGGTGCGACGGCCATCCCGCTGGAGCTGCCGCCCTTCACGCTTGTCGGCGCCACCACCCGGGCCGGGCTGCTGCCGCCGCCGCTGCGGGACCGCTTCGGCTTCACGGCGCACATGGAGTTCTACGAGCCGGCCGAGCTGGAGCAGGTCGTACACCGCTCCGCCGAGCTGCTGGAGGTGCGTACGGACCCGGAGGGCGCGGTCGAGATCGCCGGGCGCTCCCGGGGCACGCCGCGGATCGCCAACCGGTTGTTGCGCAGAGTGCGGGACTACGCACAGGTCAAGGCGGACGGCGTCATCACCCGTGAGGTGGCCGGCGCCGCGCTGGAGGTCTACGAGGTGGACGGGCGCGGTCTCGACCGGCTCGACCGCGCCGTGCTCGGCTCGCTGCTGAAGCTGTTCGGAGGCGGTCCCGTCGGCCTCTCCACGCTCGCCGTCGCGGTCGGCGAGGAGCGTGAGACAGTGGAGGAAGTGGCTGAGCCGTTCCTCGTGCGCGAGGGGCTGCTGGCCCGCACTCCGCGTGGCCGCGTGGCCACTCCGGCCGCATGGGCTCACCTGGGTCTCACCCCGCCCCAGCAGTCCTCGGGGCCGGTCTCCGGAGGGCCGGGACAACAGGGCCTGTTCGGAGCGTGACGGCGCGGAGACTCGTCGGGCAGGGAACCTCGGTGCCATGCTTGACGTTGTTCCATCGGCGAAGGCTCGCTTAGACTCCGCCGACGCCCTCCCTCGCGGAGGCTTGCCCACCCCGAATACCCAGGCCGCTGAGACGCGGCCATGCGAAGGAATATCTTCCGCCGTGGATCCTATTGCTCTCCTCCCGTTCATTGTGATCATCGGGGCCATGTTCCTGATGACTCGCTCCGCCAAGAAGAAGCAGCGTCAGGCCGCTGAGATGCGTGACCAGATGCAGCCTGGCACGGGCATCCGCACCATCGGGGGCATGTACGCCGTCGTCAAGGAGATCCGTGAGGACAGCGTCCTCGTGGAGATCGAGCCCGGTACGCACGCGCTCTTCGCCAAGAACGCCATCGGCGCCGTGCTCTCCGACGAGGAGTTCGACCGCATCACGAACGGTCCCGAGGGCGAGGAGTTCGACGTCGACACCGTCGTCCCGGACGACGCGTCCTCGCTCACCCGGGACGAGGACGACGCCTCCTCCGACGCGAAGCCCGACCTGCGGAAGAAGGACGCCGACGGCGACGCCGCCGGGGAGGCCGGGAAGCAGGAGGGCGAGGAGTCCGCCGACGCGTCCGACGAGCCGAAGGGCGCGGACGCGGCGAAGGCCGACACCGCCGAGGCCGAGGAAGCCAAGCGGGACGAGGACGCCGACTCCAAGTAAGGTCAGCGCCGCCGGGCTGGGGGAGAGGACCGGGTCCGGCGGCGTAGCACGTCCACAGACCACTTCGCGCGCCGCTGTGCCGCGCCCGGCCGAACTCGCGGGGCGGCACGGGCGGTTGGACAGGGAGAGACGAGAAGGTGGCAGCACCGAAAAGGGGTCGCAGGGCCTCCGGCGCCAAGGGGAGGCCATGGCGCTCCCTAGGGCTGATTCTGGTGATCACGGCCGGGCTGGTCGCGGGGATGTTCGCCTCGGGCCACAAGACGCCCCGACTGGGCATCGACCTGGCGGGTGGCACCAGCATCACCCTTGAGGCGAAGAACCAGCCGGGCAAGCCCAACGCGATCAACAAGACCAACATGAACACCGCCGTCGGCATCATCGAGCGGCGCGTCAACGGTCTCGGTGTGACGGAGGCCGAGGTCCAGACCCAGGGCGACCGGCACATCATCGTCAACATCCCCAAGGGCACCAACTCCAAGCAGGCGCGCGAGCAGGTGGGCACCACGGCGCAGCTCGCGTTCCGGCCCGTGCTGACGCTGGCCCAGGTCGGCAAGTCCCGGCAGCCCCAGCCCTCCTCGTCTCCCTCGCCCTCCGGCTCCGGCAAGCAGGACAAGAGCCAGGACCAGAAGGACCAGAAGGACGAGAAGGAGCAGGGCGACCAGGCGAACCCCTCCTCCCACTCCTCCGACTCTCCCGGCCAGGGCCGGGCCGTGACCGAGGGGCTGACGGCCAAGACCGCCACGACGGACAAGAGCCCCACCCCCTCGGCGAGCGAGTCCGGCGGCAAGAAGAGCCCGAAGCCCACGGCGCCGCCCCAGCAGCCTCAGCAGCCCGGCGTCCCGGCCGCGCTGGCCAAGCAGCTGAACGCGCTCGACTGCACCACGAAGGAGGCCCGCGCCAAGGCCAGCGAGAAGGCCGCGAGCACCAAGGGCTCCGAGCCGATCGTCGCCTGCGACGCCAACGACCCGATCAAGTACGCGCTCGGACCGGTCGCCGTGCAGGGCAAGAACGTCAGCAAGGCCAAGGCCGTCTTCGACCAGCAGCGCGGCCAGTGGATCGTCCAGATGTCGTTCAGCGACAAGGGCTCCGACCAGTTCGGTGAGATCACCGGCGAGCTGATGAAGAAGCCGCAGCCGCAGAACCAGTTCGCCATCGCGCTCGACGGCCAGGTCCAGTCGGCCCCGACCGTCAACCAGAAGCTGACGAACAACGCGGAGATCTCCGGCAGCTTCACCCAGGAGTCCGCCGAGGAGCTGGGCAACATCCTCTCCTACGGTGCGCTTCCGCTCTCCTTCGAGGAGTCGGACGTCACCACGGTGACCGCGGCGCTCGGCAGCGACCAGCTCAAGGCGGGCCTCATCGCGGGCGCCATCGGGCTCGCGCTGGTGATCGTCTACCTCGTCGCCTACTACCGCGGCCTCTCGCTGATCGCCATCCTCAGCCTGCTCGTCTCGGCGGCCATGACGTACTCGATCATGACGCTGCTGGGCCCGGCGATGAGCTTCGCGCTCAACCTCCCGGCGGTCTGCGGCGCCATCGTCGCCATCGGCATCACGGCCGACTCGTTCATCGTCTACTTCGAACGCATCAGGGACGAGGTACGGGAGGGCCGCACGCTGCGGCCCGCGGTCGAGCGCGCCTGGCCGCGCGCCCGCCGCACCATCCTGGTCTCCGACTTCGTCTCGTTCCTGGCCGCGGCAGTCCTGTTCATCGTCTCGGTCGGGAAGGTGCAGGGCTTCGCCTTCACCCTCGGTCTGACCACCGCGCTCGACGTCGTCGTCGTCTTCTTCTTCACCAAGCCGATCATGACGCTGCTCGCCCGCAAGCCGTTCTTCTCCGACGGGCACCCCTGGTCCGGTCTCGACCCCAAGCGGCTCGGAGCCCGGCCCCCGCTGCGGCGCGGCCGCAGCACCGTCAGCACCGACCCGAAGGAGGTCTGAGGTGTCCCGTCTCGGCACTCTCGGCGCCCGGCTGTACCGCGGTGAGGTCGGCTACGACTTCGTCGGGCACCGCAAGCTCTGGTACGGCCTCTCGATCCTGATCACCATCACGGCCATCGTCGGGCTCGTCGTCCGCGGCCTGAACATGGGGATCGAGTTCGAGGGCGGTGCCGTCTTCACCACGCCCAAGACCTCGGCCTCCGTGCAGCAGACCACGGAGGCCGCCGAGCGGGTCTCCGGGCACACGGCCATCGTCCAGGAGCTGGGTGACGGCGGTAAGCGCGTGCAGGTCGCCACCGTCGACACCAAGACCTCCACCAAGGTCAAGGAGGAGCTGGCCGAGGAGCTGAAGGTCGACCCGGAGAAGATCGACGCGCAGCTCGTCGGCCCCAGCTGGGGCGAGCAGATCGCCAACAAGGCGTGGCAGGGGCTCGGGATCTTCATGATCCTGGTGGTGATCTATCTGGCCATCGCCTTCGAGTGGCGGATGGCGCTCGCCGCGCTCATCGCGCTGATCCACGACATCACGATCACCGTCGGCGTCTACTCGCTCGTCGGGTTCGAGGTCACACCGGGCACGGTGATCGGCCTGCTGACGATTCTCGGATATTCGCTCTACGACACGGTCGTGGTCTTCGACGGTCTGCGCGAGAGCAGCAAGAACGTCACCAAGCAGACCAAGTACACCTACAGCGAGATCGCCAACCGCAGCATCAACGGCACGCTGGTGCGCTCCATCAACACCACCGTCGTCGCGCTGCTGCCGGTGGCCGGCCTGCTGTTCATCGGCGGCGGCATGCTCGGCGGCGGCATGCTCAACGACATCGCGCTCTCGCTGTTCGTCGGTCTGGCCGCCGGCGCCTACTCCTCGATCTTCATCGCGACTCCGCTGGTGGCCGACTTCAAGGAGCGCCAGCCCGAGATGAAGGCCCTCGCGAAGCGCGTGCGGAACAAGCGCCTCAAGGCCGCCGAGCGCGAGGCGAACGAGCCGGACGACGAGCAGGGCGATGACCCGGGCGGCGAGCCGGGCGACGGCGGAGGCGGGGGCGGCGTCCGCCCGCCGGTCTCCGTGGACAACGGCCGCGGTGGCGGTCCGGCCGCGGCCGGTGCGGGCGTCGGGGGCCAGCGCCGTCAGCCGGCCTCCCGCGGCCGAGGCCGCGGCAGGCCGTCCGGAAAGCGCAGGTGAGCCGATGAGTGCCACGGATTCCTCGCCTGCCTCGCCGGCCCTGCCGGATCCCGCCGAGGTGCGGGAGCTGCTGACCAGCCGGATCCACGACGTGCCCGACTACCCCAAGCCCGGGGTGATGTTCAAGGACATCACCCCGCTGCTCGCCGACGCCCGCGCGTTCGCCGTCCTCACGGACGCGTTCGCCGGGCTCGCCGAGCGGCACCGGGCGACGAAGATCGTCGGCCTCGAGGCGCGCGGGTTCATCCTCGGCGCCCCCGCCGCCGTCCGGTCGGGCATCGGTTTCGTCCCGGTGCGCAAGTCCGGCAAGCTCCCCGGCGCCACCCTCTCCCAGGCGTACGACCTGGAGTACGGCAGCGCCCAGATCGAGGTGCACGCCTCGGGGCTCGCGGAGGGCGACCGGGTGCTGGTGATCGACGACGTACTGGCCACCGGCGGCACCGCCGAGGCGTCCGTCGAGCTGATCAGGCGCACCGGTGCCGAGGTCGCGGGCGTGGCCATACTGCTGGAGCTCGGCTTCCTCGAAGGGCGGGAGCGGGTGGAGCGGGCCCTGGCCGGTGCGCCCCTTGAGGTCCTCGTCCGCGTCTGAACCCCGGCCCCGGACCGTGCGAGCGCCAGGCGGTCACCCGATACGGTTCTCCCGGGAGTACCCGGGCCGAGCCGGGGAGGGTGGCCGCCTGCGCCGTCCTCGCGGGCCCGGCCGCGCGGCCGGTGGTGGCCGCGCGGCCACCGCTTAGCCGTCCGGGAGGGCCCGGTCCGGCCGGGGTGGCTACCATGGCAGTCCGACCTGCGGTCCACCGAGGAGTGCTCTTGCCAGACGAGGCCCAGCAGCTCACCGCCGCTCAGCGCCAGGAAGCGGAGGCCGCCGGCGAGGCGGCTCGGCAGCGGTCCGGCGCCGCGGCCGACGGCGGGCTGCCCTCGAAGAGCGGGGACGGCGGCCGCTCCGGCGCACAGAACCACGGCGGGGCCGCCGGACAGCAGTCCGGAACCTCCGCCGCTCCGGCGCGCGGCGGCAAGGGTGCCGACCGCGCCAAGGACGGCGAGAACGGCGCTCGCGATCGCGTGGCGCCCGCGCGCGCCGTCTCCGGAGTGTCCGGCCGTTCCGGCTCCTCCAACCGCGTACGCGCCCGTCTGGCGCGTCTGGGCGTGCAGCGCTCGAGCCCGTTCAATCCGGTGCTGGAGCCGCTGCTGCGGATCGTGCGCAGCAACGACCCCAAGATCGAGTCCTCCACGCTGCGCCAGATCGAGCGCGCCTATCAGGTGGCCGAGCGCTGGCACCGCGGCCAGAAACGCAAGAGCGGCGACCCGTACATCACCCACCCGCTGGCCGTCACCACGATCCTCGCCGAGCTGGGCATGGACCCGGCCACACTGATGGCCGGGCTGCTGCACGACACGGTCGAGGACACCGAGTACGGGCTCGACACCCTGCGCCGGGACTTCGGCGACCAGGTGGCGCTGCTGGTCGACGGCGTCACCAAGCTGGACAAGGTCAAGTTCGGCGAGGCCGCCCAGGCCGAGACGGTGCGCAAGATGGTCGTCGCGATGGCCAAGGACCCCCGCGTCCTGGTCATCAAGCTCGCCGACCGGCTCCACAACATGCGCACCATGCGCTATCTGAAGCGCTCCAAGCAGGAGCAGAAGGCCCGCGAGACGCTGGAGATCTTCGCCCCGCTCGCCCACCGGCTGGGCATGAACACCATCAAGTGGGAGCTGGAGGACCTCGCGTTCGCGATCCTCTACCCCAAGATGTACGACGAGATCGTCCGGCTGGTCGCCGAGCGGGCCCCCAAGCGGGACGAGTATCTGGCCGTCGTCACCGACGAGGTCCAGGCCGACCTGCGGGCCGCGCGCATCAAGGCCACCGTCACCGGGCGGCCGAAGCACTACTACAGCGTCTACCAGAAGATGATCGTCCGCGGCCGGGACTTCGCGGAGATCTACGACCTGGTGGGCATCCGCGTCCTGGTGGACACCGTCCGCGACTGCTACGCCGCGCTGGGGACCATCCACGCCCGGTGGAACCCGGTTCCGGGGCGGTTCAAGGACTACATCGCGATGCCCAAGTTCAACATGTACCAGTCGCTGCACACGACGGTCATAGGACCCGGCGGCAAGCCCGTCGAACTGCAGATCCGCACCTTCGACATGCACCGCCGCGCCGAGTACGGCATCGCCGCGCACTGGAAGTACAAGCAGCAGGCGGTCGCCGGCGCCTCCAAGGTCCGCACCGACGCGCCCAAGGGCGCGGGCAAGGGCGGTGCCGCGGACGAGACGGTCAACGACATGTCGTGGCTGCGGCAGCTGCTCGACTGGCAGAAGGAGACCGAGGACCCCGGCGAGTTCCTGGAGTCCCTGCGGTTCGACCTGTCCCGCAACGAGGTCTTCGTCTTCACGCCCAAGGGCGACGTGATAGCGCTCCCGGCGAGCGCCACCCCCGTCGACTTCGCCTACGCCGTCCACACCGAGGTCGGCCACCGGACGATCGGCGCCCGCGTCAACGGCCGTCTGGTGCCGCTGGAGTCCACCCTCGACAACGGCGACACCGTCGAGGTCTTCACCTCCAAGGCGGCCGGTGCCGGGCCCTCGCGGGACTGGCTCGGCTTCGTCAAGTCACCCCGCGCCCGCAACAAGATCCGCGCCTGGTTCACCAAGGAGCGCCGCGACGAGGCGATCGAGCACGGCAAGGACGCCATAGCGCGGGCCATGCGCAAGCAGAACCTGCCCATCCAGCGCATCCTCACCGGCGACTCACTGGTCACCCTCGCGCACGAGATGCGTTACCCGGACATCTCCGCGCTCTACGCCGCGATCGGCGAGGGGCACGTCTCGGCGCAGAACGTCTGCCAGAAACTGGTGCAGGCGCTGGGCGGCGAGGACGAGGCCAAGGAGGACATCGCCGAGACCGCGCCGCCGATGCCCGCGCGCAGCACCCGGCGCCGCTCCAACGCCGACCCGGGTGTCGTCGTCAAGGGCGCCGGCTCCGACGTGTGGGTCAAGCTGGCCCGCTGCTGCACACCCGTGCCCGGCGACCCGATCATCGGGTTCGTCACCCGCGGCAACGGCGTCTCGGTGCACCGTGCCGACTGCGTGAACGTCGATTCCCTCACCCGGGAGCCCGAGCGGATCCTGGAGGTCGAGTGGGCGCCCACCCAGTCCTCGGTCTTCCTGGTCGCCATCCAGGTCGAGGCGCTGGACCGCTCCCGCCTGCTCTCGGACGTCACCCGGGTGCTGTCCGACCAGCACGTCAACATCCTCTCGGCCGCGGTGCAGACCTCCCGTGACCGGGTCGCGATCTCCCGCTTCACCTTCGAGATGGGCGACCCCAAGCACCTCGGCCACGTGCTGAAGGCCGTCCGCGGTGTCGAGGGTGTCTACGACGTCTACCGCGTCACCTCGGCGAGGCGCCCGCAGTAGCCCGGGGCCCGCAGCGGCCCGGACCCGGGGCCCGGCAGCGGTTCCGGCCGGCCAGGGCGCTCTCCGGCGCGGCCGGGGGCCGTGCCCGGCACAGGCCGCCGGGCGAACCGGGACAGCGGTACCCCCGGGGCGGCGGGGCCGGTGCCCCGCCGCCCCACGGGAGCTCTCTCAGCCGCCGAACTCCTGCAGGCCCTTCTGCGCCTGGTCCAGGAGAGCCTGGCGGCCCTCCAGCTCGCGCTCCAGCTTGGCCACCTTCGCGGTGTTCCCCGCGGCCCGGGCCTTGTCGATCTGGTCGCGCAGCTTGTCCACCGCGTCCTGCAACTGGCCGGTCAGCCCCTCGGCGCGGGCCCGCGCCTCGGGATTGCTGCGCCGCCACTCGGCCTCCTCGGCTTCCTGGATGGCCCGCTCGACCGCGTGCATCCGCCCCTCGACCTTCGGCCGCGCGTCCCGCGGCACGTGCCCGACAGCGTCCCAGCGCTCGTTGAGCGCGCGGAAGGCGTTCCGCGCGGACTTCAGGTCGGTGACCGGCAGCAGCTTCTCCGCCTCGGCGGCCAGCTCCTCCTTGCGCGCCAGGTTCTCCCGCTGCTCGCTGTCGCGCTCGGCGAAGACCTCGCCGCGGGCCTGGAAGAAGATGTCCTGGGCGCCGCGGAACCGGGCCCACAAATCGTCCTCGTGCTCCCGCTGCGCCCGCCCGGCGGCCTTCCACTCCTGCATCAGGTCGCGGTACTTGGCCGCTGTGGGTCCCCAGTCCCGGGAGCCGGAGAGTGCCTCGGCCTCCGTGACCAGCTTCTCCTTGCGCTGCCGTGCCTCCTCGCGCTGTGCGTCCAGCTGTGCGAAGTGCGCCTTGCGGCGCTTGGAGAACGCCGAGCGCGCGTGCGAGAAGCGGTGCCACAGTTCGTCGTCGCTCTTGCGGTCCAGCCGCGGCAGGCCCTTCCAGGTGTCGACCAGCGCACGCAGCCGCTCCCCGGCGGCCCGCCACTGCTCGCTGCCGGCCAGCTCCTCCGCCTCGGCGACCAGCTCCTCCTTGGCCCGGCGCGCCTCCTCGGCCTGCTGCACCTTGCGGGCCCGGCGCTCCTCACGGCGCTTCTCGACGCCCTCGGTCAGTTTGTCGAGTCTGGTGCGCAGCGCGTCCAGGTCGCCGACGGCGTGGTGCGCGTCGACCTGTTCGCGCAGGTGCGCGATCGCGGCTTCGGCGTCCTTGGCCGCCAGATCCGTGGTCCTCACCCGGCGCTCAAGCAGGTCGATCTCCACGACCAGACCGTCGTACTTGCGCTCGAAGTAGGCGAGGGCCTCGTCCGGCGAACCCGCCTGCCAGGACCCGACGACCTTCTCGCCCTCCGCCGTACGCACGTACACAGTCCCCGCGTCGTCGACGCGGCCCCACGGGTCGCTGCTCACAGCGCCTCCTCCACAAGATGCCTGGAGGGACTGTGGTCCCCCGGCATCGTTCACGGTTCTCGTCACAGCCAACATAGGCGACCGGCGCCCGCGCTGTCCGCACCCGGCGAGCGGCGAATTTGCCGGTCGGGCACGGTACCGCGCGGGCGGCGACGGCCGCGGGCGCTCCACCCGGCCGGAGGCCGGGGAAGCGTCAGGACGTGCGGACCGTGGCCTTGTCGATCACCACGGTGGCGTTCGGCCGTCCGTCCCCCTGGGCCCGCATCGGGGTCAGCCCGGCCTTGGCGATCTTCTTCAGCACCTTCATGCCGGAGTCGGAGACCTTGCCGAACGGTGTGTACTTGGCCGGCAACTTGCTGTCCTCGTAGACGAGGAAGAACTGACTGCCACCGGTGTCGGGGCCGCTGTTGGCCATCGCGACGGTACCCGCGGGGTACTCGGCGCCCTTGAGATTCTCGTCGGGCAGCTCGTAGCCGGGCCCGCCGCTGCCGGTGCCGGTCGGGTCGCCGCACTGCAGCACGTACAGCTGCTGGGGCGGGCCGGTCATCCGGTGGCAGGGGGTGTGGTCGAAGAACTTCTCGCCCGCCAGGAAGTCGAAGGAGTTGACCGTGTGCGGAGCCTCTCCGGCGTCCATGGCGATGTCGATCTCGCCGCAGGTGGTGCTCAGCCGCAGGGTGTAGGACGCCGACTTGTCCACCTTCATCGCCGGCTCCTTCTTCCACTGCTTGCCGGTCGGCTTGCCCTTGGCCGGCTTGTCGCAGGGGTCCGGTGCCTTGCTGGTCGGCGGCGCGGAGGGCTGGTCTGCGGCGCTGTCGGACTCGTCCTTCTTCTTGTCGCCGTTCAGCCCGCCCGAGGCGGCGTAGGCCCCGCCCGCGGCCAGGACGATCACCAGGCCGAGGGTGATCGAGATGTTGCGTATTCGGGCCTTGCGGCGGGCTGCCTCCCGCCGCTTGAGCTGTCGCGCGTACTTCTCACGGGCGAGCTGCTTTCTGCGCTGCTCACTGCTGACCACGGTCTCGTCTCCTTCGAGGCGTCTGGCGAGGGCGTCTTCGAGGCGTCGCACCTGCGGGACCTCACGTACCGTATACGCCCTCCTCACGGGTACGCGCCGCCCGCTACTGGTTGGCTCCGCCGGCACCCGCGCCGGTAGGCTGGCAGCTCCTGACCGGCGGACGGCCTGCCCGGCCGCGTCGCCGCTCCCGCTGTCGGACGAATGAAGGACGATCGTGCTCGTTGCCGGGTTCCCCGCCGGGGCCTGGGGGACCAACTGCTATCTGGTCGCCCCCGCCGCCGGCGAGGAGTGCGTGATCATCGATCCGGGCCACCAGGCCGCGCAGGGCGTCGAGGAGGTCGTCGCCAAGCACCGGCTCAAGCCGGTCGCGGTGATCCTCACGCACGGCCACATCGATCATGTGGCGTCCGTCGTCCCGGTCTGCGGCGCGCACGGCGTACCCGCCTGGATCCACCCGGACGACCGCTACATGATGAGCGATCCGGAGAAGGCGCTGGGAATGACGATCGGGCAGCCCCTGATGGGCGAGCTGACGGTCGGCGAGCCGGACGACGTGGCGGAGCTGGCCGACGGCGCGGTCCTGAACCTGGCGGGACTGGAACTGGGCGTCGCGCACGCGCCCGGCCATACCCAGGGGTCGGTGACCTTCCGGATGCCCGAACAGGCGGATGTCCCGCCGGTGCTGTTCTCGGGCGACCTGCTGTTCCCCGGCTCCATCGGACGCACCGATCTGCCCGGCGGCGACCCGGACGAGATCCTCCGCTCCCTGGCGCGCGTGTGCCTTCCGCTGGAGGACGAGACCGTGGTCCTGCCCGGGCACATGCACCAGACGACCATCGGCCGCGAGCGCGCCACCAACCCCTTCCTGCGACAGGTGGCGGAGCACGGCCCGGGAGGCGGCGGCAGCGATGCCGCGGCCGCCCCGCGACGAGGAATGTGACGAGAAGCCACATGAGCACCTTCAAGGCCCCCAAGGGCACCTACGATCTGCTGCCGCCCGACTCCGCGAGGTATCTCGCCGTGCGTGAGGCCATCGCCGCACCGCTGCGCAGGTCCGGCTACGGATACGTGGAGACGCCCGGGTTCGAGAGCGTCGAGCTGTTCGCACGCGGAGTCGGCGAGTCCACCGACATCGTGACCAAGGAGATGTACACCCTCACCACCAAGGGCGGCGACGAGCTGGCGCTGCGCCCCGAGGGCACCGCCTCGGTGCTGCGCGCCGCGCTGGAGGCCAACCTGCACCGGGCGGGCAACCTCCCGGTGAAGCTGTGGTATTCGGGCTCCTACTACCGCTACGAGCGCCCGCAGAAGGGGCGCTACCGCCACTTCTCGCAGGTGGGAGCCGAGGCGGTGGGTACCGAGGACCCCACGCTCGACGCCGAGCTGATCGTCCTCGCCTGCGACGCGTACCGCTCGCTGGGGCTGACCGGCTTCCGGCTGCTCCTCAACTCGCTCGGCGACCGCACCTGCCGCCCGGACTACCGGGCCGCGCTCCAGGACTTCCTGCGCGGGCTCGACCTGGACGAGGACACCCGCGCCCGGATCGACATCAATCCGCTGCGGGTGCTGGACGACAAGCGGGAGAGCGTACGGCGGCAGCTGACCGGCGCGCCGATGATGCGCGACCACCTGTGCGCGGAGTGCAAGGCGTTCCACGAGGAGGTGCGGGCGCTGCTCACCGAGGCGGGCGTGCCCTTCGAGGACGATCCCCGGCTGGTGCGCGGGCTCGACTACTACACGCGTACCACTTTCGAGTTCGTACACGACGGCCTCGGTGCGCAGTCGGCCATCGGCGGCGGCGGCCGGTACGACGGTCTTTCCGAGATGATCGGCGGCCCCGCGCTGCCGTCCGTCGGCTGGGCCCTGGGCGTGGACCGCACGGTCCTGGCGCTGGAGGCCGAAGGTGTCGAGCTCGAACTGGCCCCGGCCACCGAGCTGTTCGCCGTACCGCTGGGCGACGAGGCACGCCGTGCGCTCTTCCGGCTGGTCACCGAGCTGCGCCGGGAGGGCGTCGCGGCGGACCTGGCCTACGGCGGCAAGGGCATGAAGAACGCCATGAAATCGGCCGACCGTTCCGGGGCCCGGTTCGCGCTGCTGCTCGGGGACCGCGACCTCGCCGAGGGCGTGGCCCAGCTCAAGGACCTCGCCAGCGGCGAGCAGCAGGCCCTCCCGCTGGACCGGGTGGTGGCCGAAGTGCGAGCCGAGCTGCGGTGACCGGAGGGCCGGTTGGGGCAGAATGTGCCCCAACCGGCCATGACCTGATGACGGGACGAGAACGGCTATGACGACGACGGCACCCCTCGACGAGGCGCACACGGGCGCGAACGCACCGAAGGGGGGTGCCGTCGGAGCGAGCAGGGCCTTCGCCTGGATGCTCATCGTCACCGCAGCCGCGGGGCTGCTCGCGGCCTGGGTGATCACGCTCGACAAGTTCGAACTTCTGGAGGACAAGGACTTCAAACCGGCGTGCAGCATCAACCCGGTCGTCGCCTGCGGCAACATCATGCAGAGCGACCAGGCTTCGGCCTTCGGCGCGCCCAACCCGATGATCGGGCTGGTGGCCTACGGAATCGTCATCTGCGTCGGCGTCACCCTGCTCACCCGCGCCGCCTTCCCACGCTGGTACTGGCTGACCTTCAACGCGGGCTGTCTGTTCGGCGTCGGCTTCGTGACCTGGCTCCAGTACCAGTCGCTGTACACCATCGGGAACCTGTGCCTGTGGTGCTGCCTGGCGTGGGTCGCGACGATCATCATGTTCTGGTACGTGACCGCGCACAACGTCCGCAGCGGTTTCCTGCCGGCTCCCGCGGCGGTGCGCGGCTTCGCGGACGAGTTCCCGTGGGTGGTGCCGGTGCTGCACATCGGGGTGATCGGCATCCTGGTGCTGACCCGCTGGTGGGACTTCTGGACCGGCTGAGGCCGGGCCCGCGCGGCCCGGCCGGCTGGGGGCCGCGGCTGTCGGTGGGCTGACTTAGGGTTTCCGTCGTGGAACCCGACCTATTCACCGCAGCAGCAGAGGACCGCCAGGCGAAGGACCCGTCGGCCAGCCCCCTCGCGGTCCGGATGCGCCCGCGCACCCTGGACGAGGTCGTGGGGCAGCAGCATCTGCTGCGCCCCGGATCTCCGCTGCGCCGTCTGGTGGGGGAGGGTGGCGGCGGCCCGGCCGGAACCTCGTCCGTGCTGCTGTGGGGACCGCCGGGCACCGGGAAGACGACCCTGGCCTACGTGGTCAGCCAGGCCACCGACAAGCGGTTCGTGGAACTGTCGGCGATCACCGCCGGGGTCAAGGAAGTACGCAGTGTCATCGACGGCGCGCGTCGTGCCTCCGGCGCCTACGGCAAGGACACCGTCCTCTTCCTCGACGAGATCCACCGCTTCAGCAAGGCCCAGCAGGACTCCCTGCTGCCCGCGGTGGAGAACCGTTGGGTGACCCTGATCGCGGCCACCACCGAGAACCCCTACTTCTCGGTGATCTCCCCGCTGCTGTCCCGCTCGCTGCTGCTGACGCTGGAGCCGCTGACCGACGAGGACATCCGCGGGCTGCT
The DNA here is from genome assembly GCF_029351045.1 of Streptomyces sp. WMMB303. NCBI lineage: Bacteria > Bacillati > Actinomycetota > Actinomycetes > Kitasatosporales > Streptomycetaceae > Streptomyces > Streptomyces sp. WMMB303. The sequence continues at coordinate 707,736 of NZ_JARKIN010000001.1, read as the reverse complement.
GCGCCGCGCCCTGACCGAGGAGCGGGGCCTGGCGGCCCGGGTGACGCTCCCCGAGGACTCCGAGGGGCACCTGCTGCGGATCGCGGGGGGCGACGCCCGGCGTGCGCTGACGGCGCTGGAGGCCGGCGCGGGCGCGGCGCTCGCCAAGGGCGAGTCCGCGATCTCGCTGGCCACGGTGGAGGAGGCGGTCGACCGGGCCGCGGTGAAGTACGACCGGGCCGGGGACCAGCACTACGACGTGGCCAGTGCGCTGATCAAGTCCATCCGGGGCTCCGATGTAGACGCCGCGCTGCACTACCTCGCGCGGATGATCGAGGCCGGCGAGGACCCCCGGTTCATCGCACGGCGCCTGATGATCTCCGCGAGCGAGGACATCGGGCTGGCGGATCCGACGGCGCTGCAGACGGCGGTCGCCGCGGCGCAGGCCGTCGCCCTGATCGGCTTCCCCGAGGCGCGGATCACCCTCGGCCAGGCCACGGTCGCGCTCGCCCTCGCACCCAAGTCGAACGCGGCCTACCTCGCGATCGACGCGGCGCTGGCGGACGTCCGCGCGGGGCTGGCCGGACCTGTTCCGGCGCATCTGCGGGACAGCCACTACCAGGGCTCGCAGCAGCTCGGTCACGGCGCGGGCTACCAGTACCCGCACGACCTGCCGGGCGGGATCGCGGCGCAGCAGTACGCACCCGACGCGGTGCACGGGCGGCGGTACTACGAACCCACCCGCTACGGCGCCGAGGCCCGCTACGCCGACATCGCCGACCGGGTCCGTGCCCGGCTGCGCGGCGAGGAGGACTGAGCCACAGGCCGGCGGGAGGGAGGGGTGCGCCGCACCCCTCCCGCCGGCCGCTCTCCGCTGCCCGCGAGCGGGTCGGTCAGCCGCCCGCGGCGAACAGGCCGTGCATCGCGCGGCGCAGCTCGGCCACCGTGCCGACCGGCTCGGCGAAGTCGAAGCGGGCGTCCGCGCATGCTCCGCGCGCACTCCAGCCCCGCACCCGCAGCCCGAACCGGTCGAGGGCCACCGGGACCGCCTGCTCCCACCCCTGACAGGCGCACAGCCCGTGCACCTGCTCCCGGTGGGCGGCGGCCAGGTGCTGCAGCAGCTCCGCCTCGTGGTCGGCGAGCGGGTCGGGCGCGGCGGCGGCGAAGGCGTCGGGTTCCACGGACTCCGCGCCCCACAGGTCGTCGATCCAGCACTCGCCGACCTCCAGTCGCAGCATCCGCCGCGAGGTCCCCGCGACCGGCTCCGCGGGGGCCGCTTCGGCGAGCAGCCGGGCGCAGGCCGCGCGGTCCTCACCGCGTACCGGGGTGAGCCAGCCGGCGATCCAGGCGCGGCCCCGGACCCGGTGCGGTACGGAGACGGGTGCCACATCCGTGATCTCCATCACCGCGGTGAGGTCGTCGTCCTGCGCGTAGGCGCTCACCCGGGCCTCCGGCGAGTCGGCGGCGACCAGCAGCAGGACATCGCCCTCCGGGGTGACGGTGCGGACCTGGGGGATGCCGGAGCCGGGTTCCCGCAGGTCGGGCTCGGCTCCGGGAATGGTCAGCAGGGCGGATACGCTGGATTGTGCGAGGGTTCGTACCCGTTCGGCGGCGGTCGGCTGCCGGGCGTCTTCCACGGGACGCGGCTGTTCCTCCTCGGCGTCGGTGCCGGGCAGGGGGATCCCAGGTCGAAACATACGTACTCCTCGGCTAAGGTAAGGCTCACCTAACTTACACGGAGGTCCGTTCAACGTGAACCAGTCGCGTCCCAAGGTCAAGAAGTCGCGTGCCCTGGGCGTCGCGCTGACCCCGAAGGCCGTCAAGTACTTCGAACAGCGCCCGTACCCGCCCGGGGAGCACGGCCGGGGCCGCAAGCAGAACAGTGACTACAAGGTCCGGCTGCTGGAGAAGCAGCGGCTGCGCGCCCAGTACGACATCAGCGAGAGCCAGATGCGCCGCGCCTACGAGCGCGCCCGCAAGACCGAGGTCAAGACGGGTGAGGCCCTGGTCATCGAGCTGGAGCGGCGGCTGGACGCGCTCGTGCTCCGCTCCGGCCTGGCCCGCACCATCTACCAGGCCCGGCAGATGGTGGTGCACGGCCACATCGCGGTCAACGACCGCAAGGTCGACAAGCCCTCCTTCCGCGTCCGTCCCGACGACGTGGTGATGGTCCGCGAGCGCAGCCGCAGCAAGCACCCCTTCCAGGTCGCCCGCGAGGGCGGCTACGCGGGCGAGGGTGAGACCCCGCGCTACCTCCAGGTCAACCTGCAGGCGCTCGCCTTCCGTCTGGACCGGGACCCCAACCGCAAGGAGATCCCGGTGATCTGCGACGAGCAGCTCGTGGTCGAGTACTACGCCCGCTGACCGTCCGCTGCGGCCCAGCCCCGCCAGCCCGCCTGCCCGGCGCCGGTTCCCCCGGTACGGGCACGGCGGGCTGCGGCGTTTCCGGGCGCCCGGAAATCCCGGGTGCGCCGCTGCGGTGCGCTTGCGCCGCCCCGGAATGCGGTACGGACGCGGCGGTCCGGCGCGATAAGGTCGGTACCGCGTACGCCGCCGCGGTCGGCCACCCGGCGAGCGGCGGCCGACCCCCATGACCTCAAGGGAAGCGGTGCAGCGTGTCCGGTGGAGAAGTGGCCGGCCTCCTCGTGGCCGTCTTCTGGGCGATCCTGGTGTCGTTCCTCGCCGTCGTGCTGGTGAGGCTCGCGCAGACGCTCAGGGCGGCGACCAAGCTGGTGACAGGTGTGACGGAACAGGCGGTCCCCCTCCTGGGAGAGGCGTCGGCAACCGTCCGTTCCGCGCAGACCCAGCTCGACCGCGTCGACGCCATCGCGACGGACGTCCAGGAGGTCACCTCCAACGCCTCCGCGCTCTCCTCCACCGTCTCGACCACCTTCGGCGGCCCGCTCGTCAAGGTCGCCGCCTTCGGCTACGGCGTACGCCGCGCGCTGGGGCGCAAGGACGGATCGGAGCGGGAGCCGCGCGCGGGCCGCGGCGTGGTCGTCGGCCGCACCGTACCCGCCGCCCGCCGTGGCGGCCGCAAGCGTGGAAGGGGCTGAACCCGGATGATCCGCCGAGCCTTCTGGTTCACCACCGGCGCCGCAGCCGGTGTCTGGGCCACCACCAAGGTCCAGCGCAAGATCCGCAGCCTCGCGCCGGACGCGCTGGCGCTGCGCGCCGCCGACAAGGCCGTCGAAGGCGGCCACCGGCTGAAGGAGTTCGCGCTCGACGTGCGCGCGGGCATGGCCCAGCGGGAGGGCGAACTCAAGGACGCACTGGGTCTGTCGGAACCCGAGGAGGCCGACCGGTACCGGGAACTCCCGGCCGCCACGTCCGCCCCCCTCCCGCGGCAGCCGGAGCGGGCGGTGCTGCGCGGGCAGGCCGCCCGGCCGCCCGGCGGCGAACTCCCCGCCCACCATGAGTACCGGGACCACCAGTCCACCCCCAACCACCCGAACGACCGGAATGAGGACCACTGATGGAGTCGGCTGAAATCCGCCGCCGCTGGCTGCGCTTCTTCGAGGAGCGGGGGCACCATGTGGTGCCATCGGCGTCGCTGATCGCGGACGACCCGACGCTGCTGCTGGTCCCCGCCGGCATGGTGCCGTTCAAGCCGTACTTCCTGGGCGAGGTCACCCCGCCCTGGCAGCGGGCCACCAGCGTGCAGAAGTGCGTGCGGACGCCGGACATCGAAGAGGTCGGCAAGACCACCCGGCACGGCACCTTCTTCCAGATGTGCGGCAACTTCTCCTTCGGCGACTACTTCAAGGAGGGGGCCGCGAAGCTCGCCTGGGAGCTGCTGACCTCCTCGCAGGAGCAGGGCGGCTACGGACTCGACCCCGAGCGGCTGTGGATCACCGTCTACGAGCAGGACGACGAGGCCGAGCGGATCTGGCGCGAGGTCGTCGGCGTGCCCCCCGAGCGCATCCAGCGCCTGGGCATGGAGGAGAACTACTGGTCCATGGGCGTACCCGGCCCGTGCGGGCCGTGCTCGGAGATCAACTACGACCGCGGCCCCGAGTTCGGACCCGAGGGCGGCCCCGCCGTCAACGACGAGCGGTACGTCGAGCTGTGGAACCTCGTGTTCATGCAGTACGAGCGCGGCGAGGGCACCACCAAGACCGACTTCGAGATCCTCGGTGAGCTGCCCAGCAAGAACATCGACACCGGGCTCGGCCTGGAACGCCTGGCGATGGTCCTGCAGGGCGTGCACAACATGTACGAGATCGACACCTCGCGCGCCGTCATCGACAAGGCCACCGCGCTGACCGGGGTCGCCTACGGCGCCGCCGAGGACACCGACGTGTCGCTGCGCGTGGTCTGCGACCACATCCGCACCTCCGTCATGCTCATCGGCGACGGCGTCACCCCCGGCAACGAGGGCCGCGGCTATGTGCTGCGCCGCATCATGCGCCGCGCCATCCGCAACATGCGCATCCTGGGCGCCACCGGCCCGGTGGCGGAGGACCTGATCGACGTCGTCATCACGACGATGGGTCAGCAGTACCCGGAGCTGATCACCGACCGGAAGCGTATCGAGGCCGTCGCGCTCGCCGAGGAGGCCGCCTTCCTCAAGACGCTGAAGGCCGGTACGAACATCCTCGACACCGCCGTCACCGAGACCCGGAAGCAGGGCAGCACCGTGCTGCCCGGCGACAAGGCCTTCCAGCTCCACGACACCTGGGGCTTCCCCATCGACCTCACCCTGGAGATGGCTGCCGAACAGGGGCTGTCGGTGGACGAACAGGGCTTCCGCCGACTGATGAAGGAGCAGCGGGAGCGCGCCAAGGCCGACGCCAGGGCGAAGAAGACCGGCCACGCCGACCTGTCGGCCTACCGGGAGATCGCCGACACGGCGGGCTCCACCGACTTCACCGGCTACGCCGGCACCTCCGGCGAGGCCACGGTCGTCGGTCTGCTGGTCGACGGGGCCTCCGCACCCGCCGCCGGCGAGGGCGACGAGGTCGAGGTCGTCCTCGACCGCACCCCGTTCTACGCCGAGGGCGGCGGCCAGCTCGCGGACACCGGCCGCATCCGGCTGGAGGGCGGCGCCGTGGTCCAGGTGCGCGACGTCCAGCAGCCGGTGCCCGGTGTCAGCGTGCACAAGGGTTCCGTGCAGGTCGGCGAGGTCACCGTGGGCTCGTCCGCCTACGCGGAGATCGACGGGGACCGGCGCCGCTCCATCGCCCGTGCGCACAGCGCCACCCACCTGACCCACCAGGCGCTGCGGGACGCGCTCGGTCCGACGGCCGCGCAGGCCGGTTCGGAGAACGCCCCGGGCCGGTTCCGCTTCGACTTCGGTTCGCCCGCCGCCGTACCCGGCACGGTGCTCACCGACGTGGAGCAGAAGATCAACGAGGTGCTGGCCCGCGAACTGGACGTGCACGCCGAGTACATGGGCATCGACGACGCCAAGAAGCAGGGCGCGCTGGCCGAGTTCGGCGAGAAGTACGGACAGACGGTGCGTGTGGTGACCATCGGCGACTTCTCCAAGGAGCTGTGCGGCGGCACGCACGTGCACAACACCGCGCAGCTCGGCCTGGTCAAGCTGCTCGGCGAGTCCTCCATCGGCTCGGGGGTGCGCCGTGTCGAGGCGCTGGTCGGGGTGGACGCCTACAAGTTCCTCGCCCGCGAGCACACCGTCGTCTCGCAGCTGACCGAGTTGCTCAAGGGCCGCTCCGAGGACCTGCCCGAGCGGGTCTCCGGGATGCTGGGCCGGCTGAAGGACGCCGAGAAGGAGATCGAGCGGTTCCGCGCCGAGAAGGTGCTGCAGGCCGCCGCGGGGATCGCCGGGGACGCCAAGGACGTACGGGGCACCGCGCTGGCCGCGGCCCGGGTGCCGGACGGCACCACGGCCGACGATCTGCGCACCCTGGTGCTGGATGTCCGCCAGCGGCTCGGCAGCCGCCCCGCCGTGGTCGCGCTGTTCGCCGTCACAGGCGGGCGCCCGCTCACCGTCATCGCCACCAACGAGGCGGCCAGGGATTCCGGGCTGCGCGCCGGTGATCTGGTGCGCGCGGCCGCCAGGACACTCGGTGGCGGTGGCGGCGGAAAGCCGGACGTGGCCCAGGGCGGCGGCCAGAACCCGGAGGCCGTGGACGAGGCCGTGGCCGCGGTGGAGCGGCTGGTCGCCGAGGCCGGGGGCAACGCCTGATGGTCCCCGGCGCCGCGCCGTCCGAGGAGGCCGCGCCCTTCCGGCGCGGCCGGCGGCTCGCCGTGGATGTCGGGGACGCCAGGATCGGGGTCGCCTCCAGCGACCCCGACGGGGTCCTGGCCACCCCGGTGGAGACGGTTCCCGGGCGGGACGTCCCGGCCGCCCGGCGGCGGCTGGCGGCGCTGGTCGCGGAGTACGAGCCGCTGGAGGTCGTCGTCGGGCTGCCGCGTTCGCTGCACGGCGGCGAGGGTCCGGCGGCCGCCAAGGTTCGTGATTTCGCACAGGAGTTGGCGAAAAACATCACACCTGTTCCGGTCCGCCTCGTCGACGAACGGCTGTCGACGGTCACGGCCGCGCAGGGGATGCGGGCCTCCGGAGTCGGTGCCAAAAAGGGACGTTCACGTATCGACCAGGCGGCCGCCGTGGTGATCCTGCAGAGCGCGCTGGAGACCGAGCGGACCTCCGGCCGGCCGCCGGGGCAGTGCGTCGAAGTGGTTGTCTGATCGCTGTGCGGTAACGTTCCGCGCGACACGGCAGCCGCCGCTGCACCCATCCGGCGCGCCCCGGGCGCAGTGCGTCCGTACGGGGCCCCGGGACAGCTCCGGTGCGTCACAGCTGCCGCTTCCGCGTGGCAAGGGGATCGATGACTGAGTACGACCAGGGCCATGGCTCCCAACCGTGGCACCCTGACGACCCCCTCTACGGGGACCAGGAGTGGAACACGGCCCAGCAGGCCGGGTACCAGAGCGGCTGGCAGCAGGTTCCCCAGCAGCAGGGGCAGTACTCCGGCCACCCCGGGTCCCCGTACGCCGAGCAGCAGTACCCGCAGCAGTACGCCCCCGGCGGCTGGGACGGCACCGGGCAGCAGCCCCCCGCCGGCAATCCCGGGTACGGCTCCGGGTACCCGGAGCCGCCGCACGCCGGCCCCTACCCGGACCTCTACGCCGCGGACGGATACCGCACCGGGGGCCACTCCACGGGCGAATACCCGACCGGCGAGTACGCCACCGGCGGGTATCAGCCCGGATACCCGGCCGGGAGCTATCCGGCCGGTGCCTACCCCGACGTCGGCCACGGCACGGGTGAGCATCCCGTCGGGGGCCCGCATCCGCAGTACCCCGGCGATCCGTACGCGACCGGTGAGTACCCCTCCGGCCCGTACCCCGGGGGCCACCACACCGGCGAGTATCCGACCGGTGAATACCCGACGGACGAGTACGGCGCCCCACCGAACCCCGGCCACTACGGCGCGCAGGGCGGCTACCCACCCGCCCCCGCCGACCCGCAGCAGCAGCCGGTGCCCCGGCCCCGGGAGGCACCGGAACCGGACCCGGAGACGGGCTGGGACCCGGGCCCGGACCAGGGCGAGCATGCCTTCTTCGCGGACCGTGACGAGGACTACGACGAGGACGGCGGCGACTACGGCGAGCACGACGACCGTGGACGCAGGGGCCGGGAGCGCGGCGGCAGGCCCAAGCGCCGGCGCGGCTGCGGGCTGGTCATCGTCGCCGCCCTCGTGGCGGGGGTGGGAGTCGTCGGGTATGTCGGCCACGACTTCTACCAGAGCCACTTCGGGGCGGCTCCCGACTACTCGGGCAGCGGTTCCGGCGAGGTCATGGTCGACATCCCGGAGGGCGCCTCGCTCGCCGAGATGGGGCAGGTCCTCGAGAAGGGGGGCGTGGTCAAGAGCCCCGGTGCCTTCGTGGAAGCTGCCGACGGCAACGAGAAGGCCCAGAGCATCCAGGCCGGTACCTACACCCTCCGCAAGCGGATGTCCGGTGCGGAGGCCGTGGCGATGATGCTCGACCCGGCCAGCCAGAACGGCCTCATCGTCGTCGAGGGCTGGCGGGCCTCGAAGATCTACGCCGAGATCGACAAGAAGCTGGACGTGTCGAAGGGGACCACGAAGAAGGCCGCCGAGTCCGGCGACATCGGCCTGCCCGACTGGGCGGACGGCAAGCCGGAAGGTTTCCTCTTCCCCTCCAAGTACAGCATCGGCAAGGAGAGCAAGCCGCGGGACGTGCTGCGCAAGATGGTCAAGCGGGCCGAGTCCGAGTACGCCAGGACCGGGCTGGAGGAGAAGGCCGAGAAGAGCGGCAAGACGCCGAAGGAGGTCCTCACCATCGCTTCGCTCGTGCAGGCGGAGGCCCAGCAGGACCACGAGTTCGGCAAGGTCTCCCGCGTCATCCACAACCGCCTCGAGAAGGACATGCGGCTGGGCTTCGACTCCACCATCAACTACGCGATGGGGCGCTCGACCCTGAACACCTCGGTCGCCGACACCAAGTACCCCTCGCCGTACAACACTTACCTGCACAAGGGGCTCCCGCCAGGCCCGATCGGCAACCCCGGGCACCAGGCGATCGAAGCGGCGCTCGAGCCGACCGAGGGCGACTGGCTGTACTTCGTCACGGTCAAGCCCGGCGACACCCGCTTCACCGACAGCGCGCGGGAACACCAGAAGAACGTCGAAGACTTCAACAAGGAACAGCGCAAGAAGAAGGAGGCCGGGGACTGATGCCGGCCACCACCGGGCAGGAGGTCAGGCGCGCCGCCGTCCTCGGATCACCGGTCGCCCACTCCCTCTCGCCCGTGCTGCACCGGGCCGCCTACGCCGAGCTGGGCCTCGGCAACTGGACCTATGACCGGTACCAGGTGGACGAGCAAGGCATCGGCGACTTTCTCGCCCGCCTGGACGACCGGGCGGGCCGGTGGGCGGGGCTGTCCCTGACCATGCCGCTGAAGCGGGCCGTCATCCCGCTGCTCGACGGGATCAGCCCGACGGCCGCCTCCGTGGAGGCCGTCAACACCGTGCTCTTCACCGAGGACGGGCGCCGCACCGGGGACAACACCGACGTGCCGGGCATGGTCGCCGCACTCCGGGAGCGGGGCATCCGCTCCGTGGAGAGCGCCACCGTGCTGGGCGCGGGCGCCACCGCGTCCTCGGCACTGGCCGCCCTCGCGCAGGTCTGCGCGGGCGGAAGCGGCGAGATCACCGTCTATGTGCGCAGCGCGGAGCGGGCCCGTGAGATGCGGGGCTGGGGGGAGCGGCTCGGCGTGGCCGTGCGGACCGCCGACTGGGCGCGGGCCGCCGAAGGGCTGGGGGCGCCCCTGGTCATCTCCACCACTCCCGTGGGCGCCACCGACGGACTGGCCGCCGCCGCGCCCGCCGCGGGCGGCACCCTCTTCGACGTCCTCTACGACCCGTGGCCGACCGCGCTGGCCGCCGCCTGGCACGGCCCGGTACTGGGCGGTCTCGACCTGCTGGTGCACCAGGCCGTGCTCCAGGTGGAGCTGATGACCGGCCGGGGCCCCGCACCGCTCGCCGCCATGCGGGCGGCCGGCGAGGCGGAGCTGGCGGCCCGCGCGGGGTGACCCGGCGGCCGCCGGACGCACCCGACCCGGTTCCCCGGGGGAGGCGGCCCGGGGGAACGGTGGCGCTGCCCACATGGCGGGACGGTGCGGGCTTGGGGCAGTCGCCTCTCCGACGGCATGGGAGGATCGTGCCCAGGAACGTGGACGGGCCGCGAAGCGGCCGAGAGGAGCACCGTTGAGCAGGTTGCGCTGGCTGACCGCGGGGGAGTCGCACGGCCCCGCACTCGTGGCGACCTTGGAGGGGCTGCCCTCCGGTGTCCCGGTGACCACCGACATGGTCGCCGACGAGCTGGCCCGGCGTCGCCTGGGCTACGGCCGCGGCGCCCGGATGAAGTTCGAGCGTGACGAGGTCACCTTCCTCGGCGGTGTGCGCCACGGGCTCAGTCTCGGCTCCCCGGTCGCCGTCATGGTGGGCAACACCGAGTGGCCCAAGTGGCAGCAGGTGATGGCGGCCGATCCGGTCGACCCCGCGGAACTGGAGCAGTCGGCCCGCAACGCCCCGCTCACCCGGCCGCGGCCCGGCCACGCGGATCTCGCGGGGATGCAGAAGTACGGCTTCGACGAGGCCCGGCCGGTCCTGGAGCGTGCCTCGGCCCGCGAGACCGCGGCCCGCGTCGCGCTCGGCACGGTCGCACGCTCGTACCTGCGGGAGACCACCGGTGCCGAGATCGTCTCGCACGTGGTGGAACTGGGCGCGGCGCAGGCGCCGTACGGCACCGTCCCGGAGCCCGGTGACGTGGCCCGGCTGGACGCCGACCCGGTGCGCTGCCTGGACGCCGCGGCGAGCGAGGCGATGGTCGCGCAGATCGACCAGGCGCACAAGGACGGCGACACCCTCGGCGGAGTCGTCGAGGTCGTGGCGCACGGTGTACCCGTCGGCCTGGGCTCGCACGTGCACGGGGACCGGCGACTGGACTCGCGGCTGGCCGGGGCGCTCATGGGGATCCAGGCCATCAAGGGCGTCGAGCTGGGCGACGGCTTCGCCCTGGCCCGGGTGCCCGGCTCCCGGGCGCACGACGAGATCGTCCCCGGCCCGGACGGCATCCGCCGCTCCTCCGGGCGCAGCGGCGGGACCGAGGGCGGTCTCTCCACCGGTGAGCTGCTGCGCGTACGCGCCGCGATGAAGCCGATCGCGACCGTGCCGCGCGCCCTGGCCACCGTCGACGTGCGCACCGGCGAGGCCGACAAGGCGCACCACCAGCGGTCCGACGTGTGTGCCGTGCCCGCGGCGGGCATCGTGGCGGAGGCCATGGTGGCGCTGGTGCTGGCGGACGCGGTGGCCGAGAAGTTCGGCGGGGACAGCGTCACCGAGACCCGCCGCAACGTCCGTGGTTTCCTCGACAATCTGGAGGTCCGGTGACCGGTCCCGTCCTCGTGCTCGTCGGCCCGATGGGGGTCGGCAAGTCGACCGTCGGTGCGATCCTCGCCGAGCGGCTCGGTGTGACCTGCCGCGACACCGACCAGGACGTCGCGGAGCGGGCGGGCAAGTCCGTCTCGGACATCTTCCTGGAGGAGGGCGAGCCGCACTTCCGCGAGCTGGAGCGGGCGGCGGTGGCCACCGCGCTGAGCGAGCACCGCGGAGTACTCGCCCTCGGCGGCGGCGCCGTCCTCGCCGAGGAGACCAGGGCGCTGCTGGCCGGACGGCCGGTGGTGTTCCTGGAGATGGGACTCACGGAGGCGGTCAAGCGCGTCGGGCTGGACGCTCCGCGCCCGCTGCTCGTCATCAACCCGCGGCAGCAGTGGCGCAGGCTGATGGAGGAGCGCAGGCCGCTGTACACCGAGGTGGCCAGCGTCGTCGTCAGCACCGAGGAGCGCACGCCCGACCAGGTCGCCGACGAGATCCTCACCGCCCTTCAGCTACCGTCCACCCAGCCGGAGAAGCCGCAATGACAACCCAGGACTCCGCCCTCACCCGGATCGCCGTCGGCGGCACCGCGGGCACCGCCCCCTACGAGGTGCTCGTGGGGCGGCAACTGCTCGGCGAACTCCCCGGTCTGATCGGCGGCGACGCGCAGCGGGTCGCCGTCCTGCACCCCGAGGCGCTGGCCTCGACCGGGGAGGCGCTGCGCGAGGACCTGGCGGACCAGGGATACGAGGCCGTCGCCGTCCAGCTGCCCAACGCCGAGGAGTCCAAGACCGCGGAGGTCGCGGCCTACTGCTGGAAGGCGCTGGGTCAGACCGGATTCACCCGCACCGACGTGATCGTCGGCGTCGGCGGCGGGGCCACCACCGACGTGGCCGGTTTCGTCGCGGCCACCTGGCTGCGCGGGGTGCGCTGGGTCGCGGTGCCGACCACCGTGCTGGGCATGGTGGACGCCGCGGTGGGCGGCAAGACCGGTATCAACACCGCCGAGGGCAAGAACCTGGTGGGCGCCTTCCATCCGCCCGCCGGAGTGCTGTGCGACCTCGCGGCGCTGGAATCGCTGGGGGTGCACGACTACGTCAGCGGCCTCGCGGAGATCATCAAGGCGGGCTTCATCGCCGATCCGGCCATCCTGGAGCTGATCGAGTCCGATCCGGCGGCCGCGCGGACTCCGCAGGGCCCGCACACCGCCGAACTGATCGAACGCTCGATCAGGGTGAAGGCGGAGGTGGTCTCCGAGGATCTGAGGGAGTCGGGCCGCCGCGAGATCCTCAACTACGGGCACACCCTCGGCCACGCGATCGAGAAGAACGAGCGCTACGACTGGCGGCACGGTGCGGCCGTCTCGGTCGGCATGGTCTTCGCCGCCGAACTCGGCCGGATCGCCGGTCGTCTCGACGACGCGACGGCCGACCGGCACCGCGCGGTACTGGAATCGGTGGGGCTGCCCGTCAGCTACCGCGGTGACCAGTGGCCCAAGCTTCTGGAGACCATGAAGGTCGACAAGAAGTCACGCGGCGACCGACTGCGCTTCATCGTGCTCGAAGGATTGGCCAAGCCGGCCGTCCTGGAGAGCCCCGACCCCGCGATGCTGCTGGCGGCGCACGCCGAGATCGCTGCCTGACCTCTGTCCGGACTCCGGCACCGCACCGGTCCCCGGCCTGAAGCCGGGGGCCGGGTCCTGCCCCCGGCGCAGCCGGTGGCGCGGGAACCGGAGCGGTCGGCGCGCGCGTCGGGCACTCGGGAGCGGATCCGGCCGTTCACACGGACACGGACGGGGAAGGTACCGTCAGTATTCGCACAACACTCGGCGTTGCGCCGCAACGCCTTCACACGCGGGACGGAGTTGGGGTCCGGATGCAGCACAACGGTGCCCGAGGCGCCTACGGAGGCTTCGGGGCGCAGTGGTCCGCACCCCCGCCGGCCCCCGGTGCCCGTTCGGCACCGGAACCGGCGCCGCAGCCCCCTCATCCGCAGGCGCCACCGCCGCGCCCGCACCCGCAGGCCCCTCCGCCGCAGCCTCCTCACCCGCACGCCCCGGCTTCCCAGCCGACTCGGCCTCCGCAGCCGACTCAGCCGCCCCAGCAGCACCCGCGTCCCGGTCCGGACCGCGCTCCGGCCGAATCCGCGCCGCCCGCGCCCCCCGCGGGCGCACCTCCGCAGCCGGGCAGCGCTCCACCCGGGGGAGAGTCGACGGGCCATGTCAAGCTGCCGCCGGGCGCGCCGGTCGAGGTCCCGGCCCCCGGCGCCACCCCGGCCCAGCTGGACGCCACCCGGGCGGCGGTCGCCGTGCTGCTGATCGGTCCGGCCGGTGCGGGCAAGACCACGGTCGCCCGCTACTGGGCCGGGCACCGGGCGGTCCCCACGGCCCACATCAGCCTCGACGATGTACGCGAATGGGTGCACTCGGGCTTCGCCGATCCGCAGACGGGCTGGAACGAGAACTCCGAGGCCCAGTACCGTCTGGCCCGGCGGACCTGCGGCTTCGCAGCCCGCAACTTCCTGGCCAACGGCATCTCCTGCATCCTGGACGACGCGGTCTTCCCCGACTGGCCCGTCATCGGGCTCGGCGGCTGGAAGCGGCACGTGGGCCCCGGGCTCATCCCCGTGGTGCTGCTTCCCGGGCTGGACATCGTCCTGGAGCGGAACGCGGAGCGCACCGGCAACAGGCGGCTCTCCGACGAGGAGGTGGCGCACATCCACGGCCGGATGGCGGGCTGGTACAGCTCCGGGCTGCCGATCATCGACAACTCGCGCCAGGACGTGGCCAGCACCGCGCACATGCTCGACAATGTGGTCGCGCGCAGCCTGGCCAGCCCGGTGAGCTGGTAGCCGGCGACGGCAGCGCCGCGGGCCCTCCCACGGGTGCTCCCCGTGCGGCCGCCGGACCCCGGAGCGCCCCGGCGCTCCCGGGCGGCCGCACCGTCGTTCGGCGGGCGAGTCGACGCTCTCTCCCGGGTCGCCCGCACGGCCGTGTCCGGGCGGCCGTCCGGCCTGGCGCTGCGTACCCTCGGCATATGTCCGAGGTGCATGTGTCCCGCCGTGCCCGGCTGCGTGACCGCTGCGCGGCGAGCACCGCCCACGACGGTCCCGCAGACGCGGTGCTGGTCTCCCGTCCGGCCAATGTCCGGTATCTGACCGGCCGTGCCGCGCCCGGCAGCGTCCTGCTGCTGGGTCCGGACGGCGCGGACACCCTGGTGTCGGCTCCGGGGGAGGGCCCGGCCAACGGTGCCCATCCGGCCGACGACCTGCGTGAGCTCACCCTTGAGGTGCCCAGCGGGACGGATTCCGCGGAGGCGCACGGCGCGGCCGGGTACGACGCGGCCGTGGCCGCCGCCGGGATCGCCGAACGGAGCGGTGCCGGTGCGCTGGCCGTGGAGGAGCACCATCTGACCGTCGCGCGGCACCGGGCGCTGGCGGCCGTCGCGCCCTCGGTGCGGCTCGCGGACCTCGGGCTGGCGGTGGAACAGCAGCGGGTGATCAAGGACGAGGAGGAGATCTCCGCGCTGCGGGTCGCCGCGGAGATCACCGATCAGGCCCTCGGCGAGCTGCTGGAGTCGATCCTGGTGGGGCGCACCGAACGGCATCTCGCGCTGGAGCTGGAGCGCCGGCTCATCGACCACGGCGCGGAGGGCGCCGCGCTGCCCACCTCGGTCGCGGCCGGCCCCAACTCCGGACTGCCCGGACACCGGCCGACCGACCGGCGGGTGGAGGAGGGGGATTTTCTCTCCGTCCGGCTGGGGGCCCGCTACCACGGATACGGCTGTCAGATCGGCCGCACCTTCGTCATCGGCACCGCGCCCGAGCCGTGGCAGATCGAGCTCTATGACACCGTCTTCGCCGCTCAGCGGGCTGCCCGGGAGGCGCTGGGGCCGGGTGCCGAGTGCCGTGAGGTGGACCGCGCCGCGCGCCAGGTGCTGGCGGCGGCGGGGCACGGGGCGGCGCTGGGTGAGTCGACGGGGCACGGGGTCGGCCTGGAAATCGGTGAGGACCCTCGGCTGTCGCCCGAGGCCGTGGGTAAACTGGACGCTTGTGTGCCGGTCACCGTCGAACCGGGGGTCCATCTCCCGGGCCGGGGCGGTGTCCGGATCGACGACACACTCGTCGTCCGCCCGCAGGCGGACGGCGGACCCGAGCTACTCACCATCACGACCAAGGAGCTGCTCGCCCTCTAGCCCCCGCGGGGGCTCAGCCCACGGGCCGTCGGAGGCGTGGCAGTCGCCCTGGTCTCCGCAGCAGTCTCAGGAGATTCCGCAACCGTGGCATCCACGAACGACCTCAAGAACGGCATGGTGCTCAAGCTCGACGGCGGCCAGCTCTGGTCCGTTGTCGAGTTCCAGCACGTCAAGCCCGGCAAGGGGCCGGCTTTTGTCCGTACGAAGCTGAAGAACGTCCTCTCCGGCAAGATCGTCGACAAGACGTTCAACGCGGGTACCAAGGTCGAGACGGCCACTGTGGACCGACGGGACATGCAGTTCTCGTACATGGACGGCGACTACTTCGTCTTCATGGACATGCAGACCTTCGACCAGCTCCACATCGACCGCAAGACCGTCGGTGACGCGGCCAACTACCTGATCGAGGGCTTCGACGCCACGGTCGCGCAGCACGAGGGCGAGGTGCTCTACGTGGAGCTGCCGGCCGCCGTCGAGCTCAAGATCAAGCACACCGAACCGGGCGTCCAGGGCGACCGCTCCACCGGCGGCTCCAAGCCTGCCGAGCTGGAGACCGGCTACAGCATCCAGGTGCCGCTCTTCATCACCACCGATGAGAAGATCAAGGTCGACACGCGCTCCGGCGAGTACCTCGGCCGGGTGAACAGCTAACCGTGGCCGCACGCAACAAGGCCCGCAAGCGTGCCTTCCAGATCCTCTTCGAGGCCGACCAGCGTGGTGCCGACGTGCGCACCGTGCTCGCGGACTGGTTGCGGCTCGCCCGGACGGATTCCCGGCAGCCGCCGGTCTCCGAGTACACGATGACCCTCGTCGAGGGCTACGCGGGCAACGCCGCGCGTATCGACGAGCTGCTGTCCACCTACGCGGTCGACTGGACCCTGGACCGGATGCCCGACGTGGACCGGGGCATCCTGCGCCTGGGCCTCTACGAGCTGCTGTGGGTGGACGACGTGCCCGACGCGGTCGCCATCGACGAGGCCGTCCAGCTCGCCAAGGAGTTCTCGACGGACGAGTCGCCGGGCTTCATCAACGGCCTGCTCGGCCGCTTGAAGGAGCTCAAGCCGACGCTCCTGCGCTGACACCCGCCCGCCGCGACGGGGAGAGGTTTCCGCTCTTCCCGCCGGCAGGGGGTGTCCGGCCCGGTGGCCGGGGAGAACTGCTGCGACCGCCGGCAGAGCGGCCGCACGAAACGGAACCGGCGGTGCCGGCCGACGCACGACCCGTCCGAGGACGAGTGGGGCCGGTCCGGCACCGCCGGTCTGCGCCGCGGAGCGGATCGCCGCCGCGCGGCGGGCAGGGAGCCCGGCGCCGACGGATGTGCTGCCCGACGTCGAGGAGCCGACCCCTCGACGGGACGGGGGACGTGCCTCCTCGGTGAAGGGGGTCGGACCTTGTCGTACGGGTCAGACCTCTTCGTGCGAGACGGCCCGGCGGGCGTCCGCGTCGAGCACGCCCCAGCCGATGAGCTGCTCCGTCAGCACGGAGGGCGACTGGTCGTAGATGACGGCCAGGGTCCGCAGGTCGTCCTGGCGGATGGAGAGGACCTTGCCGTTGTAGTCCCCGCGCTGCGACTGGATCGTCGCCGCGTACCGCTGGAGCGGGCCCGCCTTGTCGGCCGGGACGTGGGCCAGGCGCTCCAGGTCGAGCACCAGCTTCGGCGGCGGCTCGGCGGCCCCGCCCGGAGTGGTGCCCGGCAGCAGCTCCTGCACCGGCACTCCGTAGAAGTCGGCCAGCTCGGCGAGGCGCTGCACGGTCACGGCCCGGTCGCCGCGCTCGTACGAGCCCACCACGACCGCCTTCCAGCGGCCCTGGGACTTCTCCTCGACACCGTGGAGGGAGAGGCCCTGCTGGGTGCGGATGGCGCGGAGCTTGGCTCCGAGCTGTTTGGCGTATTCGCTGGACATATGGCTCCCCGGACGCTGTTTCGCTGAGCGGCTGCGCCATGTGGTTCGCTGCGCCGCGCGCTTCGTAACTCACTGTGAGGTTACGCAGCGTAATGTGCCGCGTCAAGCCGAGGGGGGCCGAACGGCTGGCTCCGCCCCCTCGCACGGACCGGTGAGCGGGCCCTGGTAGCGTTGACGGGCAACAGCAAGACGTCCTTTAAGGCCCGTCCCGTGAGGCGGGGAAGGAGGTCCGACTTTCATGGACGACCACACTCCGAGCCTGCATCCGGCGCGCCCCGTGCTGGAGGCCCCGGACATCATGCGGGTGCTCACCCGTATCGCCCACGAGATCGTCGAGCGCGCCAAGGGCGCCGACGACGTGGTACTTCTCGGCATTCCCACCCGCGGCGTCTTCCTCGCCCGGCGGCTGGCCGCCAAGCTCCAGGAGATCACCGGCAGCGCGATCCCGGTCGGCTCGCTCGACATCACGATGTACCGGGACGATCTCCGCCTCGGCCCCGCGCGGGCTCTCGCGCGCACCGAGATCCCGGCCGACGGGGTCGACGGACGGCTCGTCGTGCTCGTCGACGACGTGCTCTATTCCGGCCGCACCATTCGTGCCGCTCTGGATGCCCTGGGTGACATCGGCCGTCCGCGCGCGGTTCAACTCGCCGTCCTCGTGGACCGCGGTCACCGCGAGCTTCCGATCCGCGCCGACTACGTCGGCAAGAACCTGCCCACCTCGCAGCGCGAGACCGTCAAGGTCCAGCTCACCGAGGAGGACGGGCACGACGGCGTGCTGCTCGGCACCCGGGTTCCCGCACCCGAGGCGTCCGGCGCGACGTCGGAGGCGGCGTCCGGCGCCGAGAGAGCGGCAGCCGCCCGCCCCGGCACCGCCCCGGCGGGCTAGCGCCCGCCGCCACCGCGCCACACACGCACGCCGTAGGCGCCCGCGCGGTGCGCATGCCGCGCGCGGCACCACCACGCGCGCCCGCCACGCTCCCCGGTCCGCCCGCACGCGCACGCCGCCCCGGCGCGCGCGCCCGCGCGCGAGCTGCTCGCGACGACCTCACATCCCACCCACGGAAGGCCCAAGGCAACAGATGAAGCGTCACCTCATCTCGGCCGCCGACCTCACCCGCGACGATGCCGTCCTCATCCTCGACACCGCCGAGGAGATGGCCCGGTTCGCCGACCGGCCGATCAAGAAGCTGCCCACCCTGCGCGGCCGCACCATCGTCAACCTCTTCTTCGAGGACTCCACCCGCACCCGGATCTCCTTCGAGGCGGCCGCCAAGCGGCTGTCCGCCGACGTCATCAACTTCTCCGCCAAGGGCTCCTCCGTCTCCAAGGGCGAGTCCCTCAAGGACACCGCGCTGACCCTGGAGGCCATGGGGGCCGACGCCGTGGTCATCCGGCACCACGAGTCCGGGGCCCCGCACCGGCTGGCGACCTCCGAGTGGATCGGCGGCTCCGTGATCAACGCGGGCGACGGCACCCACGAGCACCCCACCCAGGCCCTGCTGGACGCCTTCACGGTGCGCCGCCGGCTGGTGGGCCGGGAGGGGGCCGCCCTCGACGGCCGGCGGATCACGATCGTGGGCGACATCCTGCACAGCCGGGTGGCCCGCTCCAACGTCCATCTGCTGAGCACCCTGGGCGCCCACGTCACGCTCGTCGCGCCGCCCACCCTGCTGCCCATCGGTGTGGAGCGCTGGCCGTGCGAGGTCTCCTACGACCTGGACGCCGTGCTGGCCAAGTCCGACGCCGTGATGATGCTGCGTGTCCAGCGGGAGCGGATGAACGCGGCCTTCTTCCCCACCGAGCGTGAGTACGCCCGCCGGTACGGCCTCGACGGCGAGCGCATGGCGCGGATGCCCGAACACGCCGTGGTGATGCACCCCGGACCGATGAACCGCGGTATGGAGATCACCGCTGAAGTCGCCGACTCGCCCCGCTGTACCGCGGTCGAACAGGTCGCCAACGGTGTCAGCATCCGGATGGCCGTGATGTATCTGCTGCTCGGCGGCGCCGAACCGGCCCTCTCCCGCTCCGAGGAGAGCCGTGCCGAGCACGTGCCCGCCGAGGCCGCATCCACCGCGGCAGCCCGCACCGGGGCGGCCCGTACCGAGGAGGACAACTGAGATGACTGAGCAGAAGAAGACGCTGCTGCGCGGTGCCAAGGTCCTCGGCGGCGAGCCGCAGGACGTCCTGATCGAGGGCACGGTGATCGCCGGTGTCGGACCGGGGCTGGAGGCGGCCGACGCCGAGGTGGTCGAGACCGGCGGCGCCGTGCTCCTGCCCGGCCTGGTCGACCTGCACACCCATCTGCGCGAGCCCGGTCGCGAGGACTCCGAGACCGTGCTGACGGGCACCCGGGCCGCCGCCAAGGGCGGCTACACCGCCGTGCATGCCATGGCCAACACCTTCCCCGTCGCCGACACGGCGGGCGTGGTCGAGCAGGTGTGGCGGCTGGGCAAGGAGTACGGCTACTGCGACGTGCGCCCGGTCGGAGCCGTCACCGTCGGCCTGGAGGGCAAGCAGCTCGCCGAACTGGGGGCCATGCACGACTCCGCCGCGGGAGTGCGGGTCTTCTCCGACGACGGCAAGTGCGTCGACGACGCGGTGATCATGCGGCGCGCACTGGAGTACGTGAAGGCGTTCGACGGCGTCGTCGCCCAGCACGCCCAGGAGCCGCGGCTGACCGCCGGGGCCCAGATGAACGAGGGCATCGTCTCGGCCGAGCTGGGCCTGCAGGGCTGGCCCGCCGTCGCCGAGGAGTCGATCATCGCCCGGGACGTGCTGCTCGCCGCGCACGTCGGCTCGCGGGTGCACATCTGCCACCTGTCGACCGCCGGCTCCGTGGAGATCGTGCGCTGGGCCAAGTCCAAGGGCTGGGACGTGACCGCGGAGGTCACCCCGCACCACTTGCTGCTCACCGACGAACTCGTCCGGTCCTACAACCCGGTCTACAAGGTCAACCCGCCGCTGCGCACCGAGGCCGACGTGCTCGCGCTCCGCGAGGCGCTGGCCGACGGCACCATCGACTGCGTCGCCACCGACCACGCCCCGCACCCGCACGAGGACAAGGACTGCGAGTGGGGTGCGGCCGCCATGGGCATGGTCGGCCTGGAGACCGCGCTGTCCGTGGTGCAGCACACCATGGTCGACACCGGGCTGCTGGACTGGGCGCAGGTCGCCGACCGGATGTCCCACCGGCCCGCCGCGATCGGCCGGCTGGCGGGGCACGGCCGCCCCGTCTCACCCGGTGAGCCGGCGAACCTGGTTCTTCTGGACGCGGACTACCGTGGACAGGTGGACCCCGCGGGCTTCGCCTCCCGCAGCGCCAACACCCCCTACCAGGGTCGTGAGCTGCCCGGCCGCGTCATCCGCAGCTGGCTGCGGGGTCGGCCGACGGTCGTTGACGGGAAACTCGTGTGATCAGTGTGAGCGGTGTGAGTGCAACAACCAACCTCCCTCTGCTCGGCCTCGCCGCCGAGCAGAAGTCACAGCAGGTCACCGACTGGGCCGCCCGGATCGGCTGGGTCGTGGGGCTCGTCCTGTTCATCGCGCTCCTCTACTGGCTGATGCGGCAGGGCTGGAAGTGGCGCGGCACCCTCCAGGGCGACCTGCCGGAGCTGCCGCAGCGGCCCGAGCACCCCGACGAGCCGCTGCTGACCGCCACCGGCCGCTATCACGGCTCCACGAGCGCGGGCCAGTGGCTCGACCGGATCGTCGCGCACGGCCTGGGCACCCGCAGCCGCGCCGAGCTGACGCTCACCGCGCGGGGACTGGACGCACACCGGCCCGCGGCGCAGGACTTCTTCGTCCCCGCCGACCGGCTGCGCGGTGCCCGCCTCGACACCGGCATCGCCGGCAAGGTGCTCACCGAGGGCGGCCTGCTGGTCGTCACCTGGGAGCACGGCGGACGACGGCTGGACTCCGGATTCCGCCTCGACCACTCCGCCGACCAGACCCGATGGGTCGAGAAGATCAACGCAATGTGCGGCGACAACGGCGTCGCGGCAATGCAGCAGCACGAGGAAGGCGCATGATGACGACCTCCACCAGGGGAGCGACCGGAACCACGGCGGAACCCGCCCTTCTCGTCCTGGAGGACGGCCGCACCTTCCGCGGACGCGCCTACGGGGCCGTGGGCGAGGCCTTCGGCGAAGCCGTGTTCTCCACCGGGATGACCGGGTACCAGGAGACCCTCACCGACCCCTCCTACCACCGCCAGGTCGTCGTCATGACGGCCCCGCACGTCGGCAACACCGGCGTCAACGACGAGGACCCCGAGTCGGCCCGCATCTGGGTGGCCGGCTACGTCGTCCGCGACCCCGCGCGCACCCCCTCCAACTGGCGCGCCACCCGCACCCTGGACCAGGAGCTGCGCGACCAGGGCGTGGTGGGCATCAGCGGCGTCGACACCCGCGCCCTCACCCGCCACCTGCGCGAGCGCGGCGCCATGCGCGTCGGGATCTTCTCCGGCGGGGCCTGCGCCGGCGGCGAGGAGAAGCTGCTGGCCCGGGTGCGGGAAGCACCCGCGATGAAGGGCGCCGACCTCGCGGGCGAGGTCGCCACTCGGCAGGCGTATGTCGTCCCCGCGGTCGGTGAGAAGCGCTTCACCGTGGCGGCGGTCGACCTCGGTATCAAGGGCATGACCCCGCAGCGGATGG
This sequence comes from Streptomyces sp. WMMB303, assembly GCF_029351045.1. NCBI lineage: Bacteria > Bacillati > Actinomycetota > Actinomycetes > Kitasatosporales > Streptomycetaceae > Streptomyces > Streptomyces sp. WMMB303. The sequence continues at coordinate 686,131 of NZ_JARKIN010000001.1, read as the reverse complement.
CCGAGCGTGGGGCGGAGGTGCATGTGCTTCCCGCCACCGCCACCGCCGAGGACGTCTACGCCGTGGCACCCGACGGCGTCTTCTTCTCCAACGGCCCCGGCGACCCGGCCGCCGCCGAGCACCCGGTGGCCCTGATGCGCGAGGTCCTGGACCGCGGCACCCCGCTGTTCGGCATCTGCTTCGGCAACCAGATCCTCGGCCGCGCCCTCGGGTTCGGCACGTTCAAGCTCAAGTACGGCCACCGCGGGATCAACCAGCCCGTCCAGGACCGTACGACCGGCAAGGTCGAGGTCACCGCGCACAACCACGGTTTCGCCGTGGACGCGCCGCTCGACCGCGTCACCGAGACCCCTTACGGACGTGCCGAGGTCTCGCACGTCTGTCTGAACGACGGAGTGGTCGAGGGGCTGCGGCTCCTGGACAGGCCCGTCTTCAGCGTCCAGTACCACCCCGAAGCGGCAGCGGGACCGCACGACGCCGCCTACCTGTTCGACCGCTTCGTCAAGCTCATGGAGGACCAGCGTGCCTAAGCGCACCGATATCCAGTCCGTCCTGGTCATCGGCTCAGGACCGATCGTCATCGGGCAGGCCGCCGAGTTCGACTACTCCGGCACCCAGGCGTGCCGCGTGCTCAAGGCCGAGGGCCTGCGCGTGATCCTGGTCAACTCCAACCCGGCCACGATCATGACCGACCCGGAGATCGCCGACGCCACCTACGTCGAGCCGATCACCCCCGACTTCGTCGAGAAGATCATCGCCAAGGAGCGCCCCGACGCGCTGCTGCCCACCCTCGGCGGCCAGACGGCGCTCAACACCGCGATCTCCCTGCACGAGGCGGGCACCCTGGACGCCTACGGCGTCGAGCTGATCGGCGCCAACGTCGAGGCCATCAACAAGGGAGAGGACCGCGACCGGTTCAAGGAGGTCGTCGAGGCCGTCCGCGGCAAGATCGGGCACGGCGAGTCCGCGCGCTCCTACATCTGCCACTCCATGGACGACGTGCTGCGCGGCGTCGAGGAGCTCGGCGGCTACCCCGTCGTCGTGCGCCCCTCCTTCACCATGGGCGGCGCCGGCTCCGGCTTCGCCCACGACGAGGAGGAGCTGCGCCGTATCGCCGGACAGGGCCTCACCCTCTCGCCCACCACCGAGGTGCTCCTGGAGGAGTCCATCCTCGGCTGGAAGGAGTACGAGCTGGAGCTGATGCGCGACCACAACGACAACGTCGTGGTCGTCTGCTCCATCGAGAACTTCGACCCGATGGGTGTGCACACCGGCGACTCGATCACCGTCGCGCCCGCCATGACCCTCACCGACCGCGAGTACCAGGTGCTCCGGGACATCGGCATCGCCGTCATCCGCGAGGTCGGGGTCGACACCGGTGGCTGCAACATCCAGTTCGCCGTCAACCCCGCCGACGGCCGCATCGTCGTCATCGAGATGAACCCGCGGGTCTCCCGGTCCTCGGCGCTCGCATCCAAGGCCACCGGATTCCCCATCGCGAAGATCGCCGCGAAGCTCGCGGTGGGCTACACGCTGGACGAGATCCCCAACGACATCACCGAGGAGACCCCGGCCTCCTTCGAGCCCACGCTCGACTACGTCGTGGTCAAGGCCCCTCGGTTCGCCTTCGAGAAGTTCCCCGCCGCGGACTCCCGGCTGACCACCACCATGAAGTCGGTCGGCGAGGCCATGGCCATCGGCCGGAACTTCACCGAGGCCCTGAACAAGGCGCTGCGCTCGCTGGAGAAGAAGGGCAGCCAGTTCGACTTCGCCACCCCGGTCTCCGAGCTGGGCGACAAGGCCGAGCTGCTCGTCGAGGCCGAGCGGCCCACCGACGGCCGGATCAACACGGTGATGGCCGCCATCCGGGCCGGCGCCACTCCGCAGGAGGTCTTCGACGCGACGAAGATCGACCCCTGGTTCATCGACCAGCTCTTCCTCGTCAAGGAGACCGCCGACGAGATCGCCGCGGCCCCGGAGCTGAGCCCGGCGATGTTCGCCGAAGCGAAGCGCCACGGTTTCTCGGACGCGCAGATCGCCGCCGTCCGCTCGCTGCGCGAGGACGTGGTGCGCGAGGTGCGCCACGCACTGGGCATCCGCCCGGTCTACAAGACCGTGGACACCTGCGCGGCCGAGTTCGCCGCCCGCACGCCGTACTTCTACTCCTCCTACGACGAGGAGAGCGAGGTAGCGCCCCGCGAGAAGCCCGCGGTGATCATCCTCGGCTCCGGGCCCAACCGCATCGGCCAGGGCATCGAGTTCGACTACTCCTGCGTCCACGCCTCCTTCGCGCTGGGCGACGCCGGGTACGAGACCGTGATGGTCAACTGCAACCCGGAGACCGTCTCCACCGACTACGACACCTCCGACCGGCTCTACTTCGAGCCGCTCACCCTGGAGGACGTCCTGGAGATCGTCCACGCCGAGCAGCAGGCCGGCCCGGTCGCCGGGGTGCTCGTCCAGCTGGGCGGCCAGACCCCGCTGGGGCTCGCCCAGGCGCTCAAGGACAACGGCGTGCCCATCGTCGGCACCTCGCCGGAGGCCATCGAGCTGGCCGAGGAGCGCGGCGCGTTCGGCCGGGTGCTCACCGAGGCCGGGCTGCCCGCCCCCAAGTACGGCACGGCCTTCTCCTTCGAGCAGGCCAAGGGCATCGCCGCCGAGATCGGCTACCCCGTCATGGTCCGCCCCTCCTACGTGCTGGGCGGCCGCGGCATGGAGATCGTCTACGACGAGGCGTCGCTGGAGTCCTACCTGGAGCGGCACGCCGGGCTGATCGAACAGCATCCGGTCCTCATCGACCGGTTCCTCGACGACGCCATCGAGATCGATGTGGACGCACTCTACGACGGTCACGAGCTCTACCTCGGCGGCGTCATGGAGCACATCGAGGAGGCCGGCATCCACTCCGGCGACTCCGCCTGCGCGCTGCCACCGATCACCCTCGGCGGCTACGACGTCAAGCGGCTGCGCGCCTCCACCGAGGCCATCGCCCGCGGCGTCGGGGTGCGGGGTCTGATCAACATCCAGTTCGCGATGGCCGGCGACATCCTCTACGTGCTGGAGGCCAACCCGCGCGCCTCCCGCACGGTGCCGTTCACCTCCAAGGCCACCGCCGTTCCGCTCGCGAAGGCCGCGGCCCGGGTGTCGCTGGGTGCCACCCTCGCCGAGCTGCGCGCCGAGGGCCTGCTGCCCGCCGAGGGCGACGGCGGCGACCTGCCGCTGGACGCGCCGATCTCCGTCAAGGAGGCGGTCATGCCCTGGAGCAGGTTCCGCGATGTGCAGGGCCGCGGCGTGGACACGGTGCTGGGCCCGGAGATGCGCTCGACCGGCGAGGTGATGGGCATCGACTCGGTCTTCGGCACCGCCTACGCCAAGTCCCAGGCCGCCGCGTACGGGGCCCTGCCGGGCAAGGGCCGGGCCTTCGTCTCGGTCGCCAACCGGGACAAGCGCTCCCTGATCTTCCCGGCCCGGGAGCTGGTGGCCATGGGCTTCGAGCTGCTGGCGACCTCCGGTACCGCGGAGGTTCTCAAGCGCAACGGGATCAACGCCACCGTCGTCCGCAAGCAGAGCCAGGGCACGGGCCCGGCCGGGGAACCGACCATCGTGCAGCTCATCCACGACGGTGAGGTGGACCTGATCGTCAACACCCCGTACGGGACGGGCGGCCGGCTGGACGGCTACGACATCCGTACGGCGGCCGTCGCGCGGGCCGTTCCCTGCCTGACGACCGTGCAGGCGCTGGCCGCCGCCGTGCAGGGCATCGACGCGATGGCCCGCGACGAGGTCAGCGTGCGGTCGCTGCAAGAGCACGCCCGGCACCTGGTCGCCTCCCGCAGGAGCTGACCCCCGGCCCCAGTCCGTTCCGCCTCCGGGGCACCGCCACGGCGCCCCGGAGGCGGAACGGACTGCCGGGGCGGCTCCCCTCACAGGAACCCCTCCCTCATGTACAGACTCCTCTTCCGTACCGTCTTCTGCCGGATGGACCCCGAGCGGGCTCACCACCTGGCCTTCTCCTGGATCCGCAGGGCGGCGGCCACTCCCGTGCTCCGCACCTTCGCGGCAGCGGCCCTCGCCCCGCGCGACCGGAGCCTCCGCGTCGAGGCGCTGGGCCGCCGCATGCACGGCCCGTTCGGCCTCGCCGCCGGGTTCGACAAGAACGCCGAGGGGATCGACGGGCTCGCCATGCTCGGCTTCGACCACGTCGAGGTCGGTACCGTCACCGGCAGCGGCCAGCCGGGCAACCCGAAGAAGCGGCTGTTCCGCCTGGTCGAGGACCGTGCGCTGATCAACCGGATGGGTTTCAACAACGAGGGCGCGGCCGCCGTCGCCGCGCGGCTGGCCGCCCGGCGGCCCGTCTTCCGCCCGACACTGGGCATCAACATCGGCAAGACGAAGGCGGTGCCGGAGTCGGCGGCGGTCGGCGACTACGTCACCTCCACCGAGGCGCTGGCGCCGCACGCCGACTACCTGGTCGTCAATGTCTCCTCGCCCAACACCCCCGGCCTGCGCGACCTGCAGGCCACCGAGCACCTGCGGCCCCTGCTGACCGCCGTACGGGAGGCGGCCGACCGGGCGGTGCCCGGGCGGCGCGTCCCGCTCCTGGTCAAGATCGCGCCCGACCTGGCGGACGAGGACGTCGACGCCGTCGCCGACCTGGCCGTCGAGCTGGGCCTGGACGGGATCATCGCGACCAACACCACCGTCGCCCGGGACGGGCTCGGCCTCACCTGCGCGCCGGAGCTGGCTGCCGAGACCGGCGGGCTGTCCGGCGCGCCGGTCGCCGACCGCTCACTGGAGGTGTTGCGGCGGCTGTACGCGCGGGTCGGTGACCGGCTCGTCCTGGTCGGTGTCGGCGGTGTCGGGACCGCCGAGGACGCCTGGCGCCGCATTCTGGCGGGCGCCACCCTGGTGCAGGGGTACACGGCCTTCCTGTACGAGGGCCCGTTCTGGATGCGCCGGATGCACCGGGGACTGGCCCGGCTGCTGGCGGCCAGCCCGTACGCCACCCTCGCCGAGGCCGTCGGCGCCGAACACCGCCGCCGGGAGGGCACCGCATGACAGCTCAGGGGACGACTACGGGGGGCGCCGAGACCCCGGAGCCCTTCGGGGCGCGGCTGCGCCGTGCCATGGACACCCGGGGGCCGCTGTGCGTGGGGATCGATCCGCACGCCTCCCTGCTGCACGCCTGGGGTCTGGCGGACGACGTCGCGGGGCTGGAGCGGTTCAGCCGCACGGTCGTGGCGGCGCTGGCCGACCGGGTGGCCGTGCTCAAGCCGCAGTCGGCGTTCTACGAGCGCTTCGGCTCGCGCGGTGTCGCCGTGCTGGAACGCACGGTGTCCGAGGCCCGGGAGGCCGGGGCACTGGTCGTGATGGACGCCAAGCGCGGCGACATCGGCTCCACCATGGACGCCTACGCCGCGGCCTACCTCGACCCGGACAGCCCGCTCTTCTCCGACGCGCTCACCGTGAGTCCCTATCTGGGCTTCGGCGCGCTCGCGCCGGCCGCCGAAGCGGCCGCGGCGAGCGGCGCGGGGCTCTTCGTACTGGCGCTCACCTCCAACCCGGAGGGACGGGAGGTGCAGCGCGCGCTCGGCGAGGGCGGTTGCACGGTGGCGGCGACGGTGCTGCGCCGGCTGGCGGACCTGAACGCGGGCGCCGGGCCGCTGGGCTCCTTCGGCGCGGTCGTCGGCGCCACGCTCGGTGATCTGTCGGCGTTCGACCTGGCGGTGAACGGGCCGCTGCTCGCGCCGGGTATCGGGGCGCAGGGGGCGACCCCGGCGGATCTGCCCGCGGTCTTCGGAAACGCGGTCCGCAACGTGGTGCCGAGCGTCAGCCGGGGGGTGCTCCGGCACGGCCCCGACGAAACCGGACTGAGAGATTCCGCGACGGCGTTCGCGGACGCGGTCCGCACCGTCGTGACCTGAGCCGTCGTGGTCGCCGTCGTGGTTTTGGAGCGGCCGGCGCGCCGGATCGCCGCGCTTTCCGTTCCGGGCTCCGGCCCTGTTCGGGCCGCGGAGCTTCCAAGATCCCCACGCTGAGAGCTGAAAACGCGACCATTATGTCCAGAAAAGTCCGGGTCGGCAGAGGCTGACCTGGACTTTTCGTCTGTTCTCGCTGACTCCGGGGCTCATGCCCGCTAGTCTCCGTCCAGAGCACCGCCAACAGGCGCGTTGCTCGTTGCTCCGCAGGTGCGGGCCTACTAGGTTCCTCACCGATCCATATCCGACAGTTCGACATCCGAGGTGACGCAGGCGTGGCTCTTCCGCCCCTTACCCCTGAACAGCGCGCAGCCGCGCTCGAAAAGGCCGCCGCGGCTCGCCGGGAGCGCGCCGAGGTCAAGAACCGGCTCAAGCACTCCGGCGCGTCCCTGCACGAGGTCATCAAGCAGGGCCAGGAGAACGACGTGATCGGCAAGATGAAGGTCTCCGCGCTCCTGGAGTCCCTGCCCGGCGTCGGCAAGGTCCGCGCCAAGCAGATCATGGAGCGGCTGGGGATCTCCGAGAGCCGCCGGGTCCGCGGTCTGGGGTCCAACCAGATCGCCGCGCTCGAGCGCGAGTTCGGCGGCGCCAACGCCTGAGGTCCCGGGCACTCCCGTAAACCGGGATAATCGCTGCATGAGTTCTGCAGTTCCCCGGGGGGAGACCCCGGCACCCCCGGTCGGCACATCGCGACTGACCGTGCTCTCCGGCCCCTCGGGGGTCGGCAAGAGCACGGTCGTCGCGCACCTGCGCAAGGCGCACCCAGAGGTATGGCTCTCCGTCTCCGCCACCACCCGCAGGCCCCGCCCGGGCGAGCGGCACGGTGTGCAGTACTTCTTCGTGGACGACGAGGAGTTCGACAAGCTGATCGCCAACGGCGACCTGCTCGAATGGGCGGAGTTCGCGGGCAACCGCTACGGCACCCCCCGGGGAGCGGTACTGGAGCACCTCGAACGGGGTGAGCCCGTCCTGCTGGAGATCGACCTGCAGGGCGCCCGGCTCGTCCAGCAGTCCATGCCCGAGGCGCAGCTCGTCTTCCTGGCCCCTCCGAGCTGGGAGGAGCTGGTCAGGCGGCTGACCGGCCGGGGCACCGAGGCGCCCGAGGTCATCGAGCGGCGGCTGGAGGCGGCCCGCACCGAGCTGGCGGCCGAGGCCGAGTTCGACCGGACCCTGGTCAACACCTCCGTCGAGGAGGTAAGCGCCGAGCTGCTAGCCTTGATGCGTATCGGCTGACCTCCAGCGCGCCCGGCGCGCTGTCCGTGCGTCGATTCCCGCTCCATCCACCCTTCGGAAGGCAGAGAGTGTCCTCTTCCATCAACACGCCCGAGGGCATCATCAACCCGCCGATTGATGAGCTGCTCGAGGCCACCGACTCGAAGTACAGCCTCGTCATCTACGCCGCCAAGCGCGCGCGTCAGATCAACGCGTACTACTCCCAGCTCGGTGAGGGCCTTCTCGAGTACGTCGGCCCGCTGGTGGACACCCACGTGCACGAGAAGCCGCTGTCCATCGCACTCCGCGAGATCAACGCCGGACTTCTCACCTCCGAGCCCGTGGAGGCTCCGCCGGTCGTCCCGTAGCCGGTCGGCACCACTTCCACCAGGGGCCCGGCAGCGCGACTGCCGGGCCCCTGGTGTGTCATAAGGGCATAACGGCACGCGTACGGGCATGTGGGGAGAGACGAGTGACGCAGCAGCGGGACGGCCGGGCGGCAGCCGGCAGGCCGAGGGTCGTGCTGGGAGTGAGCGGCGGCATCGCGGCCTACAAGGCGTGCGAGCTGGCCCGGCGCCTCACCGAGAGCGGGCACGACGTGCGGGCGGTGCCCACCGCCTCTGCGCTGCACTTCGTCGGCGCCGCCACCTGGTCGGCGCTGACCGGCCACCCGGTGGCCACCGAGGTGTGGGACGCGGTGCACGAGGTGCCGCACGTGCGGATCGGCCAGGGCGCCGACCTCGTCGTCGTCGCCCCCGCGACCGCGGACCTGCTGGCCAAGGCGGCGCACGGACTCGCCGACGACCTGCTCACCAACACCCTGCTCACCGCACGCTGCCCGGTCGTCTTCGCCCCCGCGATGCACACCGAGATGTGGGAGCACCCCGCCACCCGGGAGAACGTCGCCACGCTGCGGCGCCGCGGCGCGCTGGTCGTCGAGCCCGCCGTCGGGCGGCTGACCGGGACGGACACCGGGAAGGGGCGGCTGCCGGACCCGGATGCGCTCTTCGAGGTCTGCCGGCGGGTGCTGCTGCGCGGAGCGGCCGGAGCCGGCTCCGACCTCGCGGGACGCCATGTCGTCGTCAGCGCGGGCGGCACCCGCGAGCCGCTCGATCCGGTGCGTTTCCTGGGCAACCGCTCCTCCGGCAAGCAGGGGTACGCGCTCGCCCGTACCGCCGCGGCGCGCGGGGCGCGGGTGACGCTCGTCTCCGCCAACAGCGCGCTGCCGGATCCGGCGGGCGTGGACCTGGTACGGGTGGGCAGCGCGGAGGAACTGCGCACCGCCGTGGCCGCGGCGGCCGCCGACGCGGACGCGGTGGTGATGGCCGCCGCGGTCGCCGACTTCCGCCCGGCCGCCTACGCCACCGGGAAGATCAAGAAGAAGGCCGGTCAGGAGCCCGAGCCGCTGGCACTCGCCCGCAACCCCGACATCCTCGCCGAGCTCGCCGCGCACCGCCCCCGCCCCGGCCAGGTGGTGGTCGGCTTCGCGGCCGAGACGGACCGGGTGCTGGAGCACGGCCGCGCCAAGCTCGCCGCCAAGGGCTGCGACCTGCTGGTCGTCAACGAGGTGGGGGAGGGCAGGACCTTCGGCTCGGAGGAGAACGAGGCCGTGGTGCTGGGCACCGACGGTAGCGAGACGCCGGTTCCGCACGGGCCGAAGGAGGCGCTCGCGGAGACGGTCTGGGACCTGATCGCCGAGCGGCTTCCGGGGCTGCCCCGGGAGTGACCGGGGTGCCCCGGACCGGCGGGCGTCCCGAGGAGTGGACGCGGAATCACTGCTTCCGTCAGCGGTGCACCGGAAAAGTCGACAGGGTGACCGAGTGGGCCGGAAGCCGTCGAACACGGCTGGAACGGCGCTCTTGACCAGCGACTTCGCTGTCCGACACACCCTGACATATCCAGATCTCCCGCGCCCTTCCGGCGCTCCTGGAGTTTGGATCGAGCAGGTCATGGTCGTCTCGTAGTTCGAGAGTCCGTGATTGGATGCGGGTGGAGATGGATAAACTGGCCGCGGACCGTGCTTGGGCGCAGCCCCCGACCGGTCCGCCCATGCTCAGCCAGCAGCCGCTGCAACCCCAGGGAGCGATGTGTCGCGCCGCTTGTTCACCTCGGAATCTGTGACCGAGGGTCACCCTGACAAGATCGCTGACCAGATCAGCGACACCATCCTCGACGCCCTCCTCAAGGAAGACCCGCACTCCAGGGTCGCCGTCGAGACACTGATCACCACCGGCCTCGTGCACGTGGCCGGAGAGGTGACGACCAAGGCCTACGCCCCGATTTCGACGCTCGTGCGCAACAAGGTCCTCGAGATCGGCTACGACTCCTCCAAGAAGGGCTTCGACGGCGCCTCCTGCGGCGTCTCGGAGTCGATCGGCGCCCAGTCGCCCGACATCGCGCAGGGCGTCGACACCGCCTACGAGAAGCGCGTCGAAGGCGACGAGGACGAACTCGACGAGCAGGGCGCCGGCGACCAGGGCCTGATGTTCGGCTACGCCTGCGACGAGACCGCCGAGTTCATGCCGCTGCCGATCACCCTGGCGCACCGGCTCTCGGAGCGGCTCTCCGCCGTCCGAAAGAACGGCACGATCCCCTACCTGCGCCCGGACGGGAAGACGCAGGTGACCATCGAGTACGACGGCGACAAGGCCGTGCGGCTGGACACCGTCGTGGTCTCCTCGCAGCACGCCGCCGACATCGACCTCGACTCGCTGCTCGCACCCGACATCCGCGAGTTCGTCGTCGAGCCCGAGCTGAAGGCTCTGGTGGACGAGGGCATCAAGCTGGAGACCGAGGGCTACCGGCTGCTGGTCAACCCGACCGGGCGCTTCGAGATCGGCGGCCCGATGGGTGACGCCGGACTCACCGGCCGGAAGATCATCATCGACACCTACGGCGGTATGGCCCGCCACGGTGGCGGCGCCTTCTCGGGCAAGGACCCGTCCAAGGTCGACCGCTCCGCCGCCTACGCGATGCGCTGGGTCGCCAAGAACGTGGTGGCCGCCCGCCTCGCCACCCGCTGCGAGGTGCAGGTCGCGTACGCCATCGGCAAGGCCGAGCCGGTCGGTCTCTTCGTGGAGACCTTCGGCACCGCCGCGGTGGACCACGAGAAGATCGAGCAGGCCATCTCCGAGGTCTTCGACCTCCGTCCGGCCGCGATCATCCGCGACCTCGACCTGCTGCGCCCCATCTACTCGCAGACGGCCGCCTACGGCCACTTCGGCCGGGCGCTTCCCGACTTCACCTGGGAGCGCACCGACCGGGTCGACGCCCTGCGCAAGGCGGCCGGGCTCTGACCCACCGCCGCGTCGGTCACGTCAGTGATCCCTCCGTTCGTCCGTCGGAGGCCCGGCACCCCATGCTGGCGGGGTGCCGGGCCTCCGGCGCGTCCGGACGCCCGCGGGCCGGGGCGATCCTGCCGGAGGACGACTCACCCGTCCGGGCGGTCCGGGTCCGGGACCGGGCACCTGACCGGTGCGGGGCCGGTCCCCGACCCCACCGGGCGGAGGCGGCGCGGGCCCGGCCCGGTGGGCGGCGGCTGTCCGAGCCGTTTGCGAGACTGAGGCTGTGAGCAGGGGCGACGGCAACGATGAAGGGGAGCGTCAGCCGCATGCGCCGGAGCAGCTCGCGCTGATCCGGGAGACCGTGCGGGAACGCAAGGCCAGGCAGCCGAGGGCCAGACCGCGTACCTGGCGGGGTGCCGAGATGGCGGAGCGGCTGCCCGTGGCACGGGTGCTGGTCGACAAGGGGCTGGTGCATCTCGACCGATTCTTCGACTACGCCGTTCCCGCCGCGATGGACGAGGAGGCCCGGCCCGGCGTGCGGGTCCGGGTGCGCTTCGGCGCGGGGGAGCGGGAGGGCCGCCGCGAAGGGGGCGGCCTCATCAACGGATTCATCGTCGAGCGCCGGGCCGACACCGACTTCACCGGGCGGCTCGCCCCGATCGCCCAGGTGCTCTCGCCCGAACCGGTGCTGACGCCCGAACTGCTCGGGCTGTGCCGGGCGGTGGCCGACCGGTACGCGGGATCGCTCGCCGACGTGGTGCAGCTCGCCGTCCCGCCGCGCCGCGCCAGGGCGGAGAAGCAGCCCTCACCGCGCCGCCCCGCCGAACCCGCGGTACCGGAGCCCGGCGGATGGGCACGCTACCCCGAGGGGCCCGCGTTCCTGCGGGCCGTCGCCGAGAAGACCGCGCCCCGTGCGGTGTGGACCGCGCTGCCCGGCCCGCAGAGCTGGGCGGAGGAGTTGGCCCGCGCCATGGCCACCGCGCTGGCCGCGGGCCGGGGGGCGCTCGCGGTACTGCCCGACGGGAAGTCGGCGGCACGGGTGGACGCCGCGCTGACCGCGCTCGTGGGCGAGGGGCAGCATGTGCTGCTGACCGCGGACGCCGGACCCGAGCCGCGCTACCGGCGGTGGCTCGCGGTCAGCCGCGGAGCCGTGCGCGCCGTCGTCGGCACCCGGGCGGCGATGTTCGCTCCGGTGCGCCGGCTGGGGCTCGCCGCCGTCTGGGAGGACGGCGACAGCAACCACAGCGAGGAGCGGGCCCCGCAGCCGCACGCCCGCGAGGTGCTGCTCCAGCGTGCGGTGACCGAGCAGGCGGCGTTCCTGCTCGGTGCGCACAGCTGCACGGTGGAGGCCGCGCAGCTTGTGGAATCGGGCTTCGCGCGGCCGCTGGCCGCCGACCGGGACACCGTCCGGGCGGTCATGCCCCGGGTCCGTACGGCGGCCGAGGGCGACGCCGGCCGCGATCCGGCAGCGCGCAGCGCCCGGCTGCCGAGCCTGGCCTGGCGCGCGGCGCGGGACGCGCTGGAGCGCGGCCCGGTGCTGGTGCAGGTGCCGCGCCGCGGCTATGTTCCGCGGCTGGTCTGCGAGCGGTGCCGCGAGCCGGCCCGGTGCGCGCACTGCTCGGGCCCGCTGGAGGCGGCCGCGGAGGGCACGGCGCTGCGGTGCGGCTGGTGCGCGCGGGAGACCCCGCAGTGGCGCTGTCCCATGTGTTCCGGGACGCGGCTGCGCGGCAGCGTGATCGGCGCCGGCCGTACGGCGGAGGAGCTGGGCCGCGCGTTTCCCGCGGTGCCGGTGCGGACCTCCGGCGGCACCCACGTGCTGGAGTCGGTGCCGGGGCGTCCCGCGCTGGTCGTCGCCACTCCCGGCGCGGAGCCCGTACCGGAGGGCGGCGAGGGGTATGCGGCCGCGCTGCTCCTCGACGGCTGGGCGCTGCTGAGCCGACCCGATCTCCGTGCGGGCGAGGAGGCCCTGCGCCGCTGGCTGGGTGCCGCCTCGCTGGTCCGGCCGCAGGGTGCGGGCGGCACGGTGGTGGTGGTCGCGGAGGAGTCGGTGCGGCCGGTGCAGGCACTGGTGCGATGGGACCCGGCGGGACATGCGTTGCGAGAGCTGGCCGACCGCGCGGAGCTGGGCTTTCCGCCGGTTTCCCGGATGGCGGCGGTCACCGGCCCGCCCGAGGCCGTCGCCGGGCTGCTGGCCGCGGTCGAGGACGCCGGGTTGCCCGAGGGCGCCCAGGTGCTCGGCCCGGTGCCCCTTCCGGTGCTGGAGCCGGGGAGGCCCCGCAAGCCGGGTGACCCGCCGCCGGGGGAGCAGTGGGAGCGGGCGCTGGTGCGGGTGCCGCGCGGCAGCGGCGCAGCGCTGGCCGCGGCGTTGAAGACGGCGCAGGTGGGCCGGTTGACCCGGAGGGAGGGACCGGTCGCGCAGGTGCGGGTCGATCCGCTGGACATCGGGTGACACCGGCCCGTAGGGCCGCGGCCCTACGGGCCGGTGCGGCCGGCGGCGGCCCTGCGCGCCGTCGGGCTCGGCCGGCCGAGGGGTCAGCCGTTGCGGGGTGCGGGCAGTGCTCCCGTGCGCGGCTCCTGCCGCACCTCGCGGTAGGCGTCCTGACGGCCGTCCTGGCGCCCGTCGTGCCGCGGTTCGTGCCGCGCTTCGTAGGGCTGTTGCGCGGGGGGCTGCTGCGGCGGGATCGAACGGGCCGCGGGGACCGGCGCCGGCCGGTGCGCCGGAGAGGCACCGGGCGCCGTCGGGAGTGACCGGGCGGCGGCGGGTACGGCCTCGGACTGCCGCGGCACCGGCGAGGGAGACGCCGGGGACGCTCCGGGAGCCTCGGCGTTCTCCGGGGCGCCGGCCGCGGGGCCACGCCGGGAGGAGCCGTACCTGCGGTGCACGGCCTGTTTGGTGACGCCCAGGGCCGAACCCACGGCGTCCCAGGAGAAGCCGAGTGAACGGTCGAAGTCCACCGCCGCCGTCACCAGGGTCTCGACGCTGTCGCGTAGTTCCTGGGCGAGTCGGACGGTCGGCGCGGGTGCGCGGCCGTAGACGACGAAGCCCGCGGCGGGGCCGGTGCGCCGCGGGCGGTAGACGTTGCCCAACTGCGCGGTGAGCGTGCGCAGCGCGTCCACCTGCCGGCGGACCCGCTCGATGTCCCGCACCAGAAGATGCAGGCTGGCCCGCGCCTGGGCGTCGTGGGTTGCGTGGTCGGCCATGAAGAAGCCTCTCGGACCTGTTGACATGGGGGTGTTCAGCTACGGAGCTGGATAGGATGGCTTGCTGTGCGGAAAAGGGGGGGGAGCGAGGCCGCGGCGCGGTGGCGGGGCGGCCCTCGGTTCGGTCAATCTGACTTGACCAACGCCGCGATGGGCTCTCTGGTCACGCTCCGGGGGCGCGGATGTCGTACCGGCAGGGCGCGCGGAAGCCCGTACGCCCCCCAGGGCACCACACTCGCGCTGACCGTAAACTGTGCTGTCTTTCCCCATGTGAGAGGTAGTTCGCCACTGATGAGGCTCGTCTTCGCCGGCACTCCCGAGGTCGCCGTCCCCGCGCTCGACACCCTGATCGCCTCCGCACGGCACGAGGTCGCCGCCGTCGTCACCCGGCCCGACGCGCGGGCGGGGCGGGGCCGGAAGCTGGTGCCCAGCCCCGTGGCCCGGCGAGCCGAGGAGGAGGGCATCGAGGTACTCAAGCCCGCGCGCCCCCGGGACGAGGAATTCCTGGCCAGGCTGCGCGAGATCGGGCCCGACTGCTGCCCCGTCGTCGCCTACGGCGCGCTGCTGCCCCGGGTGGCGCTGGACGTGCCCGCCCGCGGCTGGGTCAACCTGCACTTCTCGCTGCTGCCCGCCTGGCGCGGCGCCGCACCCGTGCAGCACGCGCTGCTCGCCGGGGACGAGGTGAGCGGCGCCAGCACCTTCCTCATCGAGGAAGGACTGGACTCGGGGCCGGTCTACGGCGTGGTGACCGAGGAGGTGCGGTCCCGGGACACCAGCGGCGACCTGCTGACCCGGCTCGCCTTCGCCGGCGCCGGTCTGCTGGCCGCCACCATGGACGGGATCGAGGACGGCACGGTGCAGGCGGTGCCGCAGCCGCAGGAGGGCGTCTCGCCGGCACCGAAGATCTCCGTGGAGGACGCCCGGATCGACTGGACGGCACCCGCGCTCCGCGTCGACCGGGTGGTGCGCGCCTGCTCGCCCGCGCCCGGCGCCTGGACCGCCTTCCGTGGCGAGCGGCTGAAGGTCCGTTCGCTGCTGCCCGACAGCGGCGCCGGTGCCGGAAGCGCCGTGCCCGCCCCCGGTGAACTGCGGGTCGGCAAGAACGCCGTGCACGTCGGGACGGGCTCGCACCCGGTGGAGTTGGAGTGGGTGCAGCCGCAGGGCAAGAAGCCCATGCGGGCCGCCGACTGGGCCCGCGGCACCCGCATCGAACAGGGCGCCCGCTTCGACGCCCCGGACGCCCCGGACTCCTGAGCCGGGCGAGCCGGGGCCGAGCGCGACCCGTCGCCGCCTCGCCCCGGCCGGGCCGTAGGGTGGAGGTCTCGACACCCTGATCTTGCGGAGCACCTTCACCTGTGAGCACTCAACCCCGCCGGGGCGGCAACCGGTACCGGCGCCCCCGCAAGGACCCCGTCCGCATTCTCGCCTTCGAGGCGCTGCGCGCGGTGGACGAGCGGGACGCCTACGCGAATCTCGTCCTGCCGCCGCTGCTGCGCAAGGCCCGGGAGAAGGACCCGGCACAGGGCGGACTGGACGCGCGGGACGCCGCGCTGGCCACCGAGCTGGTCTACGGCACGCTGCGCCGGCAGGGCACCTATGACGCGATCATCGCCGAGTGCGTCGACCGGCCGCTGCGCGAGGTCGACCCGCCGGTGCTGGACGTCCTCTCCCTGGGTGCCCATCAGCTGCTCGGCACCCGCATCCCGCAGCACGCGGCCGTGAGCGCCACGGTGGAGCTGGCCCGGGTGGTGCTGGGCGACGGGCGGGCGAAGTTCGTCAACGCGGTGCTGCGGCGCCTGACCGCGCACGACCTCGACGGCTGGCTGGAGCGCGTCGCGCCGCCCTACGACGAGGACCCGGAGGAGCACCTCGCACTGCGGTACGCGCACCCCCGCTGGGTGGTCTCCGCGCTGTGGGACGCGCTGGGCGGCGGACGCGAGGAGATCACCGCGCTGCTGGAGGCGGACAACGAGCGGCCCGAGGTCACCCTGGTGGCCCGGCCGGGACGGGCCACCACCGAGGAGCTGCACAGCGCTGCGCGGGCCACCGGCGAGGCCGTGCCCGGCCGCTGGTCGCCGCACGCCGTACGGCTGGCCGAGGGCGGTGAGCCCGGTGCGCTGGAGGCCGTGGCGGAGGGCCGGGCCGGGGTCCAGGACGAGGGCAGCCAGCTCGTGGCGCTGGCCCTGGCCGAGGCGCCCGTGGAAGGCGCCGACGCGCGCTGGCTGGACTCGTGCGCGGGGCCCGGCGGCAAGGCGGCGCTGCTGGGCGCGCTGGCGGCCGAGCGGGGCGCAGCGCTGCTCGCGTCCGAGAAGCAGCCGCATCGGGCCCGGCTCGTGGAGCGCGCCCTGCGGGGCAATCCGGGCCCCTGGGCCGTGGTCGCCGCGGACGGCACCCGCCCCGCCTGGCGGCCCGGCAGCTTCGACCGGGTGCTGGTCGACGTGCCCTGCACCGGGCTGGGCGCGCTGCGGCGACGGCCCGAGGCGCGTTGGCGGCGGCGCCCGGAGGACCTGGCGGGCTTCGCACCGCTGCAGCGCGCGCTGCTGCGCCAGGCCTTGGAGGCGGCCCGGGTCGGAGGCGTCGTCGCCTACGTGACCTGCTCGCCGCACCTGGCCGAGACCCGTGCCGTGGTGGACGACGTACTGCGGGAGCTGGCCAAGGAGGAGGCGACGGCCGCGGAGCAGTTCGACGCGCGCCCGCTGCTGCCCGGCGTCCCGGATCTGGGCGCGGGCCCCGACATCCAGCTCTGGCCGCATCTGCACGGCACCGACGCGATGTATCTGGCGCTGCTGCGCCGCACCGCGTGATCACCTCGAACGCACACACGGAATACTGGTAGTCATGGCTCAGATCAACCCCAGCATCCTGTCGGCAGACTTCGCGCGCCTCGCCGAGGAGGCGCGGCGGGTCGGAGGCGCGGACGGCGCCGACTGGCTGCACGTCGACGTGATGGACAACCACTTCGTGCCCAATCTGACCCTGGGCACGCCGGTGGTCGAGTCGCTGGGCCGGGCCACGGACATCCCGCTGGACTGCCACCTGATGATCGAGGAGCCCGACCGCTGGGCGCCCGCCTACGTGGAGGCCGGCGCCGGCTCGGTCACCTTCCACGCGGAGGCCGCGGCGGCACCGGTGCGGCTGGCCCGCGAGATCCGGGCCAAGGGCGCCCGCGCCTCCATGGCGCTGAGGCCGGCCACTCCGATCGAGCCGTACGAGGATCTGCTGCCGGAGCTGGACATGCTGCTGGTCATGACGGTGGAGCCGGGCTTCGGCGGGCAGGCGTTCCTGGACATCATGCTGCCGAAGATCCGCCGGACCCGGCAGCTCATCGACAAGCACGGGCTGCAGATGTGGCTGCAGGTGGACGGCGGTGTCTCGGCCGACACCATCGAGCGGTGCGCGGAGGCGGGCGCCGATGTGTTCGTCGCCGGTTCGGCCGTCTACGGGGCCGAGGATCCGGCGGCGGCCGTGCGGGCGCTGCGGCGGCAGGCGGCAGCGGCGGCGGGGCCGGCCGGGGAGGGCCGGGAGTGAGGACGGTCACCATGGGCCGGGGATCTGCAAGGATGAACGCGCGGCGCGTGAGCGCCGGCAGCGCGGACACAGCAAGACAGTGAGGTGAGAGCGGTGTCGTCGGGGCGATCCACGCGAATGGGACCCGCCGAACTCATGCAGGCCGCGGCGATGGCGCGCCGCTTCTACCTGGAGGGCAAATCCAAGATCCAGATTGCTGACGAGTTCGGGGTGAGCCGCTTCAAGGTGGCCCGGGTCCTGGAGACCGCGCTCGAACGTGACCTGGTACGGATCGAGATCCGGGTCCCGGCCGAGCTGGACGCCGAGCGCTCGGACGCGCTCCGTGCCCGCTTCGGCCTGCGGCACGCGGTCGTCGTCGAGTCGCCCACCGAGGCCGTGGACGACGCGGCGGATCCGGAGAATCTCGGCGAGGTCGCCGCGGATCTGCTCGGTGAACTGGTCACCGACGGCGATGTGCTGGGGCTGGCCTGGGGGCGCTCCACCATCCATATGGCGACCGCGCTACGCCAGTTGCCGCCCTGCACCGTCGTGCAGCTGACCGGGGTCTACGACGCCGGTACGGCCGACCGCGGCTCGGTGGAGGCCGTACGGCGGGCGGCCGAGGTGGCCGGCGGCGAGGCGCACCCGGTCTACGCGCCGATGCTGCTGCCGGACAGCGCCACCGCCGCCGCGCTGCGCAACCAGACCGGTATCGCCCGGGCCTTCGAGTACTTCGACAAGGTCACGGTGGCCGCCGTCTCCATCGGTTCCTGGGAGCCGGGGATCTCCACGGTGCACGACATGCTCAGCGCGCAGGAGCGGGACCACTACTCGTCGCTGGGGGTGGCGGCGGAGATGTCGGCGCACCTCTTCGACGCGCAGGGCCGCCGGATCGGCCGGGACCTGGGGGAGCGCTGCATCACCGTGGAGGCCGAGCGGCTGCGCCGGATCCCGGAGGTCGTCGCCATCGCCGGGGGGCACCGCAAGGCGGCGGCCATCGGGGCCGTGCTCCGCTCCGGACTGGTCACCAGCCTGGTCACCGACACCGCGGCCGCCGACTGGCTGTTGAACGAGGAACAACCAGGGCCGCGCCCCGCGTTGGAACGCACGGACCCGGACAGTACCGCCGCTTCACCGTAGGTTCGCGAAAGGCAGCCAGCCATGACGACCAAGAGCACCAAGCTGCCGGGGCTGGGCAAGCAGTACGACATCACCACCCGGAACGGCCGGCACATCTCCGTGGTGGCCCACCAGGACGGCCGCAGGTTCCTCGGCTTCTACCGCGAGGACGATCCGGACGCCTGCCAGGCCACGGTGCAGCTCGACAACGAGGAGGCCGCCTCCCTCGCGGAGATCCTCGCCCCGGGGGAGAGCCCGCGGCTGGGGACCTGCGAGATGGAGATCGACCTGGTCACCGTCCGGATCCCGATGTCGGGCCAGTCCCCCTACAGCGGGGAGCCGCTGGGTGCGACGCAGGCGCGGACCCGTACCGGCGCCTCCATCGTCGCGGTGCTGCGGCGGACCGGTGCGGTGCCCTCGCCGACCCCCGACTTCCGGTTGGAGGCGGGCGACACCCTGGTCGCGGTCGGCACCCGGGAGGGCGTGGACGAGTTGACCCGGATCATCGCCGGCACCTGAGCAGCACCGACTCCGCGGTCCGGTCCCGCCGGGGCCGTGAGCCGCCCCGGACAGCCGCCCGACCACGGACAGCCGCCGGACGACTGAAAGGCCCTCTGTGCACGACACCACCGTTCTGCTGATCGAACTCGGCGCCGTCATCCTGGGCCTGGGACTGGTCGGCCGCTTCGCGGGCCGCATCGGCCTCTCCCCGATCCCGCTGTATCTGCTGGGCGGCCTGGCGTTCGGGCAGGGCGGCCTGTTCCCGCTGACCGCCAGCGAGGAGTTCATCGAGGTCGGCGCGGAGATCGGGGTGATCCTGCTCCTGCTGCTGCTCGGCCTGGAGTACAGCGCCTCGGAACTGGTGACGAGCCTGAAGACGCAGTACCCGTCCGGGATGGTGGATTTCGCGCTGAACGCGGTGCCGGGCGCCGTGGCCGCCCTGCTGCTGGGCTGGGGGCCGGTCGCGGCCGTGGCGCTGGCGGGGGTCACCTGGATCTCCTCCTCGGGCGTCATCGCCAAGGTCCTCACCGACCTGGGCAGGCTCGGCAACCGGGAGACACCGGTGATCCTGGGCGTACTGGTGATCGAGGACCTGTCCATGGCTCTCTACCTGCCGCTGCTCACGGCGCTGGTGGCCGGGCTCGGCCTGGCCGGGACCAGCCTCGCGATGATCGTCGCGGTCGGGACCGTGGGCATCGTGCTCTTCGCGGCGCTGCGGTTCGGCCGCCACATCAGCCGCGCCGTCAGCTCCGACACGCCCGAGATGCTGCTGCTCGTCGTCCTCGGACTGACCCTGCTGATCGCCGGGATCGCCGCGAAGCTCCAGGTCTCGGCCGCCGTCGGCGCCTTCCTGGTGGGCATCGCGCTCTCCGGCGAGACGGCGGAGAACGCGCGCAGCCTGCTCACCCCGCTGCGTGACCTGTTCGCGGCCGTCTTCTTCGTCTTCTTCGGGCTCAACACCGCACCCGCCGAGATCCCCCCGGTGCTGCTGCCCGCGCTGGCGCTGGCCGCGGTCACCGTCGTGACCAAGGTGCTCACCGGTTGGTACGCGGCGGGCCGGGCCGGTGTGGGCAGCAGGGGCAGGCTGCGGGCCGGCGGGGCGCTGGTGGCGCGCGGCGAGTTCTCCATCGTCATCGCGGGGCTCGCCGCGGGCACGGATCCCCGGATCACCCCGCTGGCCACCTCCTACGTAATGATCATGGTCATTTTCGGTCCGCTGACGGCCCGTTGGACCGAACCGGCCGTACGCGGCCTCAAGCGGCTGGTGGACGCCCGCCGGGACCCGACCGGCACCGACGCGGTGCGCCGCGAGGAGGCGGCGCTCCCGCACACCGAGGGGGTACCGGACCCGGTGGGCGGTACCGGGCACCCGTCCTGAGCGGACCGCCCCGGCTGACCCGGGTGCGGTCACTCCTGGTACACGGCCCCCGCGCTCCCGGTCACACCCTCGTACGATCCCACCAGCCGACCCCCGCTACTCCGGTGGATCGTCCCCCCTCGCATGGGTGTGCGGACGTGGGAGTATGAAGTACGTGCGTTTTCTCAATGATCAGCGGCCCCCGTACGACCTGACGTACGACGACGTCTTCATGGTGCCCAACCGCTCCGCGGTCGGCTCCCGGCAGGCCGTCGACCTGTCCTCGCCCGACGGGACGGGCACCACCATCCCGCTGGTGGTCGCCAACATGACCGCCATCGCCGGGCGCCGGATGGCCGAGACCGTGGCCCGCCGCGGCGGGCTCGTGGCGATCCCCCAGGACATCCCGATCGACGTCGTCACCGAGGTCATCGGCTGGGTCAAGCAGCGGCACCACGTCCTCGACACCCCCATCACCCTCGCGCCCACCCAGACCGTGGCCGACGCGCTCTCGCTGCTGCCCAAGCGGGCGCACGGCGCGGGGGTCGTCTGCCGTGACGGGCGGCCCGTCGGCGTCGTCACCGAGTCGGACCTGACCGGCGTCGACCGCTTCACGCAGCTCTCCGAGGTCATGACGGCCGAGCCGATGGTGCTCGACGCTGACATCGACCCGCGCGAGGCGTTCAACAGGCTCGACGCCGCCCACCGCAAGTTCGCGCCCGCCGTCGACGCCGACGGCAGGCTCGTGGGCATCCTCACCCGCAAGGGCGCGCTGCGCGCCACGCTCTACACCCCCGCCGTCGACTCCGGCGGAACGCTGCGGATCGCCGCCGCCGTCGGCATCAACGGCGAGGTCGCGGCCCGGGCCGAGGCCCTGCTCGCCGCGGGGGTCGACACCCTGGTGGTGGACACGGCGCACGGCCATCAGGAGGGCATGCTCGAGGCGTTGCGGGCCGTCCGCGCGCTGGACCCGGCCGTGCCGATCGCGGCCGGCAACGTGGTGGCCGCCGAGGGGGTGCGCGATCTCGTCGAGGCGGGCGCCGACATCGTCAAGGTCGGCGTCGGCCCCGGCGCCATGTGCACCACCCGCATGATGACCGGCGTCGGCAGGCCGCAGTTCTCGGCCGTCCTGGAGTGCGCGGCCGAGGCCCGCAGGTTCGGCAAGCACGTCTGGGCCGACGGCGGAGTACGCCACCCCCGCGACGTCGCGATGGCGCTGGCCGCCGGAGCCTCCAACGTGATGATCGGCTCCTGGTTCGCGGGCACCCACGAGTCCCCGGGTGACCTCCAGCAGTCCGCCGACGGGCGGTTCTACAAGGAATCGTTCGGAATGGCCTCGGCCCGTGCCGTGCGCAACCGGACCGCCGAGGAGTCCGCCTACGACCGGGCCCGCAAGGGCCTGTTCGAGGAGGGCATCTCCACCTCCCGGATGTTCCTGGATCCGGCACGTCCCGGCGTCGAGGACCTGATCGACTCGATCATCGCGGGCCTGCGCTCCGCGTGCACCTACGCGGGCGCGGCGACGCTGGAGGAATTCGCCGGGAACGCCGTCGTCGGCGTGCAGAGCGCCGCGGGCTACGCGGAGGGCAAGCCCCTGCACGCCAGTTGGTGACCCCGCACGTCTCCGCCGGACGCCGGCAGTGTCCCCCGCCCCGGTCCGGCTGTCCGGCGCGGGGGGACGCGGACGGCGCGTACCCGGCGCGCTCCGGTCGCCGTGACCAGGGGCGGGCGCTCCCGGCACGGCTGCGCGGCGCCCGGCGTATCCGCCGCGCCGGACGGGTCCCCGCGCCGTGTTCTACTGTCGCCGTGCCACTGAACGATCTCGACGAACGCATCGTCCACGCCCTCGCCGAGGATGCCCGCCGTACGTACGCCGACATCGGGGCCGAGGTCGGCCTGTCGGCTCCCGCCGTCAAGCGCCGGGTGGACCGGCTGCGGGAGCGGGGTGCCATCACCGGGTTCACGGTGCGGGTCGACCCCTCGGCGCTGGGCTGGCAGACAGAGGGATTCATCGAGATGTACTGCAGGTCCCGCACCTCGCCGGAGGACATCCACCGGGCGCTGGCGCACTATTCCGAGGTGGCGGCGGCCTCCACCGTCACCGGTGAGGCGGATGCGCTCGTGCAGGTGTTCGCCGCGGACATGCGGCACTTCGAGGCCGTGCTGG
Organism: Streptomyces sp. WMMB303; assembly: GCF_029351045.1. Taxonomy (NCBI): domain Bacteria; kingdom Bacillati; phylum Actinomycetota; class Actinomycetes; order Kitasatosporales; family Streptomycetaceae; genus Streptomyces; species Streptomyces sp. WMMB303. Next base: position 663,805 of record NZ_JARKIN010000001.1, on the reverse strand, counting down.
AGCGGATCGCGGGGGAGCCGTTCGTCGAGCGGACGAAGTCGGTCCTGGTGCTCTCCCCGCTGCTGCGGCGGTACACCGCCGGGCCTCCGCTGTGATCCGGGCATCCCGGCTGTGAGCCAGGACACCCGACGCAACACATCGCTGACCTGAGGCGGAAGCACGCAACGGAGTGCGGGTCGTTCCGCAAGATCCGCTGCTTGTGGCGCACCGGGCCCGCCCGTAGCTTCGAGTACGTGCGTATCGCTCTCCTCCAGACCCAGGACCAGCCCGGTTCCCGCGGGCCGGCCGCGCTCGACGCCGCCGCGCGGGACGCCGCGGCACGCGGCGCCCGGCTGCTGGTCACGCCGGAACTCTCACTCACCGGCTACGCGCTGGAGAACCCGGCCGAGGTCGCGGAGCCGGCCGGCGGACCCGCCGCCGCGGCCGTCTCGCGCATCGCCCGCGAGCACGGGGTGGCCGTCGTCTACGGGTACCCCGAGGCGGGCGGGGACGGTGCCGTGCACAACGCGGTCCGCCTGGTCGGTCCGGACGGTGCGGCACTCGCCGACTACCGCAAGACGCACCTGTACGGCCCCTACGAGGCCGAGCACTACACCCCCGGCGCCCGGCTGCCCGTCCAGACCGAGTTCGACGGGCTCCGGCTGGGTCTGCTGATCTGCTATGACGTGGAATTCCCGGAGGCCGTCCGCGCCCACGCCCTGGCGGGTACCGATCTGCTGCTGGTGCCCACCGCGCTGATGCGGCCCTACGACACCGTCGCCACGACTCTCGTCCCGGCGCGTGCCGTGGAGAGCCAGCTCTATGTCGCCTACGCCGACCGCGTCGGCCCCGAGGGCGCGTTCGACTTCGCCGGGCTGAGCTGTCTGGCCGCGCCCGACGGCACCGTACCGGTGCGGGCCGACGGCCGGGCGCCGGCGCTGCTGATCGGCGAGGTCGACCCCGAGGTGCTGCGGGCCTCCCGCGACCGCAACCCGTATCTGGCCGACCGCCGCCCCGAGCTCTACGCGCACTGACCCCTCCAGGCCGGCCGCGCCCCCTGCGCGGCCGTCCCGTACTCCCAGGAGCGACACCCGCATGACCTCCACCGTGCCCACCGCCGCCCACGACCACGACGAGCAGCGCGACCCCGCACAGCAGCCGCCCCAGGGCCCGCTGACCATGTTCGGTCCCGACTTCCCGTTCGCCTACGACGACTTCCTCGCGCATCCGACGGGCCTGGGCGCCGTCCCGCCGACCGAGCACGGCACCGAGGTCGCGGTCATCGGCGGCGGCCTCTCCGGCCTGGTGGCGGCATACGAGCTGATGAAGATGGGGCTCAAGCCGGTCGTCCACGAGGCCGATCAGCTCGGCGGCCGACTGCGTACGGCGACCTTCGACGGCGGCGACCCGTCGCTGCGGGCGGAGATGGGCGCCATGCGCTTCCCGCCGTCCTCGACCGCGTTCCAGCACTACATCGACCTGATGGGCCTGGAGACCGAGCCGTTCCCCAACCCGCTGGCTCCCGACACCCCCTCCACCGTGGTCGACCTCAAGGGCGAGCCGCACTACGCGCGCACCCTGGAGGATCTGCCGCCCGTCTACCACCAGGTGATGGAGGCGTGGAACGCGTGCCTGGAGGAGGGAGCCGACTTCTCCGCGATGCAGCAGGCGATTCGCGAGCGGGACGTCCCCCGGATCCGGGAGATCTGGTCCCGCCTGGTGGAGAAGCTGGACAACCAGACCTTCTACGGCTTCCTGTGCGACTCCGCGGCCTTCTCCTCCTTCCGGCACCGGGAGATCTTCGGACAGGTCGGATTCGGCACCGGTGGCTGGGACACCGACTTCCCCAACTCCATCCTGGAGATCCTGCGCGTCGTCTACACCGGCGCGGACGACGACCACCGCGGTATCGTCGGCGGCTGCCAGCAGCTTCCGCTGCGGCTGTGGGAGCACCAGCCGGACAAGCTCGTCCACTGGCCGCAGGGCACCAGCCTCAGCTCGCTGCACCCCGGCGGCGTGCACCGCCCCGCCGTCACCAGGCTGCACCGCACGGCCGGGAACCGGGTGACGGTCACCGACGCGGACGGGGACATCCGCACCTACCGCGCCGCGGTCTTCACCGCCCAGTCCTGGCTGCTGCTGAGCCGGATCGACTGCGACGACGCGCTGCTGCCCATCGACCACTGGACGGCGGTGGAGCGCACCCACTACATGGAGTCCTCCAAGCTGTTCGTGCCCGTCGACCGGCCGTTCTGGCTCGACAAGGACCCCGAGACCGGCCGGGACACGATGAGCATGACCCTCACCGACCGGATGACGCGCGGCACCTACCTGCTGGACGACGGCCCCGACAAGCCGGCCGTGATCTGCCTGTCGTACACGTGGTGCGACGACAGCCTCAAGTGGCTGCCCCTGGACGCCAACGAGCGGATGGAGGTGATGCTCAAGTCGCTCGGCGAGATCTATCCCGGCGTCGACATCCGCAAGCACATCACCGGCAACCCGCTCACCGTCTCCTGGGAGGACGAGCCGTACTTCCTCGGCGCCTTCAAGGCCAACCTGCCGGGCCACTACCGCTACCAGCGGCGGCTGTTCACCCACTTCATGCAGGAGGAGCTGCCCGCCGACCGGCGCGGGCTCTTCCTCGCCGGGGACGACATCTCCTGGACGGCGGGCTGGGCCGAGGGCGCCGTGCAGACAGCGCTGAACGCCGTGTGGGGCGTCATGCACCATCTGGGCGGCACCACCGACCCCGCCAACCCCGGCCCGGGGGACGTGTTCGAGGAGATCGAGCCGGTGCGGCTTCCGGAGGACTGAGCAACCGGTGACGGAGGCGGAGAGCCCGCGAAGGGCCTGCGCCTACAGCCCCGCGTCCGTCGCCGCCTCGCGCAGCAGCTTCGCGGACTCGATCAGCTCCCCTGCGTCCCGGCACGCCAGCTGCTGGTCCAGCAGCACCTCGTCCACTCCGGCCTGCGCCGCACCCGCCAGGTCCTCGACGATCTGCTCGACGGTGCCCTGGTAGGGGCTGCGCGCTGCGTCGACGGGACGGTCGGTGAGCCGTACGGAGGCCCGCAGGGTGATGGTGAGCTCCGCCGGGTCCCGGCCGTGTTCGTGGGCCAGCTCGGCGATGCGGGCGCGGGTGGCGACCACCTGGTCGTCGGCGACCAGCGACGGCAGCCACCCGTCGCCGCGCCGCACCAACCGGCGCAGCGCACGGTCGTTGCCGCCCGCCAGCAGCACCGGGATCCGGGACGCGGGCTTGGGTCCGACGGCGGACGGGGTGAAGCGGGTGCGCTCGCCCTGGTAGGCGGCCGGGTCGGCGCCCCAGACGGCGGCGCACACGTCCAGCAGCTCGTCCAGCGCCGCGCCGCGCGAGGCGTAGTCGACGCCCGCCGCGGCGAACTCGTCGCGGGACCAGCCCGTGCCCAGCCCGGCGACGACCCGGCCGCCGCTGGCCGCATCGAGCGAACCCAGCGCACGGGCCAGCAGGAACGGCTGGTGCAGCGGGCCGACGAGCACGGCCGAGCCCAGCCGGACCCGCTCGGTGACGGCTGCGGCCAGCGACAGGGTGACCAGCGGGTCGGCGACCGACCTGAAGTACTCCGACCACGGCAACCCGGGCACCAGGTACATGTCGTCCACGGGCTGTTCGGGCCGCATGATCCGCTCCAGCACCCAGACGCTGTCGTAGCCCATCTCGTCGGCCGCGCGGGCCACGGCTGTCACATCGCCGCTCAGGTCGTACGTTCCGGTCTGCGGCAACCCCAGACCCAGTCGCAGTGCCATCTCACCCTCCGGCGCCTCGTCGAGCTGACCACCCGTCACGTCTCGTCGCCGGCACGGGTGTCGTTCTTCTCCTGCCTACGCCTTCGAGCACGCTCCAGGCAATGCCGCGCCTCGTCCCTCTTCGCTCAGTGCCACAGCGGCGTGAGCAGGCAGCGGCCCGTCAAGCCGACCGTCGCGTCCAGCCCCTCGGCCATCTCCTCCAGCAGTTCCCCGCAGTCCCGCAGCCCCCACAGCGCCCGGAACGACGCCCAGGCACCCGCCCGCGCCCTCTCCAGACTCCAGGAACCGACCAGGTGGGTGAGCGGATCGGCCACGTCCAGCAGGTCCGGGCCGGGCATCAGGTCCTCCCGGATGCGCTCCTCCAGGCCCGTCAGCAGTTCGCCGATCCGCTCGAAGTCCGTCTCCAGCTCCGCGGGCACGGCGCGCAGTGCCCGGCAGGTGTCCACCAGCGCCAGTGGCAGGTCGTGGCCGATGTGGGCGTTGATGCCGGCCAGCGCGAACTGCAGCGGATGGACGGAGGGATGGCGCCGGAAGCGGAAGAGCGGCCGCCAGCACGCGGGCATCCGCAACCCGGCGGCCTCGGCGTCCACCGCGTCCAGGAAGCGCTGTGCGAACCGGCTGCCCAGCTCCCCGGTGGCTGCCCGGTCCCGGAAGTGCCCGGCGGCCAGACGCCGTTCGAGTTCCTCGGTCACCGACAGGTACACCCGGTCGAAGACCGCCACGCCGTCCTGCCTGGGCAGTACGGCGCCGATCTCGCGCATCCGGGCCGTCACATCGGCGATGGGCACGGCCGTCGCCGCGCGTTGCGCTGGCACCTGCTCGATGGAGGTCATGCCGGGCAGCCTGACAGCCGTCGGCCCGCGCTGCGGGCAGCGCCGCCCCGGCAGCCCCCGGACGGAGGACGTGTGCCCCTCTCTCGTTCAATTCGGGTGCGCGGCCGACGGGATGCCGCGATACTCCGGCCATGACCACCGGTAGGGCCGATCTGCACACCGAGAGGCTCGTGCTGCACCCCATGACACGTCAGGAGGCCGAACGCGTCGTGCGGCGCAGGCCCGGACCCGGGGACCGTTGGGGGCCCGAGTATCCCGACGCCATGGATGTGCGGGGCGCCCGGGCCCTGCCGGCGGCGTGCGGAGCCGACGGCGGCCGACAGCCGGCCGGCAACTACGAGATCCGGCGTCGTGAGGACGGCCGCGCCATCGGCGGTATCGGCCTCGACCGGGTGTCCGGCACGGCGGATACCGTGACCGTCGGGTACGGCCTCAACGCCTCGGCACGCGGCAGGGGATATGCCGCCGAGGCGCTGCGCGCGCTGCTGGCCTTCGCCTGGTCCCAGGGTGTCGCCCGGGTCGAGGCCGACGCCGACCTGGACAACCTGGCCTCGCAGCACGTGATGGCGGCGGCCGGAATGCGGCCGGTGGGCGAGGACCACCGGGTCCGGTACTTCACGGCGACGGCACCCTCCGCCCGCGCGGCGGCCCCCGGCGAACGCGGCACGGCCCCCGGCGCGGGTCAGCTCGGTTCGTCGTAGCCGCTGGTGCCCTCGTCCAGCAGCGGCTGCTGGGCCTTGAGGTGCGGCGGGGCCAGCGCCTTGAGCGCGTGGTAGCCGGTGAGGACGACGACGGTGCCCAGTGCGATGCCGCCGAGTTCGAAGTCGTCGGTGACCTTCAGGGTGACGCCCCCGACGCCGATGATGATGCCCGCCGCGACCGGTACGAGGTTGAGCGGATTGCGCATGTCGACGGCGTTGTTGATCCAGATCTGCGCCCCGAGCAGGCCGATCATGCCGTAGAGGATCACGGTGATGCCGCCGAGCACTCCGCCGGGGATCGCCGCGACGACGGCACCGAACTTGGGGCACAGCCCGAAGAGCAGCGCGAAACACGCCGCGGCCCAGTACGCGGCCGTGGAATAGACCCGGGTCGCGGCCATGACGCCGATGTTCTCCGAGTATGTCGTCGTGGCCGGGCCGCCGAAGGCCGTCGACAGGACGCTGCCCGCGCCGTCCGCGGCGATCGCCGTGCCCAGTTTGTCGTCCAGCGGATCGCCGGTCATCTCGCCGACCGCCTTGACGTGCCCCGCGTTCTCGGCCACCAGCGCGATCACCACCGGGAGCGCCACCAGCACCGGCGACCAGGAGAAGTCGGGGCCGTGCACGGACGGCAGCCCGAACCAGTCGGCCCGGCCCACGCCGGACAGGTCCAGTCGCCAGTGGTCGACCGTCCTGCCGCTCGCGTCCGGCGAGTGGATCCGGCCGAACACCGTGTCGAACGCCCAGGACATCAGATAGCCGGCGACCAGCCCCAGGAAGATCGCGATCCGGGACCAGAAGCCGCGCAGGCACACCACCGCGAGTCCGGTCAGCAGCATGGTCAGCAGCGCCGTCCACTGGTCCTGGGGCCAGTACGTCGAGGCGGTGACGGGCGCCAGGTTGAAGCCGATCAGCATGACGACCGCACCGGTCACCACGGGCGGCATCACCGCGTGGATGATCCGCGCGCCGAACTTCTGCACGGCCAGCCCGACGAGCAGCAGCACGGCTCCGACCACCAGGATCGCCCCGGTCACGGTGGCGCTGCCGCCGCCCTGGCCGCGGATGGCGGCGGTGACCCCGACGAAGGAGAGGCTGCACCCCAGGTAGCTCGGTACCCGGCCGCGGGTGGCCAGCAGGAAGAGCATCGTGGCCAGGCCGGACATCATGATCGCCAGGTTCGGGTCCAGCCCCATGAGGACCGGTGCCACGAAGCTGGCGCCGAACATGGCCACCACGTGCTGGGCGCCCAGGCCCGCCGTCCGCGGCCAGGAGAGCCGTTCGTCGGGCCGTACCACCGCGCCGGGCGCCGGGACCCGACCGTCGCCGTGCACCTTCCACCGCACGCCGAGCCCGCCGCCCATGTCTTCACTCCCGCTCGCTGCCTGGCTGATTCTGATCGGCCCACATACTAGTTCGACCGGCACGATGCCTCCGTCCGGCTCCCTGCGCGGCTCCGGGCCGGTCACCAGCACCGCCCGGTATGCCCGGCCGTCAGGCGCGGAGCACCCGCGCCCCCGCCACCAGCCCCAGCAGCAGGAAGGTGACGACACCGAAGGAGGCGGACAGGGTGGTCGACTCGGCGATCCAGCCGACGGCGGCGGGTGCCGCCAGGCCGGACGCGTAGGCCAGGGTGGCCACCCCCGCGATGGCCTGGCCTGGGGCGGCAGCCGCGGTGCGGCCCGCGGCGGCGAAGCACAGCGGGACGACCACGGCGATCCCCACCCCGATCAGCGCGAAGCCGACCACGGCCGCGGGCGGCGTCCGTGCCGCGACCACCAGCGCGCCGCCCGCCGCAGCCAGCGCCCCGCCCGCGCGTACGGTGGCCACCGGTCCGAACCGCCGCACCACGGCGTCGCCCGACAGCCGGGCCAGCGCCATGGTGCAGGCGAACGCCGTGTAGGCAGAGGCGGCCAGCCCGGGGCCGGCCCCCGTCACGTCCGCGAGGTAGATGCCGGACCAGTCCATCGAGGCGCCTTCGGCGAACACCGCGCAGAAGCCGAGCAGCCCGATCGCCACGACCCCGCGGGCGGGCAGCGCGAAGCGCGGAGGTGCCTCGTCCTCCTGGGTGCCCTCCCGGGCGTCCTCCCGGGCGCCGTCCGGTTGACGGGACCGCTCCCGGTCCGGGGTCCACCGGGCCGCGACCACCGCGATCGCGGCCAGCAGCGGAGCCGCCGGCCCCAGATGCAGCCGCGCGTCCAGCCCCGCATCCGCGGCCAGCACGCCACCTGCGCCGCCGACCAGCGTTCCCACGCTCCACAACCCGTGCAGCGAGGACATCACCGACCGCCCGTACTCCGCCTCGACCCGAACCCCCTGGGCGTTCATCGCCACGTCCATCAGACCGAGCCCGCAGCCGTACAGGAACAGCGCCAGGCACAGCCATCCCAGAGCCGGGGCCAGCGGCGGCAGCACCAGTCCCGCGCAGCATGCCAGCGAGACCGCGGCCAGCGCCCGGCGCGGACCGTACCGGTGCGCCGCGCGCGCGGCCAGCGGCATGGCCGCGGAGGCCCCCGCCGTCATGAAGACCAGCGCCAGCCCCAGCCAGCCGGGACTCAGCCCGAGGTGTTCGCGCAGCCAGGGGATCCGGGTGGCGAACGTGCCGCTGGCCGTGCCGTGCACGGCGAAGACCACCGAGACCGCCACCCGCCCGGCCCGCGCGGACTCCGCGGGCCGGGCCCCGGGCGCGATCCGAGGGCGGCCCGTCCGGGTACCGGGCACCTCCGCCCCGCATCCCGGCTCCGCCCCGGCTCCCGGCGGCGCACCGATTCCCGCCCCCGCACCGGTCCCCGCCCCGGCACCCGGCTCGGGGCCGTGTGCATCCGTACGCATCCCGTCTCCCCGCCGCACGTTCCGACCACCGCCTTCCGGCGCGCGTCCGTACCGCCCGGCGGCGGGTCCGCGCGGCCCACGACGCAGATCGTGCCCTGCTCGAACCCCGCTCGAACAGCCGTGGACACCGGTGGCGCACGCGCCGTCACGGGGCTGCTGTGAGTCACCGCACAGCAGCCGCCCGCATGGCACCCCTCCCCGCGTGGCAGACTGGGGAGTACCCCCGGCCGACAGCTGGGGGAGTACCAGTGACGTCAGCGCACTCCGGGGTCGGTGAAAGTCCGAACCGGCGGTTACAGTCCGCGACCCGGCCGCCACCAGCGGTCGGTTGACCAGGTGAGATTCCTGGACCGACGGTGAAAGTCCGGATGGGAGGCAGTGCGCGGCGGACGTGATCGGTGCGCCGCCGACCGGCGGTACCGTTCCGGAGGCTGCGGCCGGTCCGGAGCGGACCCTCCCGTTCCGGCAGGTCGTCCCGTTCCCGCGTCCGTCACAGTCCCACAGCCCCGGAGTCCGTGCCCGAAGAGGCAGGAGGACCCGGTGGCCCCCCACCCCCAGGCGCCGCTCGCGCCGCAGGCCGAGCGCGACGCGATGCGCCGTGCCATCGCTCTCGCCGCACGGGGACTCGGCTCCACCAGCCCCAATCCCGTCGTCGGCTGCGTCGTCCTCGACCACGTGGGACGCCAGGTGGGGGAGGGCTGGCACCAGCGGGCCGGCGGACCGCACGCGGAGGTCCACGCGCTGGCCGAAGCGGGTGAGGACGCCCGCGGCGGCACCGCCGTCGTCACACTCGAACCCTGCGATCACACCGGGCGCACCGGCCCCTGCTCCCGCGCCCTCCTCGACGCCGGGATCTCCCGCGTCGTCTACGCCGTGCCCGACCCCGGCCCCGGCTCGGCCGGCGGCGCCTCGACACTCGCCGCCGCCGGTGTCGAGGTCGAAGGGGGGCTGCTGGCCGACGAGGCCGCGGCGGGCAACGCGGCTTGGCTGACCTCCGTCCTGCACGGCCGCCCGTACGTCACCTGGAAGTACGCCGCCACGCTCGACGGCCGCACCGCCGCCGCCGACGGCTCCAGCCGCTGGATCACCTCCGCCGAGGCCCGGGCCGACGTGCACCGGCTGCGCGCCGAGTCCGACGCCGTTCTCGTCGGTTCCGGAACCGCCCGCGCCGACGACCCGCACCTGGCCGTGCGCGGAGTACCCGGCGCCACCCAGCCGCTCCGCGTCGTCGTCGACACCGAGGCCACGGCCGTACGCGCGGGCGCCCGTGTCCTCGACGGCGCCGCGCCCACCCTGATCGCCGTCGCCCGGGACGCGGACACCGCCGGACTGGAGGCCGCCGCCGACGGCAGCCCGGTCGAGGTGCTGCGGCTGCCGCGGGCGGCCGGGGACCGGGCCGGACTCGACCTGGACGCGCTGCTGACCGCCCTGCACACCCGCGACGTGCGCGCCGTGCTGCTGGAGGGCGGCGCCACCCTCGCCGCCGCTTTCGTCGCCGAGGGACTGGTCGACCGGGTCGTCGGCTATCTCGCCCCCGTGCTGCTGGGCGCGGGGCCGCCCGTCCTGGGGGACGCCGGAATCAACACCATCGCGCAGGCGTTGCGGCTCACCGTGAGCGACACCCTGCGCATCGGCCCCGACCTGCGGGTCACCGCGGTCGGCAGCACCGCGCACCCGCCCGCCCGCCCGTCCGCCGTCGCCGGGCAGCCCGAGCAGACCGAGGAGTCCTGAGTGTTCACCGGAATCGTGGAAGAACTGGGCGAGGTCGTCGCCGTAGAGGACCTGGGCGGCTCCGCACGGCTGCGGCTGCGCGGCCCGCGCGTCACCGCAGACGCGCGGCACGGCGACTCGATCGCCGTCAACGGTGTGTGCCTGACCGTCGTGGAGACCCGCGACGGCGAGTTCACGGCCGACGTCATCGCCGAGACGCTGGAGCGCTCCAGCCTCGGAGCCCTCACCGCGGGCTCGCCCGTCAACCTGGAGCGGCCCATGGCGCTGGGCGGACGGCTCGACGGCCACCTCGTCCAGGGGCACGTCGACGGCACCGGCACCGTCACCGCGCGGCACGACGCGGACAGCGGCACGGATCTCACCATCGGGCTGCCCGAGGGGCTGGGCCGCTACCTGGTCGAGAAAGGCTCCATCACCGTCGACGGCATCAGCCTGACGGTCGTCGAGGCCACCGACGCGTACTTCACGGTCTCCCTCATCCCCACCACGCTCGCCCTCACCACGCTCGGCACCAAGCAGCCGGGCGACCCGGTCAACCTGGAGGTCGACGTCCTCGCCAAGTACGTGGAGCGGCTGCTGGGCCCGACCGCGCGGGGCGTCCCGCAGCCGCCGCGCCCCGGCGATGCGGCACCCTCGCGGCAGGGTGGTACGGCGCGGCAGAGCGGGGCGGCGCGATGAGCGGGCTGCACTGGCTGAACCAGGAGGCGTTCGCCGCCTTCGGACAGCACGTCATCTGGTCCGACATGCTCGGCAACCTGATGGGGCTGCTCGGGCTCGCGCTGGGCTGGCGGCGCTCCATAGCCACCTGGCCCGTGCAGCTGCTGTCCGGGCTGATCCTCGTGGGCGCCTTCGCCTCAGCCCAGTTGGCGGGCGGCGTCGGCAAGCAGCTCCTGGTCATCGGAGTGGCACTGTGGGGCTGGCGGCAGTGGGGACGCGGTCGGCGGCAGGCGCAGGACGGATCCATCGCCGTACGGTTCGCCACCTGGCGGGAGCGGGGACTGCTCGCCCTCGGCACCGCGCTGGGCACGGCCGCCGTCGGCACGCTCTTCACCCTGGTGCCCGCTCTCTCCTGGAGCCCCTGGGCCGACGCCTACATCTTCGTCGGCACCCTGGCCGCGATGGTGGCCCAGGCCCGCGGGCTGGTGGAGTTCTGGCTCGCCTGGCTGCTGGTGGACGTGGTCGGGGTGCCGCTCGCCTTCAGCAGCGGCCTGGCTTTCTCCGGCCTCGTCTACGTCGTCTATCTCGCCCTCGTCCTGTGGGGGCTGCGCGCCTGGTGGCAGCGGTCCCGTGAGGAGGCGGGCGCGCGGGCCGCCGCCCGCCCCGAGCACGCGCTGCACTCGGCCGGAGCCACGCTGTGAACGCGCCGTGTCCCGCCCAGGCGCACCCCGAGGAAGGAGCACGCTCATGACCGCGCTGCCGAACTGGTACGACGCGCCCCCCGCCCCGCGACCCTCGTCCGAGGCGGAACCGGCCGACCCCGGGGCGGTGTTCGGGCTCGCGCTCGACCCCGTCGAGGAGGCGGTCCGCGACATCGCCGAGGGGCGCCCGGTCGTGGTCGTCGACGACGAGAGCCGGGAGAACGAGGGCGACCTGGTGGTCGCCGCCGAGCTGGTCACGCCCGAGACCGTCGCCTTCATGATGAGCGAGTGCCGCGGCCTGATCTGCACCCCCATGGAAGGGGCCGACCTCGACCGGCTCGCGCTGCCCCAGATGGTCGCCGAGAACACCGAGTCCATGGGCACCGCCTTCACCGTCTCGGTCGACGCCACCGGCGCGCACGGCGTCACCACCGGTATCTCCGCCGCCGACCGCGCCGCCACCATCCGGCTGCTGGCCGACCCCGGCACGGCACCGGCCGACTTCGTCCGGCCCGGGCACGCCTTTCCGCTGCGTGCCAGGCCCGGCGGTGTGCTCGCCCGCGCCGGGCACACCGAGGCGGGCGTCGACCTGGCCCGGCTGGCCGGGCTGCGTCCCGCCGCCGCCATCGTGGAGATCGCCGGCGAGGACGGCACCATGCTGCGGCTGCCCGAACTGGTGCCGTTCGCACGGAAGCACGGGCTGCGGATCATCTCCATCGAGGACCTGATCGCCTACCGCCGCTCCGCCGAGCCCACCGTGCGGCGTGAGGCGACGACCCGGCTGCCCACCCGGCACGGCGACTTCCGTGCCTACGGCTACCGCTCCGTCGTCGACGGGGTGGAGCACATCGCGCTCGTCGCCGGTGACCTCACCGGCCCGGGGGACCCCGGGCATCCCGCCGCCGGCGAGGACGTGCTCGTACGAGTGCATTCCGAGTGCCTGACGGGCGACGTCTTCGGCTCCCAGCGATGCGACTGCGGGCCCCAGTTGGAGGCGTCCCTGGAGCGCGTCCAGCAGGAGGGCCACGGCGTGGTGCTCTACCTGCGCGGACACGAGGGCCGGGGCATCGGGCTGCTGTCCAAGCTGCGCGCCTACGAACTGCAGGAGCGGGGCCGCGACACCCTCGACGCCAACCTCGAACTGGGGCTTCCGGCCGACGCGCGCGACTACGCGGCCGCCGCGCAGATCCTCGCCGATCTGGGGGTGCGGTCCCTGCGGCTGATGACGAACAACCCGGAGAAGACGGCCGCGATGGAGCGGCACGGCCTGCGCGTCACCGGACGGGAGCCGATGCCGGTGCAGGCCGGCGAGCACAACCTGCGCTACCTGCGCACCAAGCGCGACCGGATGGGCCACGACCTGCCCTGGCTGGACGCCGAGCGCAGCTCACCCTGCGGCACCCAGTAGCCGCGCGGGTCCGGATCCGCGCGGCATTCCGAGCGGCCGGCTCGTCCGCGCATCCGGGACACCGGCAGCACCACCACACAGCACACGACACACGCACGAGGAGCACCGTGAGCGGCAAGGGCGCACCCGAACTGACCGTCAAGAACTGCCAGGACCTGCGGGTGGCCGTGGTCGCCGCGCAATGGCACCAGCAGGTCATGGACGGCCTCGTCGACGGCGCCCTGCGCGCACTGCGCGAACTGGGCATCGACGAGCCCACCGTGCTGCGCGTCCCGGGCAGCTTCGAGCTGCCCGTCGTCGCCAAGGTACTGGCCGACCGCGGCTACGACGCGATCGTGGCGCTCGGCGTCGTCGTCCGGGGCGGGACCCCGCACTTCGACTATGTCTGCCAGGGCGTCACCCAGGGGCTCACCGAGGTGTCGGTGCGCACCGGCGTCCCGATCGGCTTCGGCGTGCTGACCTGCGACGACGAGGAGCAGGCGGTGGCCCGCGCGGGACTTCCCGGCTCCACCGAGGACAAGGGGCACGAGGCGGTGACGGCCGCCGTGGCGACCGCCGCGACGCTGCGCACGGTCGCGGAGCCCTGGCGCTGAGCGCTCCCCGCCACCGCGTAGGGTGAGAGGCACCATGGCGAACAAGACATTCGAGCAGCTCTTCGCCGAGCTGCAGCACAAGGCCGCCACCGGCGACCCCGGCACCTCCCGCACCGCCGAGCTCGCCGCGCAGGGCGTGCACGCCATCGGCAAGAAGATCGTGGAGGAGGCCGCCGAGGTCTGGATGGCCGCCGAGTACGAGGGCGACGCGCGCACGGCGGAGGAGATCTCGCAGCTCCTCTACCATCTGCAGGTGCTCATGGCCGCCAAGGGCCTCTCCCTCGACGACGTATACGCTCACCTCTGAGACCCGGCACGACTGCTGCCGCCGCACGAACAAAGGAAGCTCCCGCATGCTGCGCATCGCCGTCCCCAACAAGGGTTCCCTCTCCGGACCTGCGGGGGAGATGCTGCATGAGGCCGGGTACCAGCAGCGCAAGGCCAGCAAGGAACTCGTGCTGGTGGACCCGGAGAACGACGTCGAGTTCTTCTACCTGCGCCCCCGTGACATCGCGATCTACGTCAGCTCCGGGCGGCTGGACATCGGCATCACCGGCCGCGACCTGCTGCTGGACTCGGGTGCGCGGGCCGAGGAGGTGCTCCCGCTCGGCTTCGCCCGCTCCACCTTCCGCTACGCGGCCAAGCCGGGCACCGTCAGCACCCTCGACGACCTCGCCGGGCTGACGGTCGCCACCTCCTACGAGGGCATCGTCGCCAAGCACCTGGCGGACAAGGGCATCGACGCCTCGGTCGTCCACCTGGACGGCGCGGTGGAGACCGCCATCGAGCTGGGCGTGGCCCAGGTCATCGCCGATGTGGTGGAGACGGGGACCTCGCTGCGGAACGCGGGCCTGGAGATCGCCGGGGAGCCGATCCTGGAGTCCGAGGCCGTCGTGATCCGCCGGACCGGAGCCGATCCGCACGGGCCCAAGGTGCAGCAGTTCCTGCGCCGGCTCCAGGGTGTCCTGGTGGCCCGCAGCTACGTGATGATGGACTACGACATCCGGGCCGAGCACCTGGAGCAGGCCGTCGCGCTCACCCCCGGACTGGAGTCCCCGACGATCTCCCCGCTGCACGACCAGGGCTGGGTGGCCGTCCGCTCCATGGTGCGCACCACCGAGGCGCAGCGGATCATGGACGACCTCTACGACCTGGGCGCGCGCGCCATCCTCACCACCGGCATCCACGCCTGCCGCCTGTGACCGCCACCGGAGCACGCTCATGACCGACAGCCCCCGGGTGCCCGCGCTTCCCGTCACCTTCCGGCCCACCCGCACCCGCGCGGTGCTGCTGAGCGCGGGGCTCGCCGCGTTCGTCGTCATCACCACGATCTCGCTGATGCTCCAGCTCGGCGGCGGCGAGCGGGCCAGTTTCATCTTCACCGCCGCGCTCTTCCTCGGCGTGCTGGTGCTGCTGAGCCGCCCCCGGGTGACCGCGGACGAGGACGCGGTGACGGTCGTCAACCTCACCACCAAGCGGCGCCTCGTCTGGGCGCAGGTGCTCGCCGTCCATCTGCGGCCCGGCGACCCCTGGGTCTCCCTCGATCTGGCCGACGGCACCAGCCTGCCCGTGATGGGCATCCAGCCGGGCATCGCCAAGCAGCAGGCCCTCGCCGACGCGCGGGCCCTGCGGGCGCTGGTCGACCTCAAGGGCGTCCCGGACGGCACCCCGAACGGAGTACCGGGTGATGCCGCCGGCGGGACGGGGCCCGAGGCCGGAAAGTAGCGGCCCGGCCGCCCGCCGCGGCAACCCCGGCGCGGCGCCGCGCGTCTTCGCGAGGTGCGTCCCAGTGTCTACTCTGGAGCACACCGGCGTGAGCCGCCCCGCGCTCGCGCGGCCACCTGCGAACCGAGGAGTGAGACCCTCCAGCGATGGACGGATCGTCCTGTAGTACATGCGCCGCGTCCCGTCTCCACGGGGGCGCGGCATGACCCTCCCGCTCGTACTGCTCGGCGTGGCGTTCCTGCTCGTACTCGCCAACGGCTTCTTCGTCGCGGCCGAGTTCGGACTGGTCACCGTCGAGAGACCCGAAGCCGAACGCGCCGCCGCGCAGGGCGACCGCAAGGCGCGCGGCGTCGTCCTCGCGCTGCGCGAGCTCTCCTTCCAGCTCTCCGGCACCCAGCTCGGCATCACCCTCACCTCCCTGGTCACCGGCATGCTGGCCGAGCCCGCGCTGGCCCGGCTGCTGAGCGGACCGCTGGGCGCGCTCGGGGTACCGTCCGGCGCCGTCGGGGGAGTCGCCGTCGTCACCGGGATGCTGACCGCCTCCGCGGTCCAGATGGTCGTCGGCGAACTGGTGCCCAAGAACTGGGCCGTCTCCCGGCCGCTGGCGGTCGCCCGGTTCGTCGCCGGTCCGCAGCGCCTCTTCTCCCGCACGTTCCGGCCGGTGATCGCGGGCCTGAACGCGGCGGCCAACCGCCTGGTGCGGCTCTTCGGAGTCCAGCCGGCCGAGGAGCTCGCCTCGGCGCGCACCCCCGGTGAACTCGTCTCCCTCGCCCACCACTCGGCTCGGGCCGGGGCCCTCGAACAGGACACCGCCGACCTGTTCGTGCGCACTCTGGCGCTGGGCGGGTTGACCGCCCAGCACGTGATGACACCCCGCGTCCGCGTCGGCGCGCTGCAGGCCGCGGCCACCGCGGAAGACATCCTCAACCTCACCCGCGCCACCGGCCTCTCCCGCTTCCCCGTCTATCAGGACACCCTGGACGAGGTCGTGGGCATGGTGCACCTCAAGGACGCGCTCGCCGTGCCCGCGCACCGGCGGCTGCACACCCCCGCCGCCCGGATCGCCGTCCCGGCGCTGCTCGTCCCCCAGACGCTCCCCGTCCGCCCGCTGCTGGCACGGCTGCGCAGCGAACAGCCCATCGCCGTGGTCGTGGACGAGTACGGCGGTACGGCCGGGGTCGTCACGCTGGAGGACATCGTCGAGGAGATCGTCGGCGAGGTGCGCGACGAACACGACGGGCAGCTCTACGACGAACTGCCCGAGCTGGCCCCGGCGCCGGCCGAGGCGGAGGGCCGCCCGGCCTGGGAGGCGGACGGCGGGTGCCGGGTGGGCGCCCTGCGCGGCATCGGCCTGGAGGTCCCCGAGGGCCCCTACGAGACCGTCGCCGGACTCGTCGCCGACCTGCTGGGCCGCATCCCGGCGCCGGGCGACACCGCCCGGCTGCGGCTGCCGCACCCGCGGGCCGGCCAGGACGGTCCGGAGTGGCAGCTGCGGGTACGGCACGTGGCACACCACCGCGCCGAACGCGTCCGCATCGTGGCGCCCGACTCCCGCGCCGCCTCCCGTCCCTCCGCTCTCGCCGACCCGGCCGACGGCGCGTCCCCGCGGTCGGCCCGCAGCGTGGAGGCGGTGGCATCATGAGCCTGCTGCAACTCCTCTTCGCCGCACTGCTCGTGCTCGCCAACGGCTTCTTCGTCGGTGCCGAGTTCGCGCTGGTCTCGGTGCGCCGCAGCCAGATCGAGCCGCTCGCGGCCGGCGGATCGGCGCGCGCCCGGCGCGTGCTGCGCGGGCTGGAGACACTGCCGCAGATGATGGCGGCCGCGCAGTTCGGGATCACCGTCTGCTCGTTGACCCTGGGCGCGGTGGCCGAACCCACGCTGGCCCACCTGCTGGAGCCCGCCTTCCACGCCGCCCGGCTGCCCGAGGCGCTCGTGCACCCGGTGGGATATGTGATCGCGCTGGCCGTGGTCGTCTTCTTCCACCTGGTCGTGGGCGAGATGGTGCCCAAGAACCTGGCGATGGCGGCACCCGAGCGCACCGCGCTGTGGCTCGGCCCCGCGCTGGTCGCCTTCGCGCGGCTGACCCGGCCGGTCACCGCGGCACTCGGGACGTGCGCCACCCTCGTCCTGCGGCTCTTCCGTGTCGAACCCAAGGACGAGGTGGCGGCCGCCTTCACCAGCGAACAGCTCAACCAGCTGGTGGACGACTCCCGCCAGGCCGGCCTGCTGGCACCGGACGAACACGAGCGGCTGGCCGACGCGCTGGAACTCGGCTCCCGACCGCTGACCGACGTCCTGCTGGGCCGCACCGAGCTGATCACCGTCGGCACCGACGTCACTCCTCGCCAGGTGGAGGAGCTGACGGTGCGCACCGGCTACTCCCGCTTCCCGGTGCGTTCCGAGGACGGCGGCTTCCTCGGGTATCTGCACGTCAAGGACGTACTCGACCTGGAGGAAGCCGACCGGGCCGTACCACAGCGGCTGTGGCGTCCGATCGCCACACTCCGCGGCGAGCTGCCGCTGGACGACGCGCTGACAGCCATGCGGGCCGGCGCCTCGCACCTGGCCGCCGTCGCCGACGCCACCGGGCGGGTGCTGGGGGTGGCCGCCCTGGAGGACGTGCTGGAGATCCTGGTCGGCGAGGTGCACGATCCCGCCCACACCGACCCGGGCGGCCCCGGGCCCGGACGCGCCGCCGCCGCGGTGCCGCCCGCCGGGGCCGGAGGTGCCGTACCGGGCGCCCGGCGGCTGCCGGACGTCCGGGGCAGCGGCGCGGAGGGCGCTAACCCGGTGGCGGCTGCGGACCCGGCGGAGAGCCGTCCGGCCCCCGCCCCGACAGCACCTCGCCGTACGCCTGCATGAGGTCGGGCAGCCGGAGCGTCGCCAGGTCGTCGCGGGACGGTGTGCCCGCGTACCCGGACAGCCGCAGATCCCGGTAGGCACAGCTCTTCTCGTAC
This sequence comes from Streptomyces sp. WMMB303, assembly GCF_029351045.1. Lineage (NCBI taxonomy): Bacteria > Bacillati > Actinomycetota > Actinomycetes > Kitasatosporales > Streptomycetaceae > Streptomyces > Streptomyces sp. WMMB303. Next base: position 645,902 of record NZ_JARKIN010000001.1, on the reverse strand, counting down.
AGGGTGCGCAGGAAGCGGCCGTTGCCCAACTCGTCGATCCAGCCCTGGTCGACGACGTGCCCGCTGATGCTGCGCAGCTCCTCCAGCGCCTCCTCGTCCCAGACATCGCCGTTGTCGGCGGCCAGCACCTCGCCGATCGCCGTCAGTTCCAGCGGGCGGTAGCTGGGGAAGTCGACCCGGGTCGTGAAACGGGAGGAGAGCCCCGGGTTGGCCGCCAGCAGCCGGTCCATCCCCTCCGGGTAGCCGGCCAGGATCACCACGAGCTGGTCCCGGTTGTCCTCCGCGCGCTTGAGCAGCACCTGCAGCGCCTCGTCGCCGTACGCGTCGCCCTTGGTGTAACCGGAGTTGGAGAGCGCGTACGCTTCGTCGACGAACAGCACCCCGCCCAGCGCCGAGTCGATCAGCTCGTTGGCCTTGACCGCTGTCTGCCCCAGGAATTCGCCGACCAGGTCGGCGCGCTGCGCCTCGACCAGATGGTCGCCGCCCAGCAGCCCGAGCGCGTAGAAGGCCCGGCCCAGGATGCGGGCCACCGTGGTCTTGCCCGTGCCGGAAGGGCCGGAGAAGACGAAGTGCCGCTTCGGCGGCTGGACGGGCAGCCCTTGGCCGGCTCGCAGCCGGGCCATGTGCAACTGCGCGGAGAGCGCCCGGACCTGGCGCTTGACCGGCTCGAGTCCGACCATTCGCTCCAGCTCCTCCAGCGCCTGTGCCAGCAGCACCGGATCCGAGGGCCCGGCCGGAATGCTGCCGTCCCCGGCGGTGGTATCGCGCTCCCGCAGCACGCCCGTGTCGACGCGGACGGGTTCGGCCGGGTCGCCGGAGTCCTCCAGCCGCAGCGCGTCCGCCTCCGGGTCCAGCAGCGGGTCGGCGGTCCCGGTGTCGTCCGCCGGCTCCCCGCCGTCGGTGGTGCCCGGCGGCGGGGAGCCCGGGCCCTTGCGGCGCACGCCACCCTCCTGGAACTCCGAGCTGCCGGGGGAGCGGCCGTCCCCGGCTGCGGCGCAGTCGGCGGGATCCGCCGGGTCGCCGGGCGGTTCGGTACCCCTGTCGAACAGCTCCGGGGCCGCGGCCGGGGCGGGGCCGCCCAGCGAGCCGGAGAGCACGGCGGCTGCCAGGTCCTCCGCCGTGCCGCCGCCACCGTCGCTGTCCGCGATCGTCGTCAGCCGGGCCGCCGTGTCCATGAACGTCGGGTCGATCCGGTGGACCGCACGGTAGAGCGGCAGCGCCGCCGCGCTGCGCCCGGTGCCCTCCCGGGCGCGCGCCAGCCAGTAGCGCAGCTCCTTGCGCTGCGGCTGCTCGCTTCGGCAGCGCATCAGGGCGGCCGCGAGCAGCGGTTCGGCCTGCCCGTACATCTCCAGCCGGACCCGGGCCATGCCCGCGAACAGCCCGGCCTCGATGCCCAGCAGGGGATCGTCCACCAGCGGCTCGGTGTGTGCGACCAGCCCCTCCCAGTCCTTGGCCAGGTAGGCCCGGCACGCGTGCAGGAACCGTACCTGCGGGTCGGCGTCCACCGGAGGACAGCCCGCCAGGGCTCGGTCGAGTTCGGCGACATGGCGTCCGTCCAGCCAGTGCGAGGCGTGCGCCAGCAGCAGGTCCCGTTCGTACTCCAGCACCGGCTGCACCCACCAGCCCAGCCAGTACCAGGAGTTGAGGGTGCGCCCGTGCCGGGCGCGCTGCTCGCCGAAGCGTTCCCGGTGGTGGTGCATCCGCAGCAGCGCGGTCGCGGTGTCGGCGCGCAGGGCGTGCAGGCCCAGCCACGCGTCGGCCATCCCCGGATCGAGTCGCACCGCCGTGCGGAACTCCTCCTCGGCCTGCGCGTATCCACCGATCGTGTACGCGTCCACCCCGCGCAGCCAGGCGAGTTCGGCCGGGGCGTGCAGGCCCTGGGGGTCCTGCGTGCCGAAGTTCATCACGTCCCCCACGAAATGTCCCCCGTCATCTGCCGGTTATCACCCGGGGTTCCCACGCTGTTCCGCATCGTACCCGTGCTCAGGGCGCTGTCGAAGGGCGGTCTACCCGGCTTCCGGGCGCGCGGAACGACCTGCCGCGGTGGGATGCGAGGGGGATCCGGCACGGGAGGGTACCCGTAGAGCCGATACGGAGGGTGAGGAAAATTAGAGCCGCTTGTTCCGCTTCGACTGTTCCGAGGCAGAACGAAGCCCCCGGTCACGGGGGAACAACCGGGGGCTTCGCGTCCAAGACGGCCTGCGCAGGCCGCTTGTTGGAAAAGTAATCGGTCCCGCGCCGATGGTCAAGCCGCTCGGTTGCACACCGTACCGACAGCATGCCGTCAACGGCCGTCGCTTATACGGAGCGTCATATTCAGCGGCGGGCCGGGTGTCTCGTCACGCCTCTCCCGCACCTCGTATCCCAAACGTCCCGAGCCCGTTTCGCGTACCAGGAAGTCCGCGAACGGGCGCGACGGGTCGGCCGCGAAATGCGCGCGCTCCGCGGGGACCCACCGTGCCCAGAAGTCCCGCTGCGCCGGGCCGTCGCGGCGGCGCCCGCGCCGCCACGCGTCCTCGGCCGCCATCTCGAGCCACAGCAGGCAGGCCAGCCGGGGCCGCAGCGCTGCCCGTCCGGCCCCCACGCCCTCGACGAGAACGACCGGCGCGGGTGGCAGCCCCGCTTCCGCCGTGAAAGCGTGTGCCACCCAGTCGTAGACCACGTAGCGTGCGCGGACCCCCCGCTCCAGCGGTTCGAGGACCTGCCGGGTCAGCCGCTCCGTCCAGTCGAACAGTCCTTCGTGGCAGGCCAGGTCGTCCAGGTGCAGCACCGGTGCCCCGCCGAGCCGCTCCGACAGCTCCCGGGCCAGGGTCGTCTTGCCCGAACCGGCATGCCCGTCCACGCCGACGAGGCGCACCGGCCCACACGAGGGGGGCAGCGCGGCAAGCCGGTCGGCAAGCGCGTCGAGCGGGGGCGGAACAGGCATCCTCCCAGCGTACGTCCCGGTTCACACAGATGTGCGGAACGGGCCCGCGCCTGACGGACAGCCACGGTGCGTCACCGGTCTGAGCCAATGACGGCGGCATGCCGGGCGGCCGAAGCCCTGGCACACGCCCCGCCGAGCCGCGATAGTTGGCTTCCGCGTACGGCCCGGACCGGACCGCAGGGCAGGACCGGGTACGACGCCGCGCACCACCGTGAGGCACCACCGCACCGACCCACGACTGGGGGCACTCCGCATGACCAGCAGATCCGCCAACCGCCGTACCGTCCTGGCCGCCGCGGTCGCCGTGGCCGCCTCGGCCGGCGCGGTCCCCACCGCTCTGGCAGCCGACGCCCGGACGGGTGGAACCACCGGCGCGCCGTACACCGGCCGCCCGCCCCGGCCGGGGAAGGCGGGGCGGGTGGAGTTCCACGACTGGGCCTCCCGGCGCGACTGGGCCGGGGGCGAGACCGAAGGCACCCGGGTGCGGTCGGGCCGGCGCCCGGGACTCGTGCTCGGCCACCCCGCGGGCACCACCACCTACAACGACCCGCACACCGGCAGGGCGGCCGACTGGGAGTACGCCACCTGGACCTCGCCCCGCCACACCTGCACCGTCCCCGCGAGCGAGGCCATCGCCTCCTGGAACGCCCACACCCCCGAGGGCACCTGGATCCGCGTCGAACTGCGCGGCAGCTACTCGGACGGCGGGCACACCCCCTGGTACACCATGGGCATCTGGACCTCGGGCGACGGCGACGACGTACCGCGCCGCACCTCGGTCGGCGGCCAGAAGGACGGCAAGAGCACCATCTACACCGACACCTTCGCCGTCGACGACCCCTCCACGGGGCTCCGCCTGACGTCCTATCGGCTCCGCCTGACGCTGTACCGGGCCCCGGGCAGCCGCGCCACCCCCACCGTCTGGCGCGTCGGCGCGATGTGCTCGGACGTACCCGACCGCTTCGAGGTCCCCGCCTCCGAGCCCGGCCTCGGCCGGGCCGTCGAGCTGAAGGTGCCGCGCTACTCGCAGGAGATCCACAAGGGCCAGTACCCCGAGTACGACAACGGGGGAGAGGCGTGGTGCAGCCCCACCTCCTCGCAGATGATCATCGAGTACTGGGGCCGCAGACCCAGCGCCGAGGACCTGGCCTGGGTCAACCCCGACTACGCCGACCCGCAGATCTGCCATGCCGCCCGGTACACCTTCGACTACCGGTACGAGGGCTGCGGCAACTGGCCCTTCAACGGTGCCTACGCCAGTACCTACCGGGACATGAACGCGGTCGTCACCCGCATGAACTCGCTGAACGAGGCCGAGGAACTCGTCGCGGCGGGCATCCCGCTGATCACCTCCCAGTCCTTCCTCGAGTCCGAACTGGACGGCGCCGGCTACGGCACCTCCGGTCACCTGATGACCGTCATCGGCTTCACCGCCTCCGGCGACGTCATCGCCAACGACCCCAACTCACCGGACAACTCCTCGGTCCGGCACGTCTACCAGCGGCGGCAGTTCGAGAACATCTGGCTGCGGACCAAGCGCAAGAACGCCGACGGCAAGGTCGTCGGCGGCACCGGCGGTATCTGCTACCTCTACTTCCCGACGAAGCTGACCGGCGCCCAGCGGCGGATGCTGCGCAAGCACGGGGTGTGCTGAGGCGGCTGTTCAGGTGCACTGACGGCAGCGCGTTGCAGTCCGTCGTCGGACGGCCGTACCCCGCCCACGGGTGACCGCGAGGCGCTGCGGACCTGTGCGGAGCGCGCGAGACGAGCAGACGGGCACGGGCCCACCCGCACGCGAGACTCCTCGGGGCGAAGGCGGGCCCGCAGGCCGGGAGATGCCTGCCGCTGCGGTCCGGCTGGAGGATGTGCTCCGTCCGGGGCGGGTGCTCCCGTTCGGGCTGCTCCGCATGGCAATGCCCCCCGGCCGGACCAGCCGTGCCCGGTCAGCCGCGGCTCTACGAACCCAGGCGGTGGCGCAGGGTGGAGGCGAAGTCCTCGGCCATCTCCAGGCGGGCGCGCAGCGTCTCGCAGCGCGCGTCAGCCACCTTGCGGTACGCGTCGAGCCTTTCGCGGAGCCGCTCGCGCTCCTCGTCGGCGGGTGGGTCGTCCGTGGCGGCGATCCGGTCGGTGATCTCCAGCAGGTCCCGCATCTCCTCCAGGGAGAAGTCCAGCGGCTTCATCCGGCGGATGACCATCAGGCGCTCGACATCGGCCTCGGTGTAGAGCCGGAACCCGCCCTTGCTGCGGGCGGACGGGATGACGAGGTCGACTTCCTCGTAGTGGCGGATGGTGCGCAGCGACAAACCGGTCCGTTCGGCGACCTCACCGATCTGCATCTGCCGCTCACTCATGGCCGCGTCTTCTCCTTCTGTCATTCGCTGTTTTCGAAGACGGACGGCTCCGTGTGCGCATGAGATGAATCACAGGATCTTGAGAGGGTTCACCTGCGCTTCACAGCCCACGGGTCGCACTCTGCCCTCACGTCAGGGTAGAGTTTCGAAGTGTCCGCCTCCGCCGTCCGTACACGGTAGAGGCGATCTCGCCGTAGCGAAGGCCCCGGTGGGGGCCCGGCGGCGCCCGAGTCTTCCGGGCAATGATGCCCGATCGGCCACCGCGCGGTTGCCGCCCTGGTCCGGCCCCGCTGAGGCGGCCGGGCCACCGGGGGTTCCCATTCCTTGCGGAGCCAGTACGACGCGTGTGCGTCCACGGCCTGGACGCGCGCCTGAACAGAAACGGTTGCATGTCCTCACCGCTGTCCGCGGCTGCCAAGCTGCGCCTGTCCAAGCCCGAATGGCTCGCCTCCCCCAAGGTGCTGCGCACCGAGGTGCTGGCCGGTCTGGTGGTGGCCCTCGCGCTGATTCCCGAGGCGATCTCTTTCTCGATCATCGCCGGCGTCGACCCGAAGGTCGGCCTGTATGCCGCTTGTGTCATGGCCGTGGTCATCTCGTTCGTCGGCGGCCGCAAGGCGATGATCTCGGCCGCCACCGGCGCCGTCGCCCTCGTTGTCGCACCGCTGAACCACGAGTACGGGCTGGACTACCTGATCGCCACCGTCATCCTCGGCGGTGTCTTCCAGATGATCCTCGGGGCTCTCGGCGTCGCCAAGCTGATGCGGTTCGTCCCCCGCAGCGTCATGGTGGGCTTCGTCAACGCCCTGGCCGTCATGATCTTCATGGCCCAGGTGCCAGAGATGACGCATGTGCCATGGCCCGTCTACCCGCTGATCGCGGCGGGACTGCTGCTGATGGTCCTCTTCCCGAAGCTCACCAAGACGGTGCCCGCACCGCTGGTGTCCATCATCATTCTCACGGTGGTCACCCTTGCCGCGGGTATCGCCGTCCCCACAGTCGGCGACAAGGGCAAGCTGCCCGGTTCCCTTCCCGTCCCCGGCCTGCCCGATGTGCCCCTCACCCTGCACACGCTCACCGTCATCGCCCCCTACGCCCTCGCGCTCGCACTGGTCGGTCTCATGGAATCCCTGATGACGGCCAAGCTGGTGGACGACATCACCGACACCCACTCCGACAAGACCCGCGAGTCGGTGGGCCAGGGCGTCGCCAACATCGTCACGGGCTTCTTCGGCGGGATGGGCGGCTGCGCCATGATCGGCCAGACCATGATCAACGTGAAGACGTCCGGCGCGCGCACCCGCCTGTCCACCTTTCTGGCCGGGGCCTTCCTGCTCGTGCTGTGCATCGCCTTCGGCCCCGTGGTCTCCGACATCCCCATGGCAGCGCTCGTCGCGGTCATGGTCCTGGTGGCTGTCGGCACCTTCGACTGGCACTCGATCCGGCCCAAGACCCTCAAGCGCATGCCGGCCGGTGAGATCGCGGTCATGGCCATCACGGTCATCGTGGTCGTCGCCACCGGCAACCTCGCCATCGGCGTCGTCGTCGGCTCGGTCACCGCCATGGTGATCTTCGCCAAGCGGGTGGCCCGTCTCGCCGAAGTCACCGGCGTCGTCGACCCCGAGGGTACGCAGGTCGTCTACGCCGTCACCGGCGAGCTGTTCTTCGCCTCCTCCAACGACCTCGTCTACCAGTTCGACTACAAGGACGACCCGGACGACGTCGTCATCGACCTGTCCGACGCCCACATCTGGGACGCCTCCTCCGTCGCCGCTCTCGACGCCGTGGAGACCAAGTACGCGGAGCGCGGCAAGCAGGTCACGATCATCGGCCTGAACGAGCCCAGCGCCACCATGCACTCGCAGTTGGCCGGGCAACTGAACGGCAGTCACTGACCAGTCGGCCGCCCGCCCGTGCCCACCACGGAGTGTCCGCCCGGCAGCCGATTCCTCACGGTCCGTGCCCGCACCGCCCGCCGGACGACGGGCTCCACGCCTGACGCGCGGTCGCCCCACGACCTGGGGGGCGAAGGAGTTGGGGGTGGACCCGGAGTCTGCGTGAGATCCTTCGCCCATGAGTACACCGCCTGAGGGATGGCCCCTCTACCGGGTCTTGACCGGGCCGGACGATGCCGCGTTCTGCCACCGTGTGAGCGAGGTGATGGGCATGGGCTACGAGTTGCACGAAGGCCCCGCCGTCACTTTCGACGGGGAGAACGTCGTCGTCGCCCAGGCGCTGGTCTGGCCGACGCGGTCGTAGGGACCCTGAGAGCCCCGCCCGCCGTCGCTGAGCGCGGCGGCGGGCAGCTCAGGCTCAGGTGGCTCGTCCGCGGCGCCCCTGCGAACGGGGGCGGCTCGGCTCAGCCCCGGCGGGACTGCCGACCGGGCCCCGCGGCCGTCGCGTCCGCTTCCGTCGTGCCCGAATCCGCCTCCGCGGCGGCCGGGCCCCCTGGCGGCCCGGGGGCCGGGAGCGGTGCGGCCGGTTCCGGCAGGGTGCGGAACAGCAGCCAGCACAGCACCGGCATCAGGACGAGCGGGGCCAGCGCGGTCCGCAGCGAGGTCGCGTCGGCGAGGACGCCCAGCGGGGGGCCGGCCAGACCGCCGACGCTGACGGCCAGCCCGAGTGTGATCCCGCCCGCGGTGCCGACCCGCGAGGGCAGATAGTCCTGGCCGAGGGTGACCTGCAGCGAGAAGGGCACGTAGAGACCGACCGATGTGAGCGCCACGAACAGGTACAGGGCCGGGCCCGGCGCGACCAGCACCCCCGCGACCGCGCCGGTCGCGACCAGGTACGACCGGCGGGCGACCGCGACCCGCCCCCAGCGGCCCGCCAGCGTTCCGCCCAGCACGGAGCCGACCGCGCCGCCCAGGTAGAGCACGAACAGGGCCGCCGTGCCCGTCGCGGGGCCGCCGCCCATCCGCTGCCGCGCGTACAGCGAGAGGAACGTACTCAGTCCGACGAAGACGATCGAGCGGCACACCACGGCCAGCGACAGTCGCACGAACGCGGCCCGGTCGTCGCCTCCGTCCGTCCGCGCCGCGGAGACCCCGGCGGCGTGCCGCCGTCCCAGCGCGCGCAGCACCGGCAGGCACAGCACGCTCCCGACGAGCGCGGGCAGCGCCAGCAGCGGAGTCAGGCGCAGTCCGCCGGTGCCCACCACCGCGCCGACCATCGGCGGGGCGAGGGCGAAGCCGAGGTTGCCGCCCGTGGAGAACCAGCCCATGGCGCTGTGGCTGCCACGGGACGCGATCCGGGCGATCCGGGCGGACTCGGGATGATAGGCGGCCACGCCGATCCCGGAGACGGCCACGAACAGCACGGTCACACCGTAGGAGCCGCCGGTCCCGCTCAGCGCGATGCCCGCGCCGCCCACCAGCGTGCTGACCGGCAGGAGCCACGGCATCGACCAGCGGTCGGTCACGGCGCCGAACGCCGGTTGCACCACCGAGGACAGCAGGGAGGCGGCCAGCACCAGGCCGGAGACGGTGGCATAGCCGTAGGCGCGCTCGGCGACGAAGAACGGGACCAGGGACGCCACCGCGCCCTGGTACACGTCGACGCAGGCGTGCCCGACGGACAGCAGAGTGATCGAGAGGTTTCTTCGCACACCGCCATGCTCCGGGGCGGCGCCGCTGTCGGGCTTCCGATAATCTGCCAGATGATGACGGAGAACCGCCACACTCCGATCGCTCCGACGCACACCCGGCGACTGGCCCCCGGTGGCGCGATCGACCCGCACCGGCACGACGACCACCAGATCGTCTACGCCGGGCGCGGGGTGCTGATCGTCACGACCGGCTCCGGCTCCTGGGTCGCCCCGGGGAACCGCGCCATCTGGGTGCCGGCCGGCACCGTGCACGCCCACGAGGCCCGTGGGGAACTCGACCTGCACCTGGTGGGGCTGCCCGGGACCGACAACCCGCTCCGCCTGGACGCCCCCACGGTGCTCGCCGTGGGCCCGCTGCTGCGTGAGCTGATCATCGCCTACACCCGCGCACCCGACGACGAGAGCCCCGAACGCGCCCGGCTCCGCGCGGTGCTGCTCGACCAGTTGCGCGCCTCCCCGCAACAGCAGCCGCTGCACCTGCCCGCCCCCGCCTCACCCGCACTGCGTGCCCTGTGCGGGATCCTGCGCGCCGACCCGGCCGACGGCCGCACCCTCGGCGACCTCGGTCGCCAGGTCGGCGCGAGCGACCGCACCCTCTCCCGGCTGTTCCGCGACGACCTCGGCATGACCTTCCCGCAGTGGCGCACCCAACTGCGGCTCCAGCACGCCCTGGTCCTGCTGGCCGAGAAGGAGCCGGTCACCTCGGTCGCCCACCGCTGCGGCTGGTCTTCGACCAGCGCGTTCATCGACGTCTTCCGGCGGACCTTCGGGCACACCCCGGGTTCCCACCCGGCGGACTGACAGCCGGGGACGCTGTCCGGCGGCGACGGGAGGAAGCCGCTGCCCGGACCCGGCACGGAAGCACAACCTACTGGTAGGAGGGGACGACGACCTCCTGCTTCCACTACAACCCCGGGCCCGGCCAGTACAAGTGGACCGCCTACCGCACGCTCGTCATCCAGAAGGTCGAGTGGCGGGGCGAGTGCTGAACGCACCGCGGGGAGTCGTGGAGCTCCGTGGCCCCTCCGCACAGCGGTGAGCGGACGCGGCGGGGCCTGATCCACCGGCGGCGGTCGGCCACCTTCGCGCCGCTGCCCGAGCCGTCCCGTGCCGCCCGCACGGGACGGCTCGGCGACCACCGCGGCCGGTCACCCGGCGCTGTGCGGGCCACCCCGTGCGGCAGCCGTCGAAGCCGCGATCGCCGCAGTTCAGCGAGGTCGTGGAGGTGGACGCGTCGTCCCCGGGGTCGCGCTTCTGGAGGATGACGAGGGTGGCGACAAGGGCGGCGCCGGCGCCGCGGGCGGGCGTTCGCTGCGCTGGTCGCGGCGGACATCCGGCGCGCGCGGAGCCTCGCGGAGGCAGCACGGCTGCACTTCGGATGTGCGGCCGGCCCCCCTTTCCGATCCAGTGGCTGCGTACCGCGTATGCCGGGCACGGGGTGCGACATACAGGGGCGTCTGCTCACAATATCTACATGTCGTATCAATGTCACCGAGGTGGGTGCCGGCGTCGGGAGCGTCCCCGCCCCGGTGTGCCCCGCGGCTCCAGACGCCGAGAGCCCCCAGCCGGCGGGTGGCTCGGGGAGAGCGCCGCCTCTTCAGGAGCACGGCGTGGCACTGCGCTGCTGTGTCCGGCCCACCCGGCCCGCCACGCGGGACGACACCGTCCCGGAATCCGGCGACGGCACTGAGGCATTCGCCGACGAGTCCAAGGAAACGGCCATGGAAGAAAGCTGCAAGAAGGCGGTCATCGCCGCAGTCGCGGGCGGATACCTGCTCGGCAGGACGAGGAAGGCGAAGCTCGCGCTCGTACTGGGAACCGCGGTCGCCGGGCGCCGACTGGGACTCGATCCGCAGGAACTGGTGAGCAAGGGGCTCCGGAAGCTCTCCGGGACTCCCCAGTTCGCGGCCCTCACCGAGCAGGTGCAGGAGGAACTGGTGGGCGCCGCGCGCACAGCGCTCAGCTCCGTCACCGACCGGCGCATCGAGGCCGTCACCGAGTCGCTCCGCGGTCGTACCGAGCGCCTGGGCTCCAGGGGAGAGGTGCAGGACGAAGAGGGCTCTCGAGAGAAGGGCGACGAGGGCGACCAGGGCGGCGAGGGCGAGGAAGAAGCGGAGGAGGGGGCCCGGGAGGAAGACGGGGAGCCGCGCCGCAAGCCTGCCGAGAGGGCGTCGGCCAGGACGGCGGGCAGCTCCCGCGAGCGGACGAAGAGCGCCGCGGCCGGAGGCAGGAAGACGGCGCCCGCCCGGTCGAGCAGGCGGACGACGGAGGGCTCGTCCGCCAAGAAGAGCTCCAGCACGTCGAGCAAAAGGTCCGCCGCCCGCACGAGCCGTAGGAGGTGAGTGGCGTGGCCGGAAAGCCGGAGAGGACGAAGCCGGATGAGGGCGGCTCCCCTCTCGACCAACTTCGTGAGCAGTTCCTCGAGTACCTGGGCGCGGTGGGCAAGCAGGCCGTCGGCAAGGTGACGGACAAGCTCGGAAGTGTGGCGGACGGAGACGGCGGAGCTGTCGCAGGCGCTGCGGCAGCCGCGGCCAGGGGCGAGAACCCGGTCAAGGCTGTCGTCAAGGAGAAGGCCGTGAGTGCCAAGGACAAAGCCGTGGGGAAGGCCAAGGAAGCGGTCGGTGCGGACGGCGGCGGCAGCGAAGCCGGGGACCTCAAGGCCATCAACATCATCGAGCATGTGGACATCGGCCGGCCGCTTCGTGTCGTCTACAACCATTTCTCGCAGTTCGAGGACTTCGGCACGTTCACCAACGGCGTCAGCAGCGTGTCGGTGGACGACGAGGACGAGACCACCACCGACTGGAAGGTCCGCGTCTGGCCGTCCACCCGCAGTTGGCAGGCCACCACGCTGGAGATGGTGCCGGACGAGCGGATCGTGTGGACGTCGGAAGGCTCGAAGGGCACTACTCGCGGCGCGGTCAGCTTCCACTGGCTCGACGAGAAGCTGACACGGGTCACGGTGGTCGTGGAGTACTACCCCTCCGGCTTCTTCGAGAAGCTCGGCAACATCTGGCGGGCTCAGGGCCGGCGCCTTCGCCTCGACCTCAAGCACTTCCAGCGCTATGTCACTCTCCAGGCCGAAGAAGTGGAGGGCCGGCGGTGCGAGATCCGCGACGGGGAGGTCGTCCGCAGCCATGACGAGGTCGTGCGGGAGGAGCGCGAGGAACAGGAAGGCGCGGAGCACGACCACGATGACGAAGGATCTGCCGAGGAGGAGCAGAACGGCGAGGAGACCGTCGAAGGCGAGGACCGGCGGAAGTAGGGCCTTCCTGACGGGGCGGGACGCTCCGTTCCGGAGCTCTCCCCGCGTGCGGAGGCGCTCCCTGAGGAAGTCCCGGTCCAACCGGGGAAGGGCCACCATGCATGCCGACAGACTCTCGGTCTACCTCAACGACCACCTGGCCGGCGCGACGTTCGGCACCGCGCTCGCGCGCCGGATATCCCGCCGGGGTCGCGGCGGGGTGCACCGTGCCGAACTGGAGCGCCTCGCCGAGCAGATCGCGGCCGACCGGCAGGCCCTGTTGACCCTCATGGACGGGCTGGGAATACCCGCCCACCGGTACAAGGTCTGCGGCGGATGGGCCGCCGAGCGGCTTTCGCGTCTGAGGTCCAACGGGGCTCTGCGTGGCCCCTCCGGGCTGAGCACTCTCATGGACCTGGAGACGCTGCGGTTGGGTGTCGAGGGGAAGAGCCTGCTCTGGCGCACCCTGCTGAGGAGGGCGCAGCAGGAAGGCGCATGGGACGAGGCCCGGCTCAGCGCGCTGCTGGAGCGGGCTCTCGGGCAGATCGACACACTCGAAGCGCTGCGCCTGGCCGTGGCTGATGTGCTCTTCTCCCGGGGTGCGCTCGATGGAACTCCGGACAACGGCTGAGAGCAACTGCTGCCGAGAGGGCGGGAATCAGGGCGGGATGGTGTCGGTATCGACATGCCGACCATGCCGGACAAGCGACGCCATACGGCTGCCGGTCCCGGCGCGGCTTGTGTTCCGACGGCCGCGGGGTGGGAGCGGGAGCCGGACCTCCGTCGACCGGGGGCATGTCTTACGTCGGCGGGTCGAGAGACAGACGGCGGCGCACCGAGCGGAAGATCCGCCTCCGGTGCGGGCCGTCCGGCTGGCCCGGCCCGCGGAGCCCGGACTCGGCGGAGCCGGGGCGGTCAGCCTCGACGGTCGAGGTGGCCTCGATGTCCGGATCGGGCGTTCATGGCGGCCGCCCTCGCCCGCGGCTGCGGAACGAAGACCCGTCCTTGTGCGATGTCCGCCCGGACTCGTCTCGGCTCCTGGAGCCCGAAGCCTTCTTCGTCCGCCCAGCGGTCCCGGGGCTGTTGCCGCGGCTCGAGGCCGCGCCGGACGCTCCACCGGTGGCCCGCTTCGCCGCACGTCCGGCCGAGCCGGCGGTCTCGGCGGCTTCGGTACCCGCCTCTCCGACCGCCTCCCCGGCTTCCCCGCCGACTTTCTCGGTCGCTCTTCCGGCTCCCTGGCCGACCTCTCCGGCCGCCTTTCCCGCGCCTTCCCCGACGTCCTGCGCCGCCTTTCCCGCGCCTCCCCCGACATCCTCCACCGCCCGGCCCGCGCCTTCCCCGACATCCTGGACGGCCTCTCCCGCGCCTTCCCCGACGTTCTCCACGGCCCGGCCCGCGCCCTGCCCGACATCCTGTACGGCTTCGCCCGCGCCCTCCCCCAGCTCCCCGACGGCCTTTCCGGCGCCGCCGCCCAGGCTTTCCGCCGCGGAGCCGACACCGGAGGTGATCTGCTCCAGGATCTGCGGGTTGCGGTCGATGGTGGACAGCACCCTGCCCACGATCGCGGCGACGTTGTCGAGCCGGACCTTGAGCAGGGCCTGTGCCTCCACGCCCTTGATGTCCAGCTCCACGCGGCCGAGCGACACATCGGCGCCGACGTTGAGCTTGAGCAGGTCCAGGACCTCAGCCTGCAGGGACACCCGGGCCTGCAGGTCCTCGACCTGCAGATTGATCTCCTCGACCCGGAGTTGCGGTACGTCGAGGAGGACATCCGGGGCGTCGGACCTCTCTGTCGGCTGTGCGGAGGAGGCCTCGGTAAGCTCGCCTTCCAGTGGCTCTTCGCCGTCCCCCTCCTCGCTCCACTCCGTCTCGGCCTCCCCTTCGCCGCCGTCGGGGGGAGGGGCGTCATGTTCGTCCTCGCCCTCGTCCGGCTCGTCCGATTCGGCATCGACGTCTCTGTGATCCCGCATGCCGCACCTCAGGGGTCGCTGTCTTATCCACCATTTTCAGATTAAAGGGGGAGATCGGATCGCGCTTCCGGAACCGGCCTGCCCGCCGCCGGGCATCGGGGGGAGCGGTTCCGTCCCGCGGCCGGGCTGGCTCACCCGGCCGCGACGACACCCCGACAGGTCTCAGTAGTCCTGCGAGGGCGCCATGTGCGCCGTCTCCGGGCTGCCGCCCACGCGCCGGAGATGGATGTGCCGGCCGAGCCGGATGACCGGGCGGACGAGGAGTTCCACGCTCCCCAGGAGAAAGCACCAGGTGCCCGGCTCGGTCCACGCCTCGGAGAAGAACATCACGCTGCCGACGATGAACCAGAGGGCGATGAGGATGTCGTTGACGATGCTCGCGGTGGCGTACCGCCGGCGGATCACCAGCTCCTCGTGGCCGATCTGCACGGTCAGCGGACGCGAGGCCGCCTCCCGGCCCGACGGCCGGGACGCGCCTCCGAGCCGGCGCGGGCCGGGTTCGCCGCCGTGCGCGGGGGCGGTCGTGGACGTGGGCTCGGACACCTGCGGGAACCTCCTGGAACGGGACAGCCGGTTGTCGTCGGACACCGGCGACCGCGCACCACTCGCGCGGAGGATGCCGACGACCCCTGCGCCTGTACCCGGCTCTCCGCTGCCCGAACATGGCAACGCCGGCATCCGGCGCCCGCGGCACGGGCCCGGCGGAGGAGTTCCGCTGCTGTTCCCCTTCCGTACAGGTTGCGGGCCCGGGCGGCTGGCACGCTCTTGCGGGTCTGCTCGCCGGTGACCGGCGAGGTGGTACAGGAAATCCTCGTCCTCACAAGGCTGGGCATGTCAACTGATGAAGTTTCCGCGGGCCCGGTGACTCCGCCCGCGAGTCCGGTGGTTCCCTCCCCGGATCCGGCGGCGGCCACCGCTGTCACCGAGACCGGACCCGGCCCCGGGCCGGCCGCTTCCGGGCAGGCGCCCGCCGCGCCGCCGGCGCGTCGCGAACACCGCTTCGACATCGACCTGCTGCGGGTGATCTGTGCCTGCGCGGTCATCACCGGGCACGTCGGCGGCGAGTGCATGCTCGCGGTCGGCAAGAGTGCGGAGAACGGCCGCGCTGTCTACTGGACGGGGCTCTTCCTCGACTCGGTGACCAGCTGGGCCGTTCCGATGTACTTCGCGATCGCCGGCTGGGCGGTGCTGGTGGGCGCGCCGCCGCGGAACGGCGGGACGCTGCGCAAGCGTTCGCTGCGCATGATCATCCCGGTGGGCATCTGGTCGGCGGTCTACCTGCTGTGGGGGCGGCTGCGGGACACGAACGGCGGTCCGACCTCGAAGCTGGCCCTGGACGCGCTCTTCGGCACCGTCCAACCGGCCTTCCACCTGTGGTATTTCTACGCCCACGTGCCGCTCATCCTGATCCTGGGCTTCGTGATGCTGCTCAAGGCGGGCAAGCGTCCCTGGGGCGTGGTGGCCGCACTCGTGGTCATCTCGGCGGGTCCTACGGCCTTCAGTGATCTGGCGAGGCTGACCGGCTGGGACGTACCGCACTTCGGCTGGCAGGTCGGCAGCTACTCACTCGTCTACGCCGTGATCGGAGCTCTGCTGCTCAGCCTGCCCGCCACCCGGCGCAGGCACCGCGGCTGGTGGCTCGCGGGCGCCGTGGCGTCCATGGGCCCGGTGCTCTGGTCGCAGGACCGCATCCACTTCGTGATCCCCAACGCCAGCATCTTCGTCGCCGCGCTCAGCGTCTGCGTGCTGTTCGCCGCCAACGGGGTGCGGATCCCGGAGCGGATGCGTCCCGCGCTGACCAAGCTGACGGACGCCGGGCTGGGGGCGTTCATGTTCCATGTGCTGCTGCTGAAGACGATCGCGCCCGCGTTTCTCTCCGCCGACCGCGGATGGCTGGGGGCAGCGGGAGCCGCGGCCGCGCTGACGGTCGTCACGGTGGTGCCGTCCTTCGGACTGAGCATGCTGTGGGGGCGGTTCAAGCTGAGGCGCTACCTCGGGTAGGCAGCTGCCACCGTGGCCGCCGGCCGCGGTCCGACGACGGGAGGGCCGGTGCCGGACAACAGCTGTCCGGCACCGGCCCACCCGTCGTGCTCATCCCCGTACCGCCGACTGCGCCGCGCGGATCCGGCGGGCCGCCCAGCGCGCCGAGGGGCTGGTCCGCAGCAGCCTGGCCCGGACCGACGTACCGCCTCCGGGAAGGGCGAGCGCGGTCAGCCGGCGGCGCTTGAAGTAGCGTTCGGTGGCTTCACCGAGGTGCTCCTCCAGCCAGGCGGCGGCCTCCTGGCGCAGCTCCGGATGGAGCTTGGCCTGCATGCAGTAGCCCACGGTCCGCACCAGCGCGCCGAGTTCGTCGGCCCGCTCCGCGATGCCGGGGGCCTCCTGCGGGCGGTCGGACAGCTCCGGCACGGCGTAGTCGACGATCGTGACGGGAACGCGGTTGCTGTTCTGATACGGCGTCAGCCGCTCCAGCAGCGCCTCCGTGCCCACCCTGGCGATCGCGATGCCGTAGTAGGCGGCCGCAGTCAGCAGGGCGGTGGAGAAGCAGCCCACGACCAGCGTGGGACGGCACCGGTCGTACACGGCCTCGGCCAGCACGGGGCCTTCCAGGACGTGCAGCCGCACTCCCGCCCGAGCGGCTTCCTGCTCCAGGACGCGGGAGTAGCGCGCCGGCGCTGTGGGATGGGGCTTGAACACCACACCCGAGTGGCCCGCGGCCACCGCCCCGCGCAGCATCCGGGCGTGCAGCTCTTCCTCCTCCTCGGGGGTGAGGATGCCCAGCGCCGCGAGGTACTGCCCCAGCAGCACGGCGCTCGGGCGGTCCTGTGCGACGCGGGCCAGCTCCGGCTCCCCGGCGGCGGCCTCTCCCAGCTCGCCGAGCACCTTCAGGAACGCCGCGTCGGGCACGGCCTCGGGCGGGACGGTGTGCTCCGCCAGCAGCAGAGGGCGCAGTCCGGGCACCAGATCGAGATGCAGCAGCCGCTGGACGCGGCAGCCCAGCCACTGCGGGAGCCGCTCCCGGGTGGGTCCGTAGCTCATCAGACCGTCGGCGTAGACGTGCACCGCACTGCCGCTGAAGACGGTGGCCAGCGCTTTGGCCGGGCTGACGTGGACGGATTCCACCACCAGCTCCACGGGTGCGCTCCCCAGCCCCCAGGCGTGCCGGAACATCCGCTCCCACACCGGTGCCTCGTCCCGCAGCGGGGTCCAGGTGCTGGGGTGGTACGGCTGGATGGCCTCGTTCCAGTCGACGATCTCGTCGAACCGCGCCGCCAGCCGCTCGAAGCCGTTCATCGCGGGGAGGCGGGTGGCCGCCTCCGGAGTGGCGGCGTTGTTGGAGACCAGGAGGATACGGCGGGCCGCCTCCGGCTGCCCGAACTGTCCCGCGTCCACGGAGGCGGCCAGGGTCGCGGCTCCGTAGAGCGTGGAGACCTCGAAGATCTGGACTGGGCGGGCGGACTGCTGGTCGGCGCGGCGCTGCTGCGCCGGCCCACGGGGATCCGGCATGGGTCAGGCCGCCCTTCCGACCGCGCGCATGCGCTGCAGTCTGTCGGCGCGTGCGTGGTCCATCCCCGCCAGTGTCAGGTCGAGCACGTCCTGGGGCATGCGCTGCAGCGCGGAGGCCACCCTCTTCTTCAGCTGCCGTGCCACCGGGGCGTGGTAGCGCCGGATGTTGGCCAGGTGGAAGGCGATCAGCGCGCAGTACGTCCGCACCGCCTTGGGCAGGAAGCGGTCCCCTTCCGGATCGGCGGCCAGGTCGGCGAGGAGCGCGTCGTGGGCGGGGATGAAGTCCAACTGCCGGGCGTCGCGGATCTGGGTGAGCGAGGTGGTCACCCCGCGCCGGTAGAACACTCCGAGCAGGCCCGTGACCGCGAACGAGCGGGCCGCCAGGTGCAGTCGCCAGGTCCACAGCCGGTCCTCGGCGGTGCGCAGATCGGCGGCGAACCGCAGCGCCCCGTCCTCGAACAGGGTGCGGCGGTAGATGCCGGCCCAGACGAACGGGTAGTCCACCATCGTCTCCGCCTGCGGAGGAGCGATCACATCGCGCGGGTCCAGCACCGTGTCGCGTACCGGCGCGGGGGCGCGGCGCACGACACGCTTGGTGCTGGTGCTCTGGACGTGGTCGGTGCGTACGAAGTCGCAGCCCGACCGCTCGATGACGCGGACGAGTTCGTCGAGGTGGCCGGGGCCGTACCAGTCGTCACCGTCCAGGAAGGTCAGGTAGTCCCCGCTGGCCGCCTCGATCCCGGCGTTGCGGCTGCGGGCGATACCCCGGTTCTCCTCGTGCCGGATGACGGTGGAGCCGGGGAGGCGGTGCTCCCACCGGTCCAGAATCTCCGGGGTGGAGTCCGTGGAGCAGTCGTCGACCAGGATGAACTCCGTTGTCGGCCCCGCGTTGTTGGCGAGACTTCTCAGGGTGTCTTCCGCGAATTCCTGCACATTGTGGCACGGCACGATGACGGAGAGTTTGGGCATATGCGGTCCAGGGGATAGCGTGAAGTGGGCGGGGCGGTGAACTGGCAGTGAATTTCGGCGGTCGACTGTGTAAAAGAATCATTGTGCCGGCCGGTATCCGGATCGGAATGGCGCGAGGCGACCGGATGTGCGGCACAAGTGGTGAGCCTACCCTCTCGGTCAGGCGTTTCTGAAGGTCGCAGGCGATTGCCGGCCGTCTGGAGAGGCAGTGGGTCCCCGCATCGGAAAGCTATCCGTGCGGCCGGTGAATTCCCGGTGACCCGTATTCTGCACCGGTCGGAATTCTCACTGAACGGGAGTACCCCCGCCATGCTTTCCGTGTTCCGGGCCGTGCGGGGGCCCGGGAGTCCGGGGTGTCCGGGTGGCGAGCGTGCGCCTGCACGCCGTCCGGTGCCGGAACGGCGGGTCGGGCGGCGCTGCCGCGGGGCCGGCTGCGCCGCTCCCGGGATGCCCTCGCCGTCCCGGTCGCCTAGGCTCGAAGCATGCCGGGCCGCCCCGGCCGCCGGCCGGGTGCGCGTCGGGCCACGGAGCCTGCCGGTGCTCTCCACCGGTGTGCGGCTGCCCCCAGTGAAGGAGCGCGCGTCATGCCCGAGAGCCTGTCGAGCGACAACGCCTTTCCCGCGCCCGGCGAGGGAATGGTGGTGACCGTCTTCCTCACCGTGGACGATGTGGCGCGCTCGCGCCGGTTCTACAGCGAGGTGCTGGGCGGAGAGATCGTCCTGGAGGAAAACCCCTGCACCATCCGGCTCGCCAACAGCTGGGTCATCATGAATCCCGGCGGCGGGCCCACACCTGACAAACCCGGGGTGACGCTGCAGCCCCCCGAGACCCGGGACACGGTCTCCAGCTTCATGAACCTCCGGGTGGCCGACATCCAGTCCGTGTACGAGGAGTGGACGGCCAAGGGCGCCGAGTTCCTCACTCCGCCCATCGACCGGGAGGCCGAACTGCGCTGCTACCTGCGCGATCCCGACGGCTATCTGATCGAGGTCGGTCAGGCGACCGGAATGCTGCACGGACACTTCGCCCGGCAGGGCTGAGGGGTCCGGCCCTGCACCGGGAAGGACACCCGAAGGGACGCGTACGGCGACCCGGACGTGCGCCGTGCCGGGAGCCATGGCTCCCGGCACGGCGCACGTCCGGGGCGCGGCGGTCCGGCGCGCAGCGCGCCGGACCGGTGCTGCGGAGGGTTACGGGAAGGTGAGCTTGAAGCTGTTGATGTATCCGGTGTCGAAGTAGCCCCTGTCCCGGACCTTCAGCTTCCAGACACCGTTGGCGTTCTCGGACGAGGCGTTGACGGTGTAGGTGGTGTCGATGTTCGGCGTCGAGTCGCCGGAGGAGCTGTGCAGGCGGTACGACCTGCCGCTCGGGCCCACCAGGTCGACCTGCAGGTCACCGCTGTAGGTGTGCACGATGTTCACGCCCACCTTGAGGTTGCTGGGCGCCTTGCCGCTCAGACCGGTGGTGGTGATCTTGGAGGTCACCGCGGAGCCGGGGTAGTCCGGGATGGAGACGTCCGTGTCGTTGGTGAACGTCTTGCCGTCGCCGGGGTCGGGGTCGCCGCCGGGGCGTTCGCCGACGTTGACACCGGCCCAGGCATCCGCCACCGACTTGTACTCGGCGCTGTCGGTGCCGTACAGGTCACCGGCCACCGCGAGGGTGCCGGCGCGTGCCCCGGCGTAGTTGGTGGTGGAGGTGAACTTGGTGGTCAGCGCCTTGTACCAGATCAGCGCGGCCTTCTCGCGGCCGATCCCGGTGACCGGGAGACCGTCGGAGGTGGGCGAGTCGTAGCTGACGCCGTTGATGACCTTGGCGCCGCTGCCCTCGCTCAGCAGGTAGAACCAGTGGTTGGCGGGACCCGACGAGTAGTGCACGTCGCTGTTCCCGATGCCCGAGTACCAGTAGTCCTTGGAGGCGCCGTCCCGGCTGGGCTTGTCCATGTAGCGCAGCGGAGAGCCGTCACCGTTGATGTCGATCTTCTCGCCGATCAGGTAGTCGCCCTTGTCGGTCGAGTTGGCGGCGTGGAACTCCACGGCCGTGCCGAAGATGTCCGAGGTCGCCTCGTTGAGGCCGCCGGACTCACCGCTGTAGATCAGGCCGGCGGTGGCCGAGGTGACACCGTGGGTCATCTCGTGCCCCGCCACGTCCAGCGAGGTCAGCGGCTTGCTGTTGCCCGAGCCGTCGCCGTACGTCATGCAGAAGCAGGAGTCGCTCCAGAACGCGTTGACGTAGCTGTTGCCGTAGTGGACCCGGGAGTAGGCGGCCTGGCCGTCACCACGGATGCCGGAGCGGCCGTAGACCTCCTTGTAGTAGTCCCAGGTCTCCGCGGCACCGAAGTGCGCGTCCGCACCCGCGGTGGCGGGATCGGACGGGCTGCCGTTCCCCCAGGTGTCCGAGGACTGGGAGAAGAGGGAGCCGGTGCCGGAGGTCCCGTGGTTGAGGTTGTAGGTCTTGTGGCCGCCGCGGGCGTTGTCGGTCAGCGTGTAGTTCGATCCCGACTGCGCGGTGCCGAGGGTGACCTGGCCGCTGTACTGGGTGTTGCCGATGCCGGTCTGGACGCCCTCCCACTGGCTGATCTTCTTGCCGGTGCGCGCGTCCGTGACGACGTGCAGCTCGCTGGGCGTGCCGTCGTGCTGCAGTCCGCCGACGACCGTCTCGAAGGCGAGGGTGGGCTTCCCCTCGACCAGCCACACGACCTTGCGCGGTCCGCGGTCCGCGTCGGTCTTCTTCGACCCCGCGGCGTCGGCGGCCTTCAGGGCCTGCCGTTCCGCCGTGCCGGGGCGGACACCCGCCTTGGCGGAGAGGTTCTTGAGCGCGTGCTTGGAGGCCCGGCCGACCTCCTTGGTGGCGCCCTTCGCGGTGGTCTCCACGACGAGGTCGCCGCCGAGCACGGGCATTCCGCGGTAGGTGCGCTCGTAGCGCGTGTGGACGGTGCCGTCGCGGTCCTTGAGCACGTCGCGGACGACCAGCTTCTCCTTGGCGCCCAGGCCGAGCTTGTCGGCGGTGGCGGCCTTCTTGCTGTCCGCCTTCCGCAGCAGCGCGTCGCGTTGGGCGGGCGAGAGCTTGACGGGCAGGGCTCCGGTGTCGGCGCCCTTGGCGGCTGCCGCCGCGGTGTCGTGGCTCTGGTCGTCGGCGGCGGCCGGGCCGGTCTGGACGGCGACCGAGAGCAGGGCGGCCACGGCGCCGAGCGCGACGCCCGCCGATGCCTTGGGTGGCAGGAGGCGTCTGTGGGAGGTGGCGGTGGTGCCTCTGTGGGAGGTTGATCTTCGCAAGACTGGCTCCTTCTGCTGACCGCACGGTTGTGCGGCCTGGGAGACCGGGCGGCGGACGACCGTCCGGCGGATCTCGGCAGAGCAAGGCGGAGCAAACGCGAGCTGGTGGAACGGTGTTGCTGGTGCGGCGACCGGAACGACCAGCACCGCGTGTGGGGAACTGCCGCTCGTCGTTCGTGCAGTGGTACGAGCGGCCAGTCGCAGACTGCCACTCGGGGCAAGCTCCTGTCAGGAGCGCATCAAGGGTTTGGCCGGAAACGGTCCGTTGTCCGTGCGTTCACGTCCGCTATCCGGAGCCGTTCACCGGCCGGGTGGCACGCCGCGCCGGTTCCCCGCCGGGCCGTACAGCCCCTCAGGCCCCGTCGGCCCAGGGGTCGGTGGCCACGACCGCCGACACCGGAAGCGGGCCGTAGAGGTGCGGGAAGTCCTCACCGCCGGGCACGGCCGGCTCGTAGCGGACCGGCGAGGAGAGCCGCTCGGTGTCGACGACGAGGACGACCAGCCGGTCCGGTGCCACCCGGCCGCCGTAGAGCGCGGCCGCCACGGCGGGGAGTTGGTGCCGCAGCGAGAGGTGGATGAAGCCGACCTCGCTCAGCGTCCGGCCGCGGGTGGACATCTCGTACGTCCCCCGCGCGCGGGCTTCGTCCCACAGGACTCGCTCGGTGATGTGCAGTACCTCAGCCATCCCCGCACGCTAGTCGGCGCGCGCCCCGCGGGGGGTCGGATGCGCCCCCGGCGGTCCGCCCCCGGTGCCGGCCGCGACGGACTCAGTCGCGGAACGAGCCGTCGGCCCGCCGCGCGTGCCGAGCCAGCAGGTGCCCGCACAGCGGGCAGTGGCGCCGCAGCGCCCGCTTGAGCAGGTACCCGATGCCCGCCGTGCACACGTACACCAGGCCGACTCCCGTCGCCTGCAGCAGTTTTCCCAGTCCCGACTTGGTGCAGCTCTCGCAGTCCCGGCAGCCGCCGGCCATCGCGGATCCCTCGCCTTCGTCCTGTTCGGTGGTTCTGCCCGGAAGGACGTGAGCAGGGCCGCGCACGGGTGCCTCCGGTACCGTGCCGCGACGGTCCGGGGACGCGCCTGTGACAGCGGGCCGCGGGCCGCGGTCCGTGCATCGTGGTGCGTGGCGCGGATCCCCCCGGCACTCCGCACCCATCCGGCCGCGGGCAAGCGGTTGATGCGGCACGTCGAGCGGCGGACACCGTCGCCGGGGGCGCCGGGTCCTCCGGACCGGAGGGGGTGCGGGGTCAGCTCTCGACTTCGGTCCGGTCGCCGCCCCAGAGGGTGTGGAAGACGCCGTCGCGGTCGGTGCGGCGGTAGGTGTGCGCTCCGAAGTAGTCGCGCTGCCCTTGGGTGAGTGCGGCCGGAAGGCGTTCGGCGCGCAGGGAGTCGTAGTAGGCGAGGGCGGAGGCGAAGCCCGGGACGGGGACGCCCTGAGCGGCGGCTGTGGCGACGACCGCCCGCCAGTCGTCCTGCGCGGCGCCGATCTCGGTCGCGAACCCCTTGTCGGTGAGCAGGCTGGGCAGTCCGGGCTGTGCGGCGTAGGCCCTGGTGATCCGGTCGAGGAAGGCGGCCCTGATGATGCAGCCGCCGCGCCAGATCGCGGCGACCTCTCCGAGGTCGATGTGCCAGCCGTACTTCTCGCTGCCGGCGGCGATCTCGTGGAAGCCCTGGGTGTAGGAGACGAGCTTCGACGCGTACAGGGCCTGTTCGACGCGGTCGGTGAACGCGGCCGCCTCCTCTGCGCCGAGGGGGCGCGCGGCGGGTCCCGCCAGCCGGCGGGAGGCGGCGCGCAGCTCCGCGTGCCCGGAGACCGAGCGGGCGAAGACGGCCTCAGCGATGCCGGGGACCGGAACCCCCAGGTCGAGGGCGGTCTGCACGGTCCAGCGGCCGGTGCCCTTCTGCTCCGCGCGGTCGGCGACGACGTCGAGGAACGGCCGGCCGGTCTCCGCGTCGGTGTGGGTGAGCACCTGTGCGGTGATCTCGATCAGGTAGGACTCCAGCCGCCCCTGGTTCCAGCGCCGGAAGATCTCGGCGATCTCGGCGGGGGACCGGCCCGCGACCTTCCGCAGCAGGTCGTACGCCTCCGCGATGAGCTGCATGTCCGCGTACTCGATGCCGTTGTGCACCATTTTCACGAAGTGGCCGGCCCCGTCCGGACCCATGTGCGCGGTGCACGGGGCGCCGTCCGGAGCCCGCGCGGCGATCCGCTCCAGCAGCGGACCCAGTGCTTCCCAGGACTCGTCCGAGCCGCCCGGCATGATGCTCGGGCCCAGCAGGGCACCTTCCTCGCCGCCGGAGATGCCCGTGCCCACGAAGTGGATGCCGCGCTCCCGCAGCGCGGCCTCCCGCCTGCGGGTGTCCTCGAAGTGCGCATTCCCTCCGTCGACGAGGATGTCGCCGGGCTCCAGCAGCTCGGCGAACTCCTCGAGGACCGCGTCCGTGGGCTCGCCCGCCTTGACCATCACCACCAGACAGCGGGGCCGCCGCAGGGCCGCGACGCACTCCCGTGCGGAGCCGGCCGGTACGAAGTCGCCCTCGTGGCCGAACTCGTCCATCAGCTCCGTGGTCCGCGCCTCGGTGCGGTTGTGCAGGGCGACCGTGAAGCCGTTCCGGGCGAAGTTCCGGGCGAGGTTGCGCCCCATGACGGCCAATCCGGTGACACCGATCCGCGCCGACGCTGTCATGGCCACACCTTTCGGACGGGGAAGCTTCCGTGCGCCGCGAGCGCCCGCGCGGGGCTCCCGCGCCGGTCGGCCCGGCCGCACCCCTCGATCGTCCCCCGACACGCGCCCCGGCGCTCGCCGCCGTGCCACGGGGCCCGGTTCTGCCCGGTCACTTGGCATCGGCGTAGCACTCCACCGCGGCGGTGGTGAAGGCGAAACGTACGGGAGTCGGCCCGAACGCGGCGACGCCGGCCTCCTCGGCGGCCGCCGTGATGGCCTCCCGCACCCGGGGCGCCTCCTCGGCGGGACAGTGCACGATGACCTCGTCGTGCTGAAAGAACACCAGTTCGGCGGCGAGGGGCAGGAGGCGCCGGCGCAGCGCCGCGAGCATCAGCACCGCCCAGTCCGCCGCACTGCCCTGGACCACGAAGTTCCGGGTGAAGCGGCCCCGGGCCCGCGCGGCGCCCGCCGCGCTCCCGGGGGCACCCTCCCGTGGACCGGACGCCTCCGCGCCCGCCTCGGGCCCGGTGCCGCCCGCGTCCTCGTCCCCGCCGCGGCCCACGGGCGGGGAGGTACGGCCCAGATGGGTGCGGACGAGGCGGCCCTCCTCTCCCGCGCGGGCCGCCTCGTCCACATAGGAGACCGCGGCGGGGAACCGCTTCCGCAACGCGGCGAGGTTGCGCAGGCCGTCACCGCTGGTCTGGCCGTAGACCGCGCCCAGCACCGCGAGCTTGGCGCGGTCGCGGTCGCCCGCGAAGGCCCGCTGCGACAGCGCCGAGTACAGGTCCTGCCCGCTGCTCGCCACCGCCATCAGCCCCGGGTCCCGGGAGACGGCCGCGAGCACCCGTGGCTCCAGCTGGTCGGCGTCGGCCACCACCAGCAGATGCCCCGGGTCGGCGACCACGGCCCTTCGCACCACCTTCGGAATCTGCAGCGCACCGCCTCCGTTGGTGGTCCAGCGGCCGGAGGCCGCGCCGCCGGGCACGTACGCGGCGTGGAAGCGGCCGTCCCGCACCCAGGAGCGCAGCCAGCTCCAGCCGTGCGCGGTGTAGAGGCGGTACAGCTTCTTGTAGCGCAGCAGCGGCTCGACCGCCGGATGGTCCACCTTCCGCAGCTCCCAGGCCCGCGTGGACTCCAACCGGACCCCCGCGCGGGCGAACGCCTGCAGCACCTCCGCGGCAAGGTCGGGACGTACCCGCTCGCCGGGACCGAACGCCTGCGAGATCTCCTCCTCCAGCTCCACCAGGCGCCTCGGCAGCCCGTTGCCCGCGTATCGTTCGCCCAGCAGTTCCTCCAGCAGCTCCCGGTGGATCTCCGCGCTCCAGGGCAGCCCCGCCTGAGTCATCTCCCCGGCCACCAGCGTCCCCGCGGACTCCCCGGCCAGCAGGAGCCGCATCCGCTCCGGATACGGCACCCGTGCCGTCCGGTCCAGCTGTGCCGCGTACACCTCCAGCAGGGCCTCCAGTGGATCCACGCCGTCCGGCAGCGGTACCGGACCCGTCTCGAACAGCGAGGGCGGGACGTCGGACTCCGGGTGCTCCGGCGGCCGGTCCGGGGGCACCGGACGCCCGTGCAGCCGGGCCCAGGCGGCGGGCAGCGAGCGGGGATCGCCCGCAAAACCCTCGTGCGCGAGCAGCAGCGCCTCGGCCGTCTCCACGTCATAGCAGCGCGTCACCCGGACCCCGGCGGCCAGCAGCTCCGACTGCACCTGCGGGGTGGCCCGCCACACCCATCGGGCCACCTCCGGGCGGGCGCGTACGGCAGCCGCCGCCGACTCCTCCGTGTGCACGGGCCCCGCAGCCCGGCCGCGCGCGTCCAGCGGGCACACCCGCACCCGGGTGCCGCCCGCCGGTGCCAGCGCCCACCTGCCGTCCGGTGTCCCCCGCGTGCGGTGCCCGTCCTCCGCGCCCCCCGTCCCGTCGTCCATGCCGGGAGTCTCCCAGCCACCTCTGACAAGGCCCGCCGGACCGCGCCCACCGCCGTCCGCGCGCGAGTGGCGGCAGGCGGAGCCGGAGGGTGCCACCGGTCGGCGCATTCCGGCGGCGAGAACAGATGAGGGAGTGTCATACTCCCGCCATGCCGACCCACTTGGAGAACAGAAGGGCGCGCGGTGGCTGACGGCCGGGCGCACGAGGCGCGCCCGCTCCCCGGGCCCCGTGGTACCGAGCGGTCCCAGGCGCGTCGCGCCGAACTGCTGGCGACGGGGCGCACCCTCTTCGCCGACACGTCCTACGACGCCCTGTCCATGGACGACATCGCGCGCAGCGCGGGCGTGGCCAAGGGGCTGATCTACTACTACTTCACCAGCAAACGCGGCTACTACCTCGCCGTCATCGAGGATGCCGTCGCCGAACTGGTGCTCCGCGCGACGAGCTGCCGTGAGCTTCCCCGCGCCGAACGTGTCCGGCGCACCATCGACGGCTATCTCCGCTACGCACAGCAGAACCAGGCCGCGTACCGCACGGTCGTCACCGGGGGAGTGGGCCACGACGCGCAGGTACTGGCGATCCGCGACCGGGTGCGCGAGCAGTTGCTGGGCGTGATCGCCGAGGGCTCCTGGGGCTGCACCCGCGTCCCGCCGCTCGCCCGGGCCGCCCTGGTGGGCTGGCTCTCCTCGGTGGAGGGCGTCACTCTGGACTGGCTCGCGCGCGGGGAGGAGTTCTCCCCCGAGGTGCTGTGCGACCTGCTCACCCGCACGCTGCAGGGCACGCTGGAGATCATCGCGCGGTTCGAGAGCACGCTCCCGCCGGGTGCCGACCGCCGGGAGCCGCTGCACGCGCAGCCGGCGGCCGCTGCCGTGCGGGGCTCCGCATGATCCGCGTGGTTCCGGGACACTCGTTCCGGTAGCAGTGTCCCCGGGCCCGGGAGGCGGTCATGGACATTTCCGGAATCATCAGTGCGCTCGTCGTCGGCGTCGTCATCGGCGCGCTCGGTCGGCTGGTGCTGCCGGGCCGGCAGCGGGTCGGCCTGCTGTGGACGGTGGTGGTGGGCATCGCCGCGGCGTTCGTCGGCACCGGAATCGCCAGCGGCCTGGGGGTGGCCGACACCCGGGGATTCGACTGGATCGAGCTGATCATCCAGGTCGCCCTCGCCGCGGTCGGCGTCGGCGCGCTCGAGCGGGCACGCGCGGGCGGACGGGTGCGGCGTTAGGGAGTCCCGGGGCCGGCCCTGCCGGACGGGCGGACGGAGCTGACCCGGCATGCCGGAAGAGCCCTCCCCGGCCTGTGCGCGAGCGCTCGGTGACCGCCGCTGATCAGCTCTTTCGCGGCCAGGGGCCCCGCGGTGGTGCGCCGCGGGGCCCCTGGCGCTCTGCCGAGCGTCGTGGGCGCTACCGGATGGCCTTGATCAGCTCTCCGTTCGCGGTGTCGCCGCTCAGCTCCCAGAAAAAGGAGCCGGCGAGACCCTGCTGCGCGGCCCAGTCGCCCTTGGCACCGATCGTCTGCGGAGTGTCGTAGCTCCACCACTGGTTGCCGCAGTGGGCGTAGGCGGTACCGCCGACCGTGCCGGTGGTCGGGCACTTGCTCTTGAGGACCTTGTAGTCCTCGATGCCCTGCTCGTAGGTGCCGGGGGCCGGGCCCGTCGCGGTGCCGCCGGGCTCCGACTGCGTCACCCCGGTCCAGCCGCGGCCGTAGAAGCCGAGGCCGTACAGCAGCTTGCTGCCGGGTATGCCCATGCCCTTGAGCTTGGCGATGGTCGCCTGGGTGTTGAAGCCCTCCTTGGGGATGCCCGAGTAGGCACTCAGCGGCGAGTGCGGTGCCGTGGGGCCCTTCGCGTCCCAGGCGCCGAAGTAGTCGTAGGTCATCGGCATGTACCAGTCGACGTATTGGGCGGCCGTCTTGTAGTCCGTTGCCTCCAGCTTGCCGCCGGGGGACGCGTCAGCGGTGATCGCCGCGGTCACCAGCTTGTCGCCGAACTTGGCGCGCAGCGCCTGCATCAGGTTCGCGAAGGCGTTCCGGCCGCTGGTGTCGCAGCTCAGCCCGCAGGCGTTGGGGTACTCCCAGTCGATGTCGATGCCGTCGAAGAGCCCCTTCCAGCGGGAGTCGTTGAGCAGGTTGTAGCAGGACTCGGCGAAGGCCGCCGGGTTCCGGGCCGCCTGGCCGAACCCGCCGGACCAGGTCCAGCCGCCGAACGACCACAGCACCTTCAGGTCCGGGTGCTTCTTCTTGAGCTTCAGCAGTTGGTTGAAGTTGCCGCGCAGCGGCTGGTCCCAGGTGTCGGCCTTGCCGTCGACGCTCTGGGCGGCGGTGTAGGACTTCTCGTAGTCGGCGTAGCTGTCGCCGACGGTGCACTTGCCGCCCTGGACGTTGCCGAAGGCGTAGTTGATGTGTGTGAGCTTGTCCGCCGAGCCGGAGGTCTCGATGTTCTTGACGTGGTAATTGCGCTGGTAGACGCCCCAGTTGGTGAAGTATCCGACCGTCTTTCCACCGGCTGCCGACGGTGCGGCGACGGAGCCCTGGCGGTTCTCGTCCGCTGCCGGACGGGGACCGGCGGAGGCCGTGGCCGAGAGCAGCGTCGTGGTCAGTACGGCCGCGCACAGAGCGCCCAGGAGGGCGATGAGTCCGCGGCGGCGGGGGAGGCGGGAGCGTTCGATGCGTGGGGAGTGCTGGCTGTCCGATCCGAGCATGGTCACCTCGCGTGTGGGGTGCGGAGGGTGTGGGGGGTGGCGCCGGTCGTACGTTCGGGGAATGTAGATGGACTAGACCAGTCCGTCAATGGTTCGGACCAATCCCGTCGTCCGGTCGTGCACCCGGCACTCCTGAGCGATCACCGAGCGGTTCACACCCCTACGCCGGTGACGTCCGGCGCTCGATCGGGCATACTCCAACTCGCCGCAGCCGCTGGTCAGCCACCCTCGCGACCCGACGGTGCAGTATCACGGCAGGGGCAGCGGCACCCCCGGTCCGCCAGCGGGCCGGTGTCCCTCGGCGACCCGCCACACCCCGGTGCCGGTCGCCGCGATTCCTGACCCGAAGGAGAGCGCGCCATGCCCAAGGACGGTCCGCAGCCGGTGGAACGTGAACTGCCCACGGACGAGTCACGCGACCTGCTGGGCCTCGTCCGCGACCTGGTGCAGCGGGAGATCAAGCCCGTCGCCGCGGAGCAGGAGGCCGCGGGCGTCTTCCCCCGCGAGACCTTCCGACTGCTCTCCGACGCGGGGCTCCTGGGCCTGCCCTTCCCC
Source organism: Streptomyces sp. WMMB303 (assembly GCF_029351045.1). Taxonomy (NCBI): domain Bacteria; kingdom Bacillati; phylum Actinomycetota; class Actinomycetes; order Kitasatosporales; family Streptomycetaceae; genus Streptomyces; species Streptomyces sp. WMMB303. The sequence goes on along the minus strand of NZ_JARKIN010000001.1, from coordinate 616,219 downwards.
GAGGAGTACGGCGGCGGGAGCCAGCCGTACCAGGTCTACCTCCAGGTCCTCGAGGAGCTCGCCGCCGCGCGTCTCACCGTGGGACTCGGCACCAGCGTGCACTCGCTCTCCTGCCACGGCCTGGCGCACTTCGGCAGCAAGGAGCAGCGCACCGAGTGGCTGCCCGACATGCTCGGCGGCGGCCTGCTGGGCGCCTACTGCCTCTCCGAACCGTCCTCCGGCTCGGACGCCGCCGCACTGCGCACCCGGGCCGTCCGCGACGGGGACGACTGGGTGCTGAACGGCACCAAGGCGTGGATCACCCACGGCGGCGTCGCCGACTTCTACACCGTGCTCGCCCGGACCGGCGGCGAGGGGCCGGGCGGTATCACCGCCTTCCTCGTCCCCGCCGACGCCCAAGGGCTGAGCGCGGCGGCACCCGAGCACAAGATGGGGCTGAACGGCTCTCCCACGGCGCAGCTCCACCTCGACGAGGTGCGGGTTCCCGACACCCGCCGACTCGGAGACGAGGGCCAGGGCTTCGCGGTCGCTCTCTCCTCCCTCGACTCGGGCCGGCTGGGGATCGCGGCCTGCGCCGTCGGCGTCGCACAGGCGGCACTGGACGAAGCGCTGGCCTACACCGCCGAACGCGAGCAGTTCGGCCGCCCCCTCGCGGACTTCCAGGGGCTGCGCTTCATGCTCGCCGACATGGCGACCCGGATCGAGGCCGGGCGGGCCCTCTACCTCGCGGCGGCCCGGCGGCGGGACGCGGGGCAGCCGTTCTCGCGGCAGGCGGCGATGGCCAAACTGTTCTGCACCGACGCCGCCATGTCCGTCACCACCGACGCGGTGCAACTCCTCGGCGGATACGGCTACACCACGGACTTCCCCGCCGAGCGGTACATGCGCGAGGCCAAGGTCCTCCAGATCGTGGAGGGGACCAACCAGATCCAGCGCATGGTCATCGCCCGGCACGTGGCGGGGCCGGAGCGCAAGAGCCGAGCGGACTGAGCGGGCGGGCACCGAACGGGGTCGAGGCGCGCTCCGACCCGGGGAGTCCGGCCCGCGGCTCCGCAACCGTTCCGGCTCCGCGGTGAACGGGGTGTGACCAGCGGGCCGGTCACCGGCGGCGGCGGTCGCCGAGCCGACCGCCGCCGGGTGTGGCGTTCCTCATCCGCGCGCGGCGTCCCAGACGTCCTCGGCGACGTCCTTGCTGAGCGCGACCCGCACCAGCCCGGCCGCCAGCGGCGCCAGCTCGTCCTTGCGCACCATGCCGGCCAGCGTCTCCGCGGACGCCGGCAGCCCCAGCCGCTCCGCGCCCTGCAACGCCTTCTGGCCCAGCCAGGGCCGGTACTCGGGCCACACCGCCTGGGCCTCGCGTAGGAAGATCGACGCCCCCAGCGGGCCGATACCGGGGATCTCGCGCAGCGCGGCCGCGACGTCGCCGCTCCGCCGCATCCTGCGCAGATCGCCGCCCCACCCCTCCAGCAGCAGTTCCGCTCCTCGGCCGAGCTGGGTGGCGGTGCGCTCGTCGTACCGCCGGTAGCCGCCCTCGCCGAGTGCGTCGACCCGCTGCTGCCAGGTGGCCTCCGCCATCCGCCGCGGGTCCCGCAATCCGGCCCGTGACAGCGCCCGCGCGCCGGCGACCGCGATGTCCGCCCGGATGCGAGCGCTCAGCAGCAGGGAGAGCACCAGAAGGCGGTACAGCGGCTGCGGGGTGTCACGCAGCGTGATGCCGGCGTCTTCCGCGTAGGTGCTCCCGTGCCGTCGCAGCAGTTCCCGCACCACGGCCTGCTGCTGGGCCCGTTCGCTGCGACGGGTGGACGCGGTTGTCCTGTTCTTTGTACGCGTGTTCGCCATGATGCCTCCTCGGCCCCCCGAAGTTCCCAGCCGTGCGGGATCCACGCCGGGCCCGTACAGGGATTCCGGCGCGGGCCCGGGGCGCGCGCCCGGGGCGCGGAGTGCGGCCGGGAGCAGTACGTCGGAGCGTCACGCTGCGTCGTCGTTCGGCTCGGTGGGGTGAAGCGCCGGGCCGGGCGACGCCGGTCGCCCGGCGCCTGCCCAGTGGCGGGGAGCGATGAGAAGGGTCATGGTCGGCCAGGCGTGTTGCGTAGGCCGTGCCGTTGTGTCGCGACCACCGGGGAACACCGACCGTGCGGTCTCCGGCGGCCCGCGTGCGTCCGGGCTGGAGACCCGCGGCGCTGCCGTGCCGTGCCCGCCCTGCCGCGCCGCGTGCGGGCCGCACCGCTCGGGTGGTGTGGTGCAGTTCGCGTCCGGCGTCCGTGCAGACCTGCCGCGCGCTCGACAGCCGAGATGCCGACGACCGGCGGCGTACCGGCCGTTCAGCGGGAAGTCAAGTCGCCCCGGCAGCGGGGTCTGCCGGCGTGCCCCGCGAGCCGCGCGGCGTGTGCCGGGCCGGCCCGTGCCGCGGTGGCCCGGCCGATCAGTCGGCGCCGACCGGAACCGGCCGGCGGTCCGGGCGCCCCGCGTGCGAGAAGGGCTGGGTGCGCCAGTCCAACCCCTCGGGAAGCGTGAGCAGTTCGCTGACCGCGCGGCCGCGGGTCTCGCTGTCCCAGGGCGCGGCCTCGCCCACCGGGCGGCCGGATCCCTGGCACACCGTCAGGCCGAACGGGTCCCAGGGGGAGGCGCACAGCCCGTGCCGCGGCAGCTTCTCCTCCTGCGCGAACACCGCGATCGCCTGGTGGCATTCGGGGCACTTGACGCGGAGACCTTCGTACATCTCGTCCTCGGCGACCGGTCCGGACGGGTCGGTGGGGGTATCGGGGCCGTCCGGGGGAGCGGCCGCTTCGTCGGGTCGCGCCTCGTCGCGGTGCGTCTCGCTCCGGAGAGCGGTTCGCGGGCGGGCGGACTGGGCGGATTTCGTCGTGCGCATGTGATCCCCCTTGATGGAACGGCCGGGCGACAGGGCTCCGGCCACAGCAAGCACTTCCCGTCGTGCCGCGCGCATAATCACTCTGCACGGGAGCACGCGGATGCATAAGTGTGGCCTTGGTCACATACTTAGCATTCGGAGATTCGCCGCGGGGCGTCCACCGGGCCCGGTGCGCCGTATGCGCGCGCCGGAGCTATTTCCGCTGCGGCGGGCGCGCGAGGGCAGTACGGTGATCCGCTGTGGAGGAACTCGACCGTCAGATCGTGGAACTGCTCGTCAAGGACGGGCGGATGAGCTATACCGACCTGGGCAAGGCCACCGGCCTGTCCACTTCGGCCGTGCACCAGCGGGTGCGCCGTCTCGAACAGCGCGGGGTCATCCGCGGCTATGCCGCACTGGTGGACTCCGAGGCGGTCGGCCTGCCGATGACGGCGTTCATCTCGGTCAAACCCTTCGATCCCAGCGCCCCCGACGACATCGCGGACCGGCTCGCCGACGTACCCGAGATCGAGGCGTGCCACAGCGTGGCGGGAGACGAGAACTACATCCTCAAGGTGCGGGTGGCCACGCCGATCGAGCTGGAACACCTGCTGGCCAGGATCCGGAGCCTCGCGGGAGTCTCCACCCGCACCACCGTCGTGCTGTCCACCCCCTACGAGGCGCGTCCACCCCGCATCTGACCCGCCCCCGGTCCGCAATCCGCCGAGGGCGGACCGAGGGCGGCGGTCACCCGCCGAAACCCCGCCGGAGACAGCCCCCGCCCCTTCCGGCAGGCACTCCGGAGACGCTCTCCGCCCCCGCGCGCCGGGCAGCCGTCGGAAAGCGGGAGACTGTTCCCATGACCGAGCGCACGACCCCCTCCCGGCCCCGTACCGTCCTGCTGCGCGAGGGCGAGGTGCACAGCCCCGCCGACCCGTTCGCGACCGCGATGGTCGTCGAGGGTGACCGCATCGCCTGGGTCGGCTCGGAAGGGGCCGCCGACTCGTTCGCCGAGGGCGTCGACGAGGTGGTGCACCTCGACGGCGCACTGGTCACCCCGGCCTTCACCGACGCGCACGTGCACACCACCGCGACCGGTCTCGCGCTGACCGGGCTCGACCTGTCGGGAGCGCCCACGCTGGCCGACGCGCTGTCCCGGGTGCGCGCGTACGCGCGGGCGCGACCGGACGACCGGGTGCTGCTGGGCACCGGCTGGGACGCGCACGCCTGGCCCGAGCAGCGCCATCCGAGCCGCGCCGAACTCGACGAGGCGAGCGGCGGACGTCCGCTGTATCTGACCCGGGTCGACGTGCACTCCGCGCTCGCCGGCACGGCCATGCTGGACCTGGTCCCCGGCATCACCACCCTCGAGGGCTACCGGCCCGACGCCCCGCTGACCGGTGCCGCGCACCATGCCGTGCGGGAGGCGGCGCACGGCACGCTCACCGCCCGGCAGCGCACCGAGGCCCAGCGTGCGGCCCGCGCCCGCGCCGCGTCCCTCGGCATCGGCTCGCTGCACGAGTGCGCGGGCCCGGACATCTCCGGCGAGGAGGATCTGCGCGGGCTGCTCGCGCTGGCCGCCGAGGAACCCGGTCCCCGCGTGCACGGGTACTGGGCCGAACTCGTCACTTCGGCAAAGGAGGCCGCCCGCGTCCGGGAACTCGGCGCCGTCGGTGCCGCGGGTGACCTGTTCGCCGACGGGTCCCTCGGCTCGCACACGGCGCGGCTGTGCGCCCCCTATGCGGACGCGCCGGACACCAGCGGCAGCGCCCTGCTGGACGCCGAAGCGGTGGCGGTCCACGTCGCCGCCTGTACCGAGGCGGGGGTCCAGGCCGGGTTCCACGCCATCGGGGACGCGGCCGTCCAGGCCGTCACCGACGGAGTGCGGCGCGCCGCCGACAAGGTGGGCGTCGCCCGGGTCCGCGCGGCCCGGCACCGTGTCGAGCACGCCGAGATGCTCACCGCCCGCACCATCGAGGATTTCGCGGACCTCGCGCTCACCGCCTCGGTGCAGCCCGGGTTCGACGCGGCCTGGGGAGGAGCGGACGGTATGTACGCGCGCCGTCTGGGGGCCGAGCGCGCCGCCACGCTCAACCCCTACGCGGCGCTGCTGCGGGCCGGGGTCCCGCTCGCGCTCGGCTCCGACAGTCCGGTCACCTCGCTCGGCCCCTGGGAGGCGGTCCGCGCCGCGGCCTTCCACCGCACCCACGACCACCGGATCTCCGTACGCGGGGCCTTCACCGCGCACACCCGCGGCGGCTGGCGTGCGCTCGGTACGGACGACGCCGGAGTGCTGGTCCCCGGCGCCCCGGCGGACTACGCGCTCTGGCGCACCGGTCCGCTGGTCGTCCAGGCCCCCGACACCCGCGTCGCGAACTGGTCCACCGACCCGCGCTCCGGCACGCCGGGGCTGCCCGACCTGACGCCGGGCGGTCAAGTCCCCGTCTGCCTGCGGACGGTGGTGGGTGGACGCGAGGTCTACGCACGGCCGGACGAGTGACATAGAGGAGGGCGATACGGCCGAACGAGACCCCCTCCGCCGGTCACCGGGACGCCGTCGTCTCCGCACTGACCTGGGATTTCACCGAAACACCCCAGGTAACTCGGCTGTTGACAATGATTGCCCGGAGCCCGGTAGGTTCGGCGGCGTCCACCACAGGACGTCCGACCGGGGAGCTTCCGCGCTGTCGTCGAACGCCGCTGGGCCACGGGGTGGTGTACCGCACCGGCGCACCACCACTGCGAGCCAGGTCCAGCGCCCGCGGCACGGGGACAGATGGTTTCCGCCGGTCGGCGGGTGTGACCCGGGACGGGGCCCGGACGCTCAGTAGACAACGGCTTTCGGACGATCCGCAGCCAGCGGGTCCCAGGTCGGCCCGAAGGGCACCGGGCCCCGATCCGCAGACAGCGCCCCGAACCGGGGCGCGCATGCCCGCCGGTGACGCTCCGCGACGCGGCGGCTACCGTCCCGTGCTGTACCCGGTACCCACGGGCCGTGTTCTCCTGCTTTTCCGCCGCTTTACGGTCCCGCGCTCCGCGCAGCCCCCCGCGCGTTGTACCGTCACCACACACCACCGCACGACCTGCTAGGAAGGCCGCGACCTTGGCATCGGGCCCCGACACCACCTCCGCCTCCGCCCCGGACGGCTCCCGGGAGCGGAAGGCGGCACCCGCCGCGCAGCCTGGCACCCCGGAGGGGCCGACGCGCGCGAGCGGAGCCGACCCGGGCAGTGACGTTCCGACCGGCGTCTGCGCGGCCCCGGAGCCGGAGGGCCGCCCGGGCCGGATGCGCCGACTGGCCGCGCTCGCGCGGCGTGAGGCCGGCCGGTCCGCGCTGGCCGCACTCGGCGGTGTCGCCCTGGCGTTCGCCTTCCCGCCCTACGGGATCTGGCCGCTCTCGCTGCTGGCCGTCGCCGCGCTCAGCCTGCTCACCCGCGGGCGGACCGGCCGCCAGGGCGCCTGGCTCGGATTCGCGTTCGGCTGGCCCTTCTTCATCGTGCTGCTCAAGTGGCTGCACGTCGTCGGCTGGGACGCGGTCATCGGACTCGCGTTTCTGCAGAGCCTGTTCGTCCTCGGGCTCGGAGCGGGGCTGGCGCTCACCGCGCGGCTGCCGCTCTGGCCCCTGTGGGGCGCGTGCCTGTGGCTGACCGAGGAATTCCTGCGCGACCGGCTGCCGTTCGGCGGCTTCTCCTGGGGACGACTGGCCTTCGCCAACACCGACTCCCCCTACACCCCGCTGGCCGCGCTCGGCGGAGCCCCGCTGGTGTCCTTCGCGGTGGCTCTGACCGGCACCCTGCTGGCCGCGGTCGTGTTGCGGGGCCTGCAGTTGCGGTCCGCCGGGGCCCGCACCGGCCGCGCCTACGCCACCTGCTTCGGCGCGCTCGCGCTCGCCTGCGCCGCCACCGCGGCCGGTCTCGCGGTACCGGTGCCGACGAAGGCGGCCGACACGGTGCGGGTCGCCGTCGTGCAGGGGAACGTCCAGCAGCCCGGCATGCACTTCCTGGGCCGCCCGATGCAGATCCTCAACAACCATGTCGAGGCGACCCTCGACCTGGCCGAGCGGATCGAGCAGGGCAAGGAGCCCCGGCCCGACCTGGTGATCTGGCCGGAGAACTCCTCCGACCTGGACCCCTACAAGTATGCGGAGGCGGGCGACCGCATCGACCGGGCCGTCAAGGCCGTCGGCGTCCCCGTCCTGGTGGGTGCCCTCGTCGACCACCCGACCAAGGAGGGCTACGTCGAGAACCAGGGCATCGTCTGGGACCCGGAGAAGGGGCCCGGCGCGTCCTACACCAAGCAGCACCCGGTCCCCTTCGGCGAATACGTCCCCTTCCGCGACCAGCTGAGCAAGGTCATCACCCGCCTCCAGCAGGTGCCGCGCGACTTCTATCCGGGCGACCACACCGGTGTCCTGCAGACCGGCCCCGCACGCCTCGGCGACGTGATCTGCTTCGAGGTCGCCTACGACGAGATCCCCCGGGACACCGTCAAGGACGGAGCCCGCGCGCTCGTCGTCCAGACCAACAACGCCACCTACGGCCGGACCGGGCAGCCCGAGCAGCAGCTGGCGATGTCCAAGCTGCGCGCGGTCGAGCACGGCCGCGCCGTGGTCACCGCGGCGACCAGCGGCATCAGCGCCATCGTCGCGCCCGACGGCACCGTGCGGCAGCAGACGGACGAGTTCACCCAGGACGTGCTCACCGGGAAGCTCCCGCTGCGCGACGAGATCACCCTCGCCGACCGCGTCGGTGCCGCTCCCGAATGGGTGATCGCTATCGTGGGCGTGCTCGCCTGCGCCGGGGCCTGGATCCTGGGCCGCGGACGCGGCGGCACCGGTGCCCGGGCCCGTACCGCGCCGGACGCGGCGGGTGACGGGGACGGGACCGACAGGCAGGACCGACAGGCTCAAGCGGAGGGGCAGCACCAGTGACGGACGGCGGACAACGGCGGTACGGCCCGCTGGGAACGGCCCTGGTCATCATCCCGACCTATGACGAGGCCGACAACATCCGGCCGATCGTCTCCCGGGTGCGCGAGGCGGTGCCCGAGGCGCACGTCCTCGTCGCGGACGACAACAGCCCCGACGGCACCGGGAAGATCGCCGACGAACTGGCGGCCGAGGACGACCACGTCCACGTCCTGCACCGCAAGGGCAAGGAAGGGCTCGGCGCGGCCTATCTGGCGGGCTTCCGGTGGGGCATCGACAACGGCTACGGCGTCCTGGTCGAGATGGACGCGGACGGCTCCCACCCGCCCGAGGAACTGCCCCGGCTGCTGACCGCGCTGGGCGGCGCCGACCTGGTGATCGGCTCGCGCTGGGTGCCGGGCGGCCGGATCGTCAACTGGCCCAAGTCCCGGGAGTTCCTCTCCCGCGGCGCCAGCACCTACTCGCGGCTGCTCCTGGACGTCGACGTACGCGATGTGACGGCGGGCTTCCGGGCCTTCCGCAAGGAGACCCTGGAGGGCATCGGCCTGGATTCCATCGCCTCCCAGGGCTACTGCTTCCAGGTCGACCTCACCCGCCGCACGGTGCACGCCGGCTACCACGTGGTGGAGGTTCCGATCACTTTCGTCGAGCGCGAGCGCGGCGACTCCAAGATGAGCCGGGACATCATGGCCGAGGCGCTCTGGCGGATCGCCGCCTGGGGGGTCGAGGGACGGGTCAAGAAGGTCCTCGGCCGCGCCGAGCACCGCAGGGACGGCGGTGGGGACGGCCGCCCGCCGAGCTGATCCCGGGCCTACGCGGTAGCAGGCACACTGGAGGCATGACGACGCGCGCACCCTTTCCCCACGGACTTCCGCAGGAACCGGGCGGTGCGGCCGGCGGCCCGGGTGCCGGGACAGGCTCCGAGGGAGGCCACCGGTCCCGGCGGAACCGGCCGAGGACCCGCACTCTGCTGCCGCTGGCGGTCGCGCTGTGGGCGGTTCTGGAAATCTGGCTGCTGACCCTGCTCGGCCAGGCCGCCGGCGGGTTCACGGTCTTCCTGGTGCTGGCCGGCGGCTTCGTGCTCGGCGCCGTGGTGATCAAGCGAGCCGGGCGCCGCGCCTGGCGCAACCTCGCCGAGACGGTTCAGCGCGCCCAGGAGCAGGCCCGCACCGGAGCCGAGCCCTCCCGCGAAGACGCTGCGGAGAGCCGCGGCGGTAACGGGACGACCATGCTGGGCGGGCTGCTGCTGATGATTCCCGGGCTGGTCTCGGATGCGGCCGGGCTGCTGCTGATTCTCCCGCCGACGGGAAGGCTGCTGCGTGGCGCGGTGCAGCGCTCCCTGGACCGCCGCAGCGGCTTCGCGCCGGGCACCCTGGGCGACGCCTACCAGCAGGCGCGCACGGCCGAGCAGCAGGTGCGGATGCACCGCCCGGACGGCAAGGTCGTCCAGGGCGAGGTCGTCCGCGACGACGACCCGCAGGGGCGCGAGGGCGGTCAGGGCGGAGGCTGAGCGCCGCTCGCCGGGCCCCGGTCGCGGAGCCGTGCGCCGGTGGCTTGCGGGCTTGCGGGACACGACTGCCGGGCACGCCGGAAGAGCTCGGTGGCACGGGCGGGGCGCCCGGGCTGCTGTCCCGGAGGAGTCGGTGAGCGCGCAAGAGGGCCCCGGTCACGCTGTGAACTGCGTGGCCGGGGCCCTCCTGCTGCGCTCCGTAACGCCGGGAGCGCAGGGTTGTCAGGCGGACTTGCGCTTGTTTCCGCCGTCGTCGCGGGGGTGCACCGCGAGGTTCATGGTGCCGGAGCGCAGTACGGCGAGCCGCTCGGCGAGGACTTCCTCGAGTTCCTCACGGGTGCGCCGCTCCATGAGCATGTCCCAGTGCGTGCGCGCGGGCTTGCCCTTCTTCTCCTCCGGACCCTCGCCGTCCACCAGGAGCGCCTGTGCACCGCACACCTTGCACTCCCACTCGGACGGAATCTCGGCCTCTACCGAGAACGGCATCTCGAAACGATGTCCGTTCTGGCATGCGTACTCCACGGCCTGGCGCGGGGCCAGGTCGATGCCGCGGTCGGTCTCGTAGCTGGTCACCACGAGTCGCGTGCCGCGAAGAGCTCGCTCACTCATGAATTCGTGCCTCCCGGGCTGGTCGCCCACAGGACAGGTGTCGCTGTCGTCGTCATCCGGTCAACGTCCGGCTGCTGGTGAAGATTCCCGCAATCGGGAGATCGCCCACCCTTCACGCACCTCCAACCTGAGGGAAGGCTGCGCGCCGCTGCTTCGTGCCGCCGCTTCGTTGATCTGCGGTACCCGTCGGTGACCGGTTTGTCACAATTGGCAGAAGATGTCACCCACTGTTCGCATCTCTTCGGCGCGCAGTATCGGTCCATCCCGGTGGGCCAAAGGCGTACACTACCGGTCCGGCACCCACACGTCTAAATCCGATCCGGAGCGACGTTGCCCACTGCCGCCGCCGCTCGCTGTACGGGTACCCGCAGCAGCAGTACGAAACCGAGTGCGAAGAAGACCACCAGCGACAGGATCGCGTTCCGGTAATCCCCCGAGAGCTGGTAGGCCAGTCCGAACACCAGCGGTCCCAGCCAACTGGTGCCGCGGTCGCTGATCTCGTACAGCGCGAAGTACTCCGCCTCCTTGCCGGCCGGTACCAGGTGCGAGAAGAGCGAGCGGGACAGTGCCTGGCTGCCGCCCAGCACCAGGCCGATGCCCACCGCCAGCGCGTAGAACCACAGCGGATCCTCCCGCGGCAGGAAGTACCCCGCGCTCACGGTCGCGGTCCACGCCACCAGGGACCCCAGAATGGTGCGCTTGGCCCCGTAGCGGGCGGCGAGCCTGCCCAGCAGCAGCGCGCCCGCCACCGCCAGGACCTGCACCAGCAGGATGGCGCCGATCAGCGTCGTCTGGTCCAGGCCCAGCGCTTCCGAGCCGTAGACCGACGCCTGGGTGATCACCGTCTGGATGCCGTCGTTGTAGAGCAGGTAGGCCAGCAGGAACAGCAGCGTGAGCGGATAGCGGCGCAACTGGCGGAACGTTCCGGCCAGCTGGCGGAACCCCTGACCGGGCCCGGTGCGTCGCCCGGATCCCGCCGTCGGGCGAGCCGCCGGGCGCTCCCGCAGCCGCAGCAGCGGTACGACCGTGAACACGGCCCACCACACTCCGGCCGAGGACAGGCAGATCCGCACCGCCGTCGACTCCGCGACACCCAGCGCCTCGTGCCCCAGGAACAGCCCGAGATTCGCGACCAGGACCAGCGCGCCCGACCCGTAACCGAAGGCCCAGCCGCGCGAGGAGACCGCGTCGCGTTCCTCGGGCGGGGCTATCTGCGGCAGGAAGGCGTGGTAGAGCACGATGGAGACCGCGTAGCTGACGTTCGCCACCACCAGCAGCACGCCGCCCAGCAGATACCGGTCGCCGTCCAGGAAGTACATCCCGGTGGTCGCCCCGGCGCCCAGATAGGCCGCGACGCCCAGCAGCGGCTTCTTGCGCCCCGTGCGGTCGGCGAAGGCCGCCGCCAGCGGCATCACCAGTACCGACAGCAGTACGGAGGCCGAGACCGCGTAGGGGAAGAAGGACCCCGCCCGCACCGGGATGCCCAGCGGGTGCACATAGCCGTCCGCGTCCGCGGCGGCCTCGGTGACCGAGGTCAGATACGGACCGAGGAAGACGGTGAGCACACTCGTGGAGAAGACGGAGTTCGCCCAGTCGTAGAAGTACCAGCCGCGCTGTTCGCGGCGGCGCTCGCCGAGCGGGGTCCGCTCCCCGGATCCCGCGCCCTCCTGCGGCGCCCGCGGCGCGTCCGGTGCGACCGTTCCCATCCCCGTTCCTCCCCGTCGGCCCGCTGCGCGGGTTCCTGACCGGCCGCGCCGGAGCCGAGCGCCTGCGCAGCCGGTGCCGGGAGACTACAGCCCGCCCTCGGCGGTCCGGTGCGCCGCCGGAGGGGGGGCGGGCCGGTGCCGTCCGGGTGGCGGTTCAGTCCGGGGGCCAGGAGCCCCGCGCGTCCAGCACCTCGCGCAGCATCTCCAGTTCGTCGGTCATGATCCCGTCCACGCCCAGGTCCAGCAGCGCCGCGGCCCGGACGGGATCGTTGACCGTCCAGACGTGCACCCGCAGTCCCCGTGCGTGCGCCGCGCGTACGAAGGCGCGGTCCACCACGCGGACCGGCCCGTGCCGTTCGGGTACCTGTGCGCATCCTGCGCCGGACGGCAGCCGCCAGGGCAGCCGACGGGAGCGCAGCCGCAGCGCGAGCACACCGCCGGTGCCCAGCGAGGTCAGCAGCCGCGGCCCCGCCAGCGCCCGCGCCCGCGCCACCCGCGCCTCGGCGAACGCGCCCACGCACACCCGGTCCCAGGCGTCCTCGGCAGCCAGCAGCTCCAGCAGCGGGACGAGCGCGTCGTCGGACTTCACGTCGATGTTCCAGCGTGCTCGGGGGAACGAGCGCAGCAGGTCGGCGAAGAGCGGGACCGGCTCGCGCCCGGCCACGCGTGCCCGGCTCACCTCGGCCCAGCTGAGCTCCGCGAGGCGGCCGCCGCTGCCGGTGGTGCGATCCAGGGTGGTGTCGTGGAAGGCCACCAGGGCGCCGTCCGCCGTGGTGTGCACGTCCGTCTCCAGGTAGCGGTAGCCCAGCTCCGCCGCGCGGGAGAAGGCCGCGTGGGTATTCTCCAGGCCGGCCGCCGCACCGCCGCGGTGCGCGAAGGCCAGCGGCACTGCCGAGTCCAGGAAGGGGTGGCCGGGGCGGCCGCGGGGATCTCTCGCTCTCGTCACCCCGGCAGTATCGCCGCAGTCGCGCCCGTCCGTCGTCGGCGGTTCACCGCCTGCGGTCCACCGGTGCGCCGCCGCGTGCTCCCTTCCGGCCGCCGCCGGTCACCACGTGCGAGCCTCCGGCGCCGCCCGGCACGGCGAAGAGGCGCAGGAAGAACTGCGCGAGGGGGCCGATCGCCAGCGCGTACAGCACGGTGCCCGCACCGGCCGAGCCGCCCAGCAGGATACCGAGAACCAGGACCACGCTCTCGATCGCCGTCCGCACCAGCCGGATCGAGCGGCCGGTCACCTTGTGCAGCCCGGTCATCAGCCCGTCGCGCGGTCCCGGTCCGAACCGGGCCGAGATGTAGAGGCCGGTCGCGGCGCCGTTCAGCACCACGCCGCCCACCAGGAGCGGGATCCGGTAGGCCAGTGCCTCGGGGTGCGGGAGGAGCCAGAGCGTGGCGTCCATGGACAGGCCCACCAGAAAGACGTTGGAGACGGTGCCCAGACCCGGGCGTTCGCGCAGGGGCCACCACAGCAGCAGCACCGCCGCCCCGGCGAGGATCGCCACGGTGCCGATGGACAGTCCGGTGTGCTCGGCGACGCCCTGGTGGAGGACGTCCCAGGGGTCCAGCCCCAGCCCGGCGCGCACCATCAGTGCCGCACTCGCCCCGTACAGCACCAGGCCCACGTAGAGCTGGGTGAGCCGGCGGACCAGATGCCTGTCAGAACCCCTCGAATGGGACAAAGGACTACCCCTTCTCGTGTCATTGGACCGTCTCGTGGCACTCTGTGGCATGGAAGCAGGCCATTTGAACGGCCAATCCAGGAGAGGTGGACCGCAAGATGGCGCACTGGAACTCCGCTGTGGGGGCCGCTCAGCTCGCGCGGCTCCTCGGTTCGCAGCACAGCGTGCGACAGGAGGGCCCCGGAGCGGCCCGGCCGCACGCGGCCGCGGCGGACCCGGCAGGCACCGCCGGAGTCCGGGTCGGGGGCATCGGCGCGCACCCGGCACCCGCGGCCCGGAAGCTGCCCGCCTATCGATCCCTGGCCGAGGGACTGCGGATGCTCGTCCTGGAGGGGCGCATCCCCGTCGCCACCCGGTTGCCCGCCGAGCGGGAACTGGCCGCGGCCCTCTCGGTCAGCCGCACCACCGTGGCCGCCGCCTTCGAGGCGCTGCGCTCGGACGGATTCCTGGAGTCCCGCCGCGGCTCGGGCAGCTGGACGACCGTCCCCGCGGGCAACCCGCTGCCCACCCGCGGCCTCCACCCGCTGCCGCCGGAGAACGAGGGCACCGTCATCGACCTGGGCTGTGCCGCGCTGCCCGCCCAGCCGGTCATGAACGAGGCGTTCGGCAGCGCCCTGGAGGCGCTCCCGCCGTACGCGCACACCCACGGCGACTACCCGGCCGGACTGCCCGTGCTCCGCGAGGCGCTCGCCGAGCGCTACACCGCACTCGGCGTGCCCACGATGCCGCAGCAGATCATGGTCACCACCGGCGCGCTGGGCGGGGTCGGTGCCCTGACCCGGATGCTGGTGCCGCGCGGCGAGCGCATCGCCGTCGAGCACCCCTCGTACGCCAACGTCCTGCAACTCCTGCGCGAGACCGGCGGCCGCCTCGTCCCGGTCCCCATGGCCGACGACCTGGCGGGCTGGGATCTGCCCGCCTGGCACCGCACACTGCGGGAGTCCGCACCCCGGCTCGCGTACGTCGTCGCCGACTTCCACAACCCCACCGGGGCGCTGGCCGGTACCGAACAGCGCCGCGAACTGGTCGCGGCGGCCCGCGCCTCGGGGACGGTGCTGATCGCCGACGAGACCATGGCCGACCTGCCGCTGGGTCCACCCGGCGCCACCGGTACGCCGAGCACCGGCTCCCCGGGTCTGGAGATGCCGCGGCCGATGGCTGCCTTCGACCCGGGCGGCTCGGCCGTCATCACGGTCGGCTCCGTGAGCAAGTCCATCTGGGCCGGGATGCGGATCGGCTGGATCCGGGCCGCACCCGAGGTGATCCGCGGCCTCACCGCCGCGCGCGCCTACGTCGACCTGGGCAGCCCCGTCCTCGAACAGCTCGCCGTGGCCGAGCTGCTGAACGGTGCGGGCTGGGAGCAGGCGGTCACCGAGCGCCGGGCCCGGGCCCGGGAGAACCGCGAGTCGCTGACGGCCGCCCTGCGCGACCATCTGCCCGACTGGGAGTTCGCCGTCCCGCACGGGGGCCTCACCCTGTGGGTGCGTACCGGCGGCCTCTCCGGGTCCCGGATCGCCGAGGTCGGTGAACGGCTCGGAGTACGGGTGCCCTCCGGGCCGCGGTTCGGGGTGGACGGTGCCTTCGAGGGATTCGTGCGGCTGCCCTTCACCATTGCCGAACCACTGGCCCGGGAGGCGGCCTCGCGGCTGGCGGCCGCCGCCGAACTGGTGCGCTCCGGGGCGCCCACCCCCTCCGACGTACCGCGCTCCTACGTGGCCTGACGACCCCTCGGCAGGCTGCCTCCCGTGCTCCGGGATCCGCCGGAGCTACGGTACCGGCCCGGCGGGGCCCCGCGGTGCGTCGTGCGCGGCGGCCGCCACCTCGGCAGCCGCCGCGGGGTGGGGGCTACGCACCGAGGCCGGGAGCAGTTCCCGGACGGCGGTCCGCTCGGCCTCGTCCGCGCTCTCGTCCCCCGGGTCGGGGGTCGCGGGCACCTGCAGCCGCAGCACCGGTCCGTCGCCCAGCCGGGCGAAGCCCCGGCCCCGCGGCACCTCGGCGGCCGGTCCCGTCTGCGGTGCCCGCCCCAGCACGCTTCCCGCCTGTCCGGGGGTGACGGCGCCCAGCACCACCCGGGCGCGAGTACCGGCGAGGACCGCTTCGGTCAGCTCGTCCAGTCCGTCGAACTGTTCGGCGACCGCCACGGTCACCCCCGCGGCGCGGCCGTGGCGCAGCGGGGTCCGCAGCAGTTCCTGCGGGTCGGCCAGGCCCCGGGAGCGGGCGAGGTGGCTGAGCAGGGCGGGCCGGTCCACCAGCACGCACAGCGGCAGGGGCGCCTCCCCCGGGGAGCGCGTACCGTGCTGCCGCGAGCGGCTCGCGGCCAGGAGCCGCCGTTCCGTCTCGCGCGCGGCCCACTCCAGCGCCGCGAGCGCGCCCGGCAGGGTGGACTCCACTCCCAGCACCCCGCGCCGTGCCGCGAAGGCGGCGAACCCGCCGCCCCCGTCGCCGTCCACCAGCAGCACCTCGCCGTGGCCGAGCGCCTGGAGAGCGAGTGAGCGCAGCAGCGTGCTGGTGCCGGCCCCGGGCGTGCCGACGGCCAGCAGGTGCGGCTCGGTCGAGCGGGACCCGGTGCGCCAGACCGCTGCCGGTACCTCGTCGGCCCGGTCCTCGCCCGGGAAGTGGGCGGGTAGCGTCCGGCTGGTCTCGTCGCCGTCCGTGAAGCCGAGGACGGCCTCGTCGGGTGCGGTCTCGAACGGCTGGGCGCGGATTCCGCCGGGCAGCGGTTCCAGTGCCGTCATCTCCAGCAGGTTGCACTCCTCGTCCCAGCAGAAGCGGTACTCGCGACCGCGGCCCGTCTTGGCGGCCAGCAGGCGTTCGAGCCGCAGCCGCTCGGCGGGTTCGCTGTCGCGGAACGAGGTCGGATAGCGCAGCAGCAGGCCGCTGATCCGCCCGTCCCGGAAGGCGAACTCCTCGAACGCGCGCTCCCATCCGCCGTCGGACGCGTACAGCGGCTCCCCCGGCGCGGCGCCCGGCGGCGCGAGGTACGGCACCAGTGCCTCGTACAGCGCCTGCAGTCGCGCCCGCTGCGTGTCCGTGGGAGCCGCACGAGGCGGTGCGGGTCCCGCCTGCCGCCTCCCGTACCAGGCGGTCGAGCCCAGCAGCGCGAACCCGGCCAGGAACGGCCCGTAGGGCAGCAGCCAGAGCAGGACCCCGCACGCGGCGACGGCCAGCATCGTGGGGCCCCGCCGCTCCCGTGGGGTGCCCAGCCACCAGTTCCGGCCCTTCGCAGCCAGATGGCAGGCCCCCCTGCCGAGCACGAGCAGCGGATGCAGCACGTCGAGCGCTCCGTCGGTACCGGCACGCACGGCTTCGCGTGCGTGCCGCCGTGACGGTACCGCCCACCGCCCCACACCCGGCTCCTCCCGGCCCGCTGACTGCTGCTCAGGCCCGTCGGCCTCCCGGACCGTCGGGCCTCCGCCACGCCCGGCTTGCTGCCGCCCGGGCCGCCGTCGTTCGGCACGGCCGCCGTGCGACCGGTGGCCGGGCGACTAGAACTTGAGGCCGCCCAGCAGGCCGGCCAGGCTCTCGCCGCCCGCCTTGATGCTGGGCGCCATGGCGGTGCCCGCCAGGTAGAAGCCGAAGAGTGCGCACACCAGCGCGTGGGAGACCTTGAGATTGTCCTTGCGGAAGAACAGGAAGACGATCAAGCCAAGCAGTACGACGCCCGAGATCGAGAGAATCACCAGTACTCCTGATGTAGGGGACGATCACCATGAGTGTCACCAGCTTCACAGAAAGGACGTATCGTATGAAGCTGGCAAGTGGGTGATTCATCCGCTAACGCCCCTGAACGGGTCGTGTCGACGGCCTGCTCCCGGTGGAAGCGCCCACTGGTGACACCGCCGCCTCGTGGGACGCCGCGCTCCGTCGGATGCGGGAGCACCGCCTGCCCCGCCCGCGGGTCCGGTGACCAGCGCGCCCGGGGCCGGTGCCGACGCGGAAGCCCGCGCCCCGAACCGCCGCCCCACCGCCGGAGGACCAGGACCGTATGACCGAGAAAGATCCCACGACTGTCGCCGCGGACGCGGTGCTCACCGGGCTGCCCGACATCCGCGACAGCCTCGAATTCCGCTACAAGGACCTCCACCAGCACCCCGAACTCGGTTTCCAGGAGCGCCGCACGGCCGGCCACGCCGCCCAGGCCCTGAACGAGTGCGACTACGAGGTCACCGAAGGGATCGGCGGGACCGGCGTCCTCGGCGTGCTGCACAACGGGGCGGGCCCCACCGTTCTCCTCCGTGCCGACATGGACGCACTGCCGGTGCGCGAGCAGACCGGGCTGCCCTACGCCTCGACCGACACCGCCCGCGGCCCGGACGGCGCGGAGCAGCCGGTGATGCACGCCTGCGGCCACGACGTCCATGTCATCTGCCTGCTGGGTGCGGCGCGCCTGATGGCGGCCGGGACCGACGCATGGCGCGGCACCCTGGTCGTCCTCTTCCAGCCCAACGAGGAGAACGGTTCCGGAGCGCGGGCGATGATCGACGACGGACTCGCCCGGCGGATCCCCCGTCCGGACGTCGCGCTGGGCCAGCACGTGCTTCCGGCGCCGGCGGGGACGCTGCTGACCCGGCCCGGCGTCATGATGGCCGCGTCCGACAGTCTGCGGGTCACCTTCCGCGGGCGGGGCGCGCACGGCTCCATGCCCGAACGGGCCGTGGACCCGGTGGTGCTGGCCGCCTCGACCGTGCTCCGGCTGCAGACGGTCGTCGCCCGGGAGACCGCTGCGACCACGCCCGCCGTGGTGACCGTCGGGGCGATCCACGCGGGCAGCGGGCCGAACATCATTCCCGACCGCGCCGAGATCCAGCTCAACATCCGCACGTTCGGCGAGGAGACCCGCGCCCGGGTGCTGGCCGCGGTACGCCGGATCATCGCGGGCGAGTGCGCCGCATCGGGCGCGGAGGCCGCGGAGTTCGAGACGATCGGCGCGTTCTCCGTGACCGAGAACGACGTGGAGGCCACCGAGCGGGTCGCGAGCGCCTTCGGCGGCTACTTCGGAGAGCGTGCCCGGACCACGGGCCCGCTGTCGGCCAGCGAGGACTTCGGTGAGCTGCCCGCAGGTCTCGGCTGTCCCGCCACGTACTGGGGGCTGGGCGGCACCGACCCGGCCGCCTACCGCAAGGCGGAGCGTGCCGGAACCGTCGACCAGGACATCCCCGGCAACCACAGTCCGCGCTTCGCTCCCGTCGTCCAGCCCACCCTCGACACCGGGGTACGGGCCCTGGTGACCGCCGCGCTGGCCTGGCTGGCGCCGCGTCCGAAGCCCGACTGACCGCCGCCCGCGCCGAGTCCGGTGCCCCGCGCGGCGACGGGGGGCAGGAAACCCCCGACCCAGGCGCGACACCGAAAACGTCTGTATACATCAGTAACGCATCGAACCAGTCAAACGCGTACACCTCGTCATCGGTTGGCATACACACGCAGGAACGAGGCAGCCATACTGGACAGACAGGGGAGGGAAGAACGCGGCAACGACGGGGGCGAGAGACGGGGATGGCGCAGAGCACCCTGATCCATGGCCGGTACCGGCTGCTCGATCTTGTGGGGCGCGGCGGTATGGGCGAAGTGTGGCGGGCACGCGACGAGTCGCTGGGCAGACGCGTGGCCGTCAAGTGTCTGAAGCCGCCGGCGCGGCGTGAGGACGCGGGATTCCAGCGCGTCCTGCGGGAACGCTTCCGGCGGGAGGCGCGGGTCGCCGCCTCGCTCCAGCACCGCGGGGTGACGGTCGTGCACGACTTCGGGGACGACGACGGACTGCTCTACCTCGTCATGGAGTTGCTGGAGGGCCGCAACCTCAGCCAGCTGCTGGCGGACAACAAAGGGCAGCCGCTCCCTTTGGCGGAGGTACTCGACGTGGCCGAACAGGTCGCGGCGGCCCTCGCGTACACCCATGCCCAGGGCGTCGTGCACCGGGACCTGAAACCGGCCAACGTCATGCGGTCCGAGGACGGGACCGTGAAGATCTGCGACTTCGGTATCGCCCGGCTGGCACACGACATCGGTTTCACCGCCCGGATCTCCGGCACCGGCATGGCCATGGGCACCCCGCACTACATGTCACCCGAGCAGATCGCGGACTCCGCCGTCGACCACCGCAGCGACCTCTACTCGTTCGGCTGCGTCCTCTACGAGATCGCCACCGGCTCGCCCCCGTTCGAGGGCGGCGACCCCTGGGCGGTGCTCGTCGGCCACCGGGACACGCCGCCCGTACCGCCGCGCGCTCACCGCCCCGACCTGCCCCCGCCACTGGCGACCGCGATCCTGCGGCTGCTGGCCAAGGCGCCGGACGACCGGCCGGATGCCGCAGCCGGGCTGGCGGGCGAACTCGCCGCCGCCCGCGCTCATCCGCCCGCTGCGCGGGCGGGGGTGTGGGGCGCGGCCTACCCCGGCGCAGCGGTCGCACCGGCCGCGGTCGCCGGGATCGCGCCGCTGTGGATGCCGCCGTGGACGCGCGGGATGGACGCCGGCCTGCCGGCCGCCGGCCGCCGTCGGGCAGGCGCGCCGCCGGACGGGGCGCTTGCCGCCCCCGCAGGGCCCGCTCTCCGGGAACCGGTGGCGTCGTGGGGCGTCGCACGGGCGCCCGAGGCGTGCGCCGCCGCGGATCGCACCCACGCGGCCGCCCGCCCGGCTCCGGCGCGCATCCCCGCGCAGGGCGCTCCGCCGCGGGAGCGGCTCGCCGACCTGGCGGACAGGCGCGACGCGGGACTGCGGCTGGGCCGGGCCGGTCGTTGGGAGGAGGCGTACGAGGTGCACCGCGCGGTCGCCGCCGAGCGTGAGCTGCTGCTCGGGTCCTACCACCCGGACACGCTCGCGAGCCGGCACGAGACCGGCACCGCACTGGCCCGGTCGGGACGTCATCCGGAAGCGCTGGAGGAGTACGCCCGCACCGCTGCCGACTGTGCCGGAGTGCTGGGCCCCGACCATCCGGACACGCTCGCCGTCCGGCACGAACTCGGGCACGCACTGGGCCGGCTCGGTCGCTGGGAGGAGGCGCTGGAGGTGCACCGGCAACTCGCCTTTGTGCGCGAACAGGCGCTCGGCTCAGCCGACCCGGCGACGGTGGCCAGCCGGAACGAGGAGGCGCACTGCCTGGAGCGGCTGGGCCGCCGCTCGGAGGCGGACGAGGTCTACCGCGAACTGGCGCGCGGGTGCTGACCGCGGGCGCACGCTGACCGGTGCGGGCGTCGAAGGGGCCGCGTACGGGTGCCGGTGACCGGGCGGCGCCCGCGGCCGGACCTGACGCCACCGCCTTCGGCGTGCCGTACGAGGTCCGGGGCGAGCAGGTCAAGGCCGTTCTGCGAGGCCGCACCGGGTCACCGGCCCGGCCCGGAGACGGCCGCCGCGATCCTGGCGCACTGCGCCGGGCGGCTCGCGGGCTACAAGTGCCCCGCGGCGGTGGACTTCATCGAGGAGCTGCCCCGCGACCCCAACGGCAAGCACTTCACGCGCAGGCTGCGGGAGCCGTACCGGGCGGACCGGACGCGACGGCCGTGACCGGCGGCTGCCGCGCAGGGCCAGACGGGTACGTCTGGGAGCGGTGGCCTCCGCGGACCTCGTGGCCGCTTTTCCCCCCTTCCCGGCACGGCCATGATGCTGACGGGGCGTCGTGGGCAGCGTCCGCGGGGCCGCCGTCACACGCATCGATGTCAGGAGGACCCATGGCCGGGCTCTGGAGCGGCGAAGGCGTACTGCGCCGTAAACCGATCGAGCACATCGAACAGACCGAGGGCGGAGCCGGACAGCAGCTCTCCCGCACCCTCGGCCTGCGGCACCTGACCGCGATCGGAGTCGGCGGCATCATCGGGGCCGGCGTCTTCAGCCTCGCCGGAACGGTCGCCAACGGCAAGGCGGGTCCCGCCGTACTGATCTCGTTCCTGGTGGCCGGGCTGGCCAGCGCCTGCGCGGCCCTCTCCTACGCCGAGTTCGCCGGGCTCATCCCGAAGGCGGGCTCCGCCTACACCTACGGCTACGCGGTGCTGGGCGAACTCGGCGGCTGGTTCATCGGCTGGGACCTGCTGCTGGAGTACACGGCCATCGTCGCGGTGGTGGCGATCGGCATCTCCGGGTACTTCTCCTTCCTGCTCGGCGAGACGGGCCTCGACCTGCCGGCGTGGATGCTGGGGGCGCCCGGCACCGGTGCCGGGCACCGCGTCGATCTGTTCGCAGCGGTGCTCTGTCTGCTGATCGCCTATCTGCTCACCCGGGGCATCAAGAACGCGGCCCGCTTCGAACTGATCGTCGTGGGCCTCAAGGTCGCGGTGGTGCTGCTGGTGATCGTCGTCGGCGTCTTCCACGTGAAGACCGGCAACTGGCACCCCTTCTTCCCCTATGGTGTCTCGGGTGCCTTCACCGGTGCGGCGACGGTCTTCTTCGCCGTCTTCGGCTACGACGCGATGAGCACGGCGGCCGAGGAGTCGGTCGACGCTCAGAAACACATGCCCAAGGCGATCATCTACTCGCTGGCCATCTCCATGGTGCTGTACGTGGCCGTCAGCCTGGTGTTGACCGGTATGCAGAACTACCGTGACATCGACCCCGACAGCGGCTTCTCCACCGCGTTCAAGTCCGTGGGGCTGAGCGGCATCGCCGACGTCATCGCCGTCGGCGCCATCATCGGCATCCTGACCGTCATGTTCACCTTCATGCTCGGCGTCACCCGGGTGTGGTTCTCCATGAGCCGGGACGGGCTGCTGCCCAAGTGGTTCGCCAAGACCGACGCCGTCCACCACGTGCCGGTCCGCGTCACCTGGATCGTGGGCGTCGTCTCCGCCGTCATCGCGGGCCTGCTGCCGATCCAGGAGGCCGCCGAACTGACCAACATCGGCATCCTGCTGGCCTTCGTCGTGGTCTGCGTCGCGGTCATCGTCCTGCGCTACCGGCGCCCGGACCTGCCGCGCACCTTCCGGGTCCCGGGCATGCCCGTCACACCGGCGCTCGGCGTCATCTTCTCGATCTGGCTGACCACCTATCTCGACTGGCAGACCTGGGTGCGCTTCCTGGTGTGGTTCGTCATCGGCCTGATCGTCTACTTCGGCTACTCCTACCGGAAGTCCGAGTTGGCCGCACGGCCCGGCGACACCCGGCGCGGCCCCTTCGACAAGCGGGACGAGTGACGGAGTACGGTCCCCCGTATGAGCGACAACGGAACGCGGACGGTGCACACCGACGGAGTCCGGCTCGGCTATCGGTCCTGGGGCAGCGGCAAGGGTGTCCCCGTCGTGCTGCTGCACTGCCTCGGTGAGGACGGTGAGGACTGGCGCGGCCCGCTCGTCCCGGGGCTGGCCGGCGAGCATCCGGTCCACGCGCTCGACCTGCGCGGCCACGGAGAGAGCGACCGGCCCGGCAGCTACGCGATGGACGACTTCGTCGGCGACCTGCGCGGGTTCCTGGATGTGCTGGGCATCGACAGGGTGATTCTCGTCGGACACTCCTTCGGCTCTGTGGTCGCCTACCTGTTCGCGCAGGAACACCCCGCCCGCGTGGACCGCCTCGTCCTGGAGGAGACCACCGCCATGCGGCCGGTCCGGCCGCCGCGGGAGGTGCCCGAACCACCGGAGGAGCCCGCGCTCTTCGACTGGGACGTCGTGGTCCAGTGGACGCGGCAGCGCAACGATCCCGACCCGCGGTGGTGGGACCGGCTCCCGGCCGTCACGGCCCCCACCCTGCTGGTGGGCGGCGGCAACGGCAGCCATCTCCCGCAGCAGGACCTGCACCTGATGGCAGACCGGATGCCCGACGCACGCGTCGTGACCATCGACGGCGCGGGTCATCTCGTCCACGAGACCCGCCCCATGGAGTTCACCAGGGCGGTGCTGGACTTCCTCGCCGAATCCTGAGCTGCCCGAAGCGCCCGCCTCCGGGCAGCCGGTGCGGCTCAGCCGTTCCGGGGCGCGCGGGTGCGTGC
Organism: Streptomyces sp. WMMB303; assembly: GCF_029351045.1. Classification (NCBI taxonomy): domain Bacteria; kingdom Bacillati; phylum Actinomycetota; class Actinomycetes; order Kitasatosporales; family Streptomycetaceae; genus Streptomyces; species Streptomyces sp. WMMB303. The sequence continues at coordinate 593,039 of NZ_JARKIN010000001.1, read as the reverse complement.
GCCTCCGCAGGAGCCACCGGGCCAGACCGCCCTCTTCGCGGGCAGGGCGCCGTCTCGCCGCGCCGGGTCCGCCGCCGCCCCGGCGCGGGAGGAGTCGCCCGCCCTCCGATTTCCCGCTGCCGCGCCCTGTCCCGGCGACCGCGCCGCTGGTTAGGGTGACGCCGGCGGTACGACGACCGGGAGGAGCACCAGCGTGGCCGACAGCACCATCAGGCAGCCCGAACTCGACCTCAGCCGGGCGCAGTGGCAGTCGAGCAGCCGGGGCACCGGCGATGTCGAGATCGCCTTCGTCGAGGGGTTCGTGGCGATGCGGCACGGCCGCCAGCCCGACAAGCCCGCGCTCATCTTCGACCCGGGGGAGTGGCGCGCCTTCGTCCGCGGGGCGCGCGAGGGCGAGTTCGACCTGACGTGAGGCCCCGGCCGCGGGACCGCTGCCCGCGCCGCCGCACAGGGCAGCGGGCGCTGCCCGGATGCGCGCAGCGGGCGGAGCGCCCGGGCCGACGATCGGCGGGGGTGCGGCTCCCCGGTCCCCCTCCGCCCGCGCCCGGACCGCTGCACCGCGCCGGACCGGATGTCCGGCCGCCGCTGCGGCAGGGCACCGCGGAGCGCGAGCGCACAGGGGCACACGGTGAGCACCTGACCCTCGTCCACCACCTGCACCCTGCCCGCCCCGCCCGCCTTGCCCGTCTCCGGCACCGGGAAGTGCCTGCCGACCTGCTGCCCGCCCGCGCAGCGCCTCGTGCGGACGCCCCGCCGCCGGGAATGCCCTCACCATGCGGGTGGCGGGGCACTGACCGAGGGCGACCGTCGAGGGACACGTATTATTGCGGCATGTCGTTCCTCCGCCGCCGCAGCGCCGCCGTGCCCGCGGGCCCGGACTTCGATGTCCTGGCCATGGACCCGTCCGACTGGCCGGGGAATCTCGGCGCGGGACTGCTGCCCGCCCCGGACGGCACCTGCCAGGGCGTCTTCCTGCGGTACGACCTGTTCGGCGGCCGCGGCCCGGCGATGATCATCGGGAATCTCCCGGAGGGCTCCCCGGCGCGTGAGGTCGCCGACAACGAGGCACCCTTCGAGGTGGTGCAGCTTCTGGCCGCGCTGGAGAACGACGAGCACATCGAGGTCGTCAGCACCGAGGACGACCCGGTCATGCACGAGGACAACCTGCTGATCGTCCGCCGGGTCAAGCTCTCCGAAGACCGGATCTCCTGCGTCCAGTTCGACCGCAGCGACGGAGTGCTGGTCACCATCGCGAGCTGGGACCGTCCCGTCACCAACGACCTCTACGCGCTCCTCAAGCCGCTGCCCGCCGAGATGTTCCAGCAGTAGCCGTCCCGGGCGCCGGCCCGGCGGCCGACGGCACCGCCTCCGGGTCCGGAGACGGTGCCTGCCTTCCGGGGTGGTCCGCTCAGCGGACCACGCGTACGTCCGCCGCCTTCACGAACGCGACGCGGTGGCCGAGCTGGATCTGGTAGTACCGCTGCTTGCCCCGGACCACCTGGAAGTTCTCCGCGTCCGGGTCATAGGTGACGGCGTACAGATACTCGCCCGCAGTCTTCAGCCCCGCGACGTAGCGCTGCCCCGCGGCGATCTTGTACGGCAGCGGTGAGAGGGCCTGCACCGGTACGTCCTGAGGGAAGGCGTCCGCCTCGGGGTAGGCCCGGCCGTACACCGGGATCTCCGTACGCCCTTCGCGGGGCGTGAGCACCGTGCCCCGGCCGGGTACGGCGGTGCGCCGGCCGGCGGGATCGTGGAACCACGCCTTCTGGCCGAGATACCAGACGGCCGTCCAGTCGCCCTTCCGGCCGGCGACCGCGTACTGCTGGCCTGTGGTGGCACGGGCGCCGGTGTCGTTGACCCCGGTGGTCGACGGTGAGCCGTCGGGCCGCAGCCCGACGTCCTCGACCAGCGGCGAGGACGTGTCCGGCGCCTGGTGCAGCCGGACCGCGGACGAACCGTGCTCGGGGCAGGGCTTGGCCGCGCCCTCGCAGCCGGTGTAGAGCGGCTTGTGCTCGTCGTAGTCGGGCCGGATCGTCACCACGCCCGACCGCGGGCCGGCCTTGGGCGTGAAGGGCTTGCCCATCAGCGTGAAGTAGTGCTGCCAGTCCCAGTAGGGACCGGGATCGGTGTGCATGCCGGGGACGCTGGAGGCGGTCGGACCGGGCACGTTGTCGTGGCCGAGGATGTGCTGGCGGTCCAGCGGGATGTCGTACCGCCTGGCGAGGTACTTCACCAGGCGCGCCGAACTGCGGTACATCGCCTCGGTGTACCAGGCGTCCGGGTCGGTCAGGAATCCCTCGTGCTCCAGGCCGACGGACTTGGAGTTCACGTACCAGTTGCCCGCGTGCCAGGCGGCGTCCTTGGCCCGCACATGCTGCGCCACGTGCCCGTCGGACGACCTGAGCGTGTAGTTCCACGAGACGTACTTCGGGTTGGTCACCAGGCCCAGTGTCGTTTCGTACGTCCCCTCGGTGTCGTGGACGACGATGTAGTCGATCTTCTGCGACCCGGGGCGCCGCGCCTTGTCGTGGTTGCCGTAGTCCTCGGTGCCGGAGTCGTCCGTCCACTTCTCGTACGCCGCCGGATACCACTCGCAGTCCACGCTCCGCGGGCACTCCACCCTGCCCCGGGGACGGCGTGCCCGGTCGGACGCCTGCGGGGAGCGCAGCTCGGGTGTGGCCCGGAGGGTGACGGCGGCGCCGGTGTCGGTGGTCCGGCTCTCACCCGTGCGCAGCACGTCGAACACGTCGTCGGCGAACGCCGTGGCGCTCGGCTCGCCACGCCCGCCGCCCGGATAGGCGGCCACGGCCTCGTACCAGTCCTCCGGATCGGCGCTCAGCGGGTGGCCGAGCCGTCGCTGCGCGTCCGCGAGAAGGGCGGCGCCGCCGCGCAGATTGGCTTCCGTGGAGGAGCGCAGCCGGGCCGCGTCGAGCCCGGTCAGCTCGGCGGCACGCGCCAGCGTCCGCAGCCGCGCCGGGAGCTTTCCCGTCGGCTGCGGACGAGCGGGCAGCGCGGTGGAGCGGAGCGGGCGGGCGCTGTCACCGCGGGCGTCCTCGCCGGAGGTGCGGCCCTGCGTGCGGGAGGAGGCCAGGGCCGTGCGCGCGTCGGTGAGATGCATCGGCCCGTACCCGCCGGAGACACTGGGTGCCCCCTGGTGCGCATTCCAGCGCGACTGCAGGTACGAGACGCCGAGCAGGACCTTCTCGGGCACGTGGTAGCGGTCCGCGGCAGCGGCGAACTGCTGCTGGAGCGTTCCGCCGTCGGGCTGGTCAGCCGTCGCCGGGCTGCCCGCCGTCAACAGCGGGACGACCAGCGCGGCCGCCGCCGCGGCGACGACCGCGGAGCGGGAGCCGCGGCGGCCGGTGCGTCTTTCGCCGCGGCGACCGCGTCCGGCACTGCTGTCGTCGGCGGGTGCGCTGTCTGGGTCACGGAAGGATCGTGGCAATGCCGCCTCCTCGGACTGTGCGCCGTGAGGTCACGGACGCGAGCAGTCCTCAGACGTACCCATTGGCCGACGATCCGTCAATCATTCCGCGCGGCTGTCAGTTCGACGCCACACCACCGAACCCGTCCTCGCCCGTCGTTCCGGGCCCGGCTGGGCGTCCGCGCCCGGGGTGTCACCGGTGCAGACCGGTGAAGCCCCGGGGCGCCCCCGCGTCCCGGCGCCGCTCCGGCCGGATGACCCGAACGGCCCCCTCGGCCGCCGGTTCAGCGGGTGCCGACCGCCGCGCGCACGGCCCGCCGCGCCGTGGCGCAGTCGTCGTGCAGCCTGCGCAGCAACAGCCGCTGTTCCTCGCCCGTCGGAATGCCGCCCGCCCGGACCGCCGCGGCAGCCTCCGCCGCGACCTGCGGCGAGGGAGCCCGCATGGTGCGCTGCACGGCCGCCTCGTAGGTGCGGATCTCCCGGGTGAGGATGAGCATCAGATTCACCAGGAAGGCGTCCCGTGCCGCCGGACCGGCTGCCTGGGCGAGCTGGCTGATCTGACGGCGCGCCAGCGGCGCGTCCCCCAGCGCCGCCCACAGGGAGGCCAGGTCGTAGCCGGGCAGATACCAGCCCGCGTGCTCCCAGTCGACCAGCGAGGGGCCGGCCGGGCCCAGCATGACGTTGGTCAGCAGGGCGTCCCCGTGGCAGAACTGCCAGGGCACCCCGCGTCGGCCGCCCGGACCGCGGTACTGCACCAGTCCGTGCAGCAGCTTCTGCAGATCGCCCAGATCGCGGTCGGTCAGCAGGCCCTGTTCGTGGAAGCGGGTCAGCCGCGCCGGGTAGTCGAGCGGGCGCTCGAACGCCGATGGTGGCGGCTCCCACTCGTTGAGCCGGCGGAAGCAGCCGATCACCGCCCGCAGATCCGCCCGGGGCGGGGCCTCGACCGGGTGTCGCTGAGCCGCCGCCACCCGCCCCGGAACCCGCTCGATCACCAGTGTGCAGGCGTCCGGGTCGGCGGCGATCAGCCGCGGAGTCCGTACCGGCGGACGGTGCCGTACGAAGGCACGGTAGGCCGCTATTTCGTGCCGGAAGCGCTCGGCCCAAGCGGAGGAGTGGTCCAGCAGGCACTTGGCGATGACGGTGTTCCGTCCGGCGGTGCCGGCCAACAGCACCGAGCGCCCGCGCCTGCGGAGCAGTTGGACAGGGGTGAACTCCGGGCAGATCCGGTGGATCGAGGAGATGGCGGCACGGAGCCGGGTGCCTTGCGGGCCGGACAAGTCCAGCCTCCCGCTGACGGGTGGGGACACGGTGCTGGGCGCGCGGAGATCCATGCGGGCGCCGGGGTGCGGGACGACCGGGCCCGGCGCCCGCGCGGGATCGCGTGCCGGATCGGGGGCCAGCACCGCCGGTCCCCTTCCGCGGGGCGGGGGCACCGGGGCCGCACGCGGCCGACGCTGCACGGACACGGGGGATGATGCTGAATACATGGGCGCGCGAGATCCCTTCGTGTGCCGACGGGGTTTCCGCGCCTCCCCGGCTGCCCGTCCGGACCTGAGCACCCTGGGGAATGCGGGCCGGGCGGATGACCGGGGTGGCGCGTTCCTACACGACACCCGGGCGCGGGTGGCACACCATCTGGCGGACCCTGGCGAACCCTGGCGAATGTTCTCGGGCCCGGCGTACTCGTGCGTACGGGAGCTACTGTCAACTCAGCCGAGAACCTGGGGGCTTGACGTGACAAAGGGACCCAATGCGCGCCTCGCGGACCTCTTCGCACTTGCCGGATGGTCGAAGGGCGAGCTCGCCCGGCTGGTCAACCGGCAGGCGGCAGCGATGGGGTACGCGCAGTTGGCGACGGACACCTCCCGGGTGCGGCGCTGGATCGACACCGGGGAGACTCCGCGTGATCCGGTGCCCAAGGTGCTGGCGTCCCTGTTCACCGAGCGACTCGGCCGTGTCGTGACCATCGAGGACCTCGGGTTCACCGGGCCGGGGCAGACAGCGCAGGCGGAGCCCGTCGACGGGCTGCCCCTGCCGTCCGGCCAGGTCGCCGCGGTCCTCACCGAATTCACGGGAATGGACCTCATGCTCAACCGACGCGGCATGGTGGGCGCGGGCGCCGCGCTCGCCGCAGGATCGGCACTCAGCAGTGCCATGCACAACTGGCTCGGCAGCGACCCGGTGACGTCCCGCGCACAGGGCACCGGAGGGGTGGCCCACGCGGCCCCCGCCGGCCACTCGACCCACGACCGCTACGAGGCCGCTCCGGTGGGGCGGCAGGAGGTCGAGGCGCTGGAGCACTCCGTGGAGGTCTTCCGCGCCTGGGACGCCGAACGCGGCGGCGGACTCCAGCGCAAGGCCGTGGTGGGCCAGCTCAACGAGGTGGGCGGGATGCTCTCCTACCACCACCCGCAGCAGCTGCAGCAACGGCTGTGGGGCGTCGCCGCCAACCTCGCGGTGCTCGCCGGCTGGATGTCGCACGACGTCGGCCTGGAGCCCACAGCCCAGAAGTACTTCGTCATCGCCGCGCACGCGGCGCGGGAGGGCGGCGACCGGCCGCGGGCCGGAGAAGCACTCTCCCGCGCCGCCCGCCAGATGGTGCACCTGGGTCGCCCCGACGATGCGCTCGACCTGGTGAAGCTGGCCCGTTCCGGAGCCGGCGACGAGGCCCTGCCCCGCACCCGCGCCATGTTCCGCACGATCGAGGCGTGGGCGCAGGCATCCATGGGCCGAGGGCGGGAGATGCGGCGCACCCTGGGGCAGGCCGAAGAGCTGTTCGCCTCGGACAGGGGCGACGTCGCACCGCCCGGCTGGATGCAGATGTTCGACGAGGCCGACCTGTACGGCATGGAGGCGCTGGCCTTCCGCACCCTCGCCGACCACGAACCCGCCGCCGCCAGGACCGCCGAACACCACGCCAAGCGGGCACTGGCGCTCCGCGAGGAGGGACGTCGGCGCTCCCAGATCTTCGACTACCTCTCGGTGGCCTCGGCCTGCTACATCTCCGACGACCCGGAACAGGCGGACCGCTACGCCCGCCTGGCCCTGCTGTCCATCAGTGAGAACTCCTCGCACCGCACCTGGGACCGGCTGCGCGAGATGTACCGGCTCACGGGGCAGTACGCCGGTCACAGCATGGTCGGGGAGCTGCGCGCGGAGATCGAGGAGGCGCTTCCCCGGGCGCCGAAGCCGTCGCGGACCGGCAGGAGCCTCAAGGACGCGGGGGAGCTGCGGCGGGCCCCCGGCGACATCCGCAGAGTACGCGGAGTGAAGGGGGCCGAGACGGTGTGAGAGGGAGGCCGGGCCGTCCTCGGTGGCAGCTCGCCGGCACCGGTCCGGAGCACCGGCACTCCGCGGTCACCGGCCGGGGGGTGCCGGACCCTCCGGGGGCCGGCCCTGCGGACCGCGGCGGTCGCTCCCGGGCGGCCGCCATCCCGGGGCCGCCGCCGTCAGGACGTCACACGGGCCACCAGCACGCACGCGTCGTCCTCGCGCTCCCGGTCGGCGAACGCTTCGGCGACGGCCCGGACGCACTCCTGTGCGGAGCCGGCCGCGGTGAACCGGTCGGCGAGGGCCAGGAGGCGGGCGCTGCCCGCGTGCAGAGCGGCCGACCGGGATCCGTGGCCGGGGCCGGAGGGCCGGAGCGTGTCGTCGGGCGCCAGCCCGTCGGTGTGCAGCACCAGCAGGTCGCCGGGCTGCAGCTGCACGGTGCGCTGTCCATAGGCGGCGCCCGAGGTGACGCCCAGCAGCACGCCCTCCGGGCGCGGCAGCACGCTGCCCGAGCCGCCGCGGAAGAGCAGCGGCGCCGGGTGGCCGGCCTGCGCCCAGGTGAGGGTGCGGGCGCGCGGTTCGTACCGGCAGCACAGGGCGCTGCCCAGGGACGGCTGGGCGGTCGAGTCCAGGAGCTGGTTCAGATGCCCTATCAGCGCCCCCGGCCCGACGTCGGCCAGCGCCATTCCGCGTACGGCGCCCAGCAGCATGGCCATGCCCGAGGTCGCGGTGACACCGTGCCCCGTCAGGTCACCCGCCGTCAGCAGCGTCGCACCGCCGGGCAGTTCCATCGCGTCGTACCAGTCGCCGCCGATCAGCGAGCTGGACGCGGAGGGCAGATAGTGCGCCGCCAGATCGAGTGCGCCGGTGGTCCGTTCGTCGCCCTGCGGGAACCGCAGCGAGCCGCGCCAGGGAGGGAGCACGGCCTCCTGGAGTTCGACGGCCAGCCGGTGCTCGGTCCGGGCGAGGTGCCGCTCGCGCTGGAGTGAGTCCCGGCTCTCCCGCACGGTGTGCTCGCTGCGGCGCAGTGCGCTGACGTCCCGCACCACCGCCCACATGGCGGCGGTGCTCCCGTCGCCGTCCAGCACCGGCTCGCCGACCATGTGGACCGTGCCCACCGAGCCGTCGGGCCGTACCAGCCGGAACTCCTGGTCGATGGCCCTGCCGTCCACCAGGCAGTCGGTGAATGCGGTGGCGAGCGCGGGCTGGTCCTCGGGGACCACCCAGGAGGGCAGTTCGTCCAGCGAGAGCGGGCCGTCCCGGTCGGTCCTGCCGAAGATCCCGTACAGCTCCGGTGACCAGGACACCTCGTCGGTCAGCAGGTTCCACTCGGCGCTGCCCACCCGGTCGCGCCGGGAGGGCGCGGGCTCTTCGGGGGGCCGGGACGCGGGGTAGGCGGTGCCCGGGATGTCCGCCACCTCCGCGGGCGGCTGGTCGGCGGTCGGCCACGCCCGGGGCATCTCGGGGGGCATGCCCTCCCGTAACTGGTCGAGCTGGCTGCCCAGGTCGTCGAGCTGGTGCACGGCCAGCTCGCACAGCGCGCGCCGCCACCGCGTGCGCGGATCGGCACCGGCGACCCCCGGGTCCGGCTCGCTCGCTTCGTCCGCGCCCCGGCGCACGGCGTCGAGGCGCCCCCGCAGGGTGCGTGCCTGGGTGATCAGAGCGTCCAGCGTGCCGCGGTCCGGAGGCCGCGGTGCCGAGCGGTCCGCATGGAGGTAGGAGGCCATGGAGAACTCCGATACGGGGGAGAGTCGATTACGACTGTGACACAGCCCACGACTCCCCGTAAGGGATTCGGCCACACTCGATGCGGTGGTGCTGCCGTCATATGTCCCGGTAGGCCGCCCGGGCCCGGGCGGGAGGCCCGGTCCGGGTGCCGCGGGCGGCCGGGCTCGGCGGAATGCGTCACTCCGGGTAAGCTCCGGCTGCCGGCCGGGTGTCCTCGCTCCGAAAGGTGAAACCCAGGAGTAGAACCGTGGTCACCGGCAAGAATGCCCGGCAACGGAAATCCCGTTGCCAGTCGAATACCCCGCACCGGATGCTGACTCTTATGTTCGTCGATTCCGTCGATTCAGACATAGCGCCCAGCGGTACGCTGCTCGGCCTCCTCCAGAGGGGCCGCGGCGACGGAACGCTGCACGCGCTCGCCGCGCCGCGCGCCGAGGCGCTCGCCGCGCTACGGCACTGCGTGCTGCACGACCCCAGGCGGGACTGGCAGGTCGAGCACCGCTCCCTGTACTACGCCCGTCTGCACAGCGAGCTGGACGCCGGGCTCGACGACATCGCCGCGCACCTCTTCGACCCCGCGGACCTGCTCTGCACCCCCGAAGAGGCCGAGAGCCGCACCGGGCTCGCCCTCTCCGTGCTCGGCCACCTCGCCTCCTACGCGGCGGCCCGGGGCGGCAGCCAGGACAACGCACCCCTGGAACTGCTGCGCCGCTATGCCACCACCGGCGCGAACTGGCAATGGGCGCTGGACGAGCTCGCCGTCCGCGACACCGACGCCGGCCTGCGCCCCCTGGGCCCTGCCGTGCTGGCCCGCTTCCCCCGCACTCCGGAGGGCGACGCCGAGCTCGCCGAAGCCGCGCGTGACGCCTTCGAACCCCGCCCATGGCGGCTGTGGGCGGAGGACCCCGCGCATCCCGAGCAGGCCGAGCGGCTGCGCCGGGCCCGGGAGTGCCGCTCCTTCGACCGCTGGCAGCGCCAGCTCCGCAGCCCCGGACCGCGGCCCGGCTGGAGCGTGCGGGAGATCCTCCACTGGGCACAGGACGGCCACGACCAGCACCCCCGCCAGCACCGCGAGGCCCCCGCCGCCCGCTGCCTGTCCGCCGTCGCCGGGCCCGAGGACCGCCCGCTGCTGCTGGCCGCGGCGCGCGGACCCCACGAGGCCGCGCGAGCCGCCGCCCTGCGGCACCTGACCGACCGCAACGACCCCGCGGTCCTCGATCTCGTCGAGGAAGCCGCCGCCGACCCGGCCGAGACCGTCGCCGACGCCGCCACCTCCGCCTTCGCCCGCATGCGGTCGCCGGCCGCGCTGGAGCGCGCCCGCCGGTGGGCCGCCGCTCCCGAGGGGGCGCTGCCGCCCGGGCTCGCGACTGTCGCCGCCGAGATGCTGGCCTGCCGGGGCGGTGAGCAGGATGCCGAGGCCGTCCTCGCAGCGCTGCGCCGCACCATCCGCCTGGAAGGACCCGACAGCCCGGCACTGTGGCCGCTGGTGGACGGCGCCGGGCGGCTGTCCATCGGCTGCGCGGCACCGGTGCTGCGGCACATCTACCGGGAGACCGCCTCCTCCCAGCTGCGCGGGCGCACCGCCCGCTCCCTCGCCGCCACCGACCCCTCCTTCCCCGCGGGGTTCGCCATCGAGTGCCTGTGGGACTGCGAGGAGTCCACCCGGGAGGTCGCCGCCGAGCACGCCGCCACCGGAGACGCACGAGTCGTGGAGCGGCTGCGCCGGCTGGCCGCCGATCCGGCCGAGGAGGCGGGAGTCCAGATCGCCGTGCGCGGCCGCCTCACCCCGCCCGCCGCCTGACTCTTCCGCCCTCCTTCGGCGCCGTACGGCGGGAGGGTGCGGCCGGGCTTCCCCGCCTTGCGGCGCTGCGCGCCACGGGCACCATGGGAGAGGTGGGTGGCCGCTGGGAGTTCTGGGTGGACAGGGGCGGAACGTTCACGGACGTGGTCGGCCGACGGCCCGACGGCACGCTCGTGAGCAGCAAGGTGCTCTCCCATGACCCGGTCCGGCCCGGCCGGGACGCCGCGGTCGCCGGGATCCGCGCGCTGCTGGAGGTGCCGCCGCACGAGCCCGTCCCGGCGGACCGGATCGACGTCGTCAAGATCGGCACCACGGTCGCCACCAACGCGCTGCTGGAACGTACGGGCGAGCCGACGGTTCTGGTCACCACCCAGGGCTTTCGGGACGCCCTCACCATCGCCTATCAGAACCGGCCCCGCCTCTTCGACCGCCGGATCGTGCTGCCCGAGGCGCTGCACGACCGCGTCGTGGAGATCCCGGAGCGGTTGGGCGCGGACGGCACAGTGGTGCTGCCGCTGGACCGTGAAGCAGCGGCCCGCGCCCTCCAGGAGGCACGGGAGGCGGGTTTCCGCAGCGCCGCCGTCGTCCTGCTGCACGCCTACCGGTATCCCGCGCACGAGCGTGAGATCGCCCGTCTCGCCCGTGCGGCGGGCTTTTCCCAGGTGAGCTGTTCGCACGAGGTCAGCCCGCTGATCAAACTGGTGCCGCGCGGCGACACGACCGTCGCCGACGCCTACCTCTCGCCCGTGCTGCGCCGCTACGTGGCGGATGTGGCGGACGAGTTGCAGGGTGTGCGGCTGATGTTCATGCAGTCGAACGGCGGACTGCGGGAGGCGCGGCACTTCCGGGGCAAGGACGCCGTGCTCTCGGGTCCGGCCGGCGGTGTGGTGGGCATGGCCCGCAGTTGTGCGGAGATCGGCCAGGGGCGGGTCATCGGCTTCGACATGGGCGGCACCTCCACCGATGTGTCGCACTACGCGGGCGCGCTGGAGCGGGTGTTCGGTACGCAGGTCGCCGGGGTGCGGATGCGGGCCCCGATGATGGACATCCACACAGTGGCGGCCGGTGGCGGCTCGGTGCTGCACTTCGACGGCGCCCGCTACCGCGTCGGCCCCGATTCGGCGGGTGCGGTCCCCGGCCCCGCCTGCTACCGCCGCGGCGGCCCGCTGACCGTCACCGATGCGCAGGTGATGCTGGGCCGCATCCAGCCCGCGTACTTCCCTGCCGTCCTCGGCCCGGACGGCGACCTTCCGCCGGATGTGGCGGAGGTCCGCGCGGGCTTCGGGCGGCTCGCCGCGCAGACCGGCGACGGCCGCACCCCCGAGCAGGTCGCGGCCGGATTCCTGGAGATCGCCGTCCTCAACATGGCCAACGCGGTCAAGAAGATCTCCGTCCAGCGCGGCCACGACGTCACCCGCTACGCGCTCGCCGGCTTCGGCGGCGCGGGCGGGCAGCACGCCTGCGCGGTCGCCGACGAACTGGGCATCGGCACCGTGGTGGTGCCCCCGATGGCCGGAGTGCTGTCCGCGTACGGGATCGGTGTGGCCGACGCCACCGTGCTGCGGGAGCAGTCCGTCGAGGAGGAGCTCGGCGAAGAGCGGCTCTCCCGGGTGCGCGACCTGTGCGCTCGCCTGGAGCGGCAGACGCGGGAGGAGCTGCGCGACGACGGCATCCCCGACGAGGCCATCAGCACCACCGCAAGGCTCCAGTTGCGGTACGCGGGAACGGACGCCGCGCTGACCGTCCCGCTGGGCGGCGCGGAGCGGATGGCCCGGGACTTCGCGGCCGAGCACCGGTCGCGCTACGGGTTCACCATGGACAAGCCGCTGGTGGTCGCCACCGCGGTGGCGGAGGCGACCGGCAGGGCTGGGCGGGTCGCGGCGCCCGCGCCCGTGTCCGGCTCCGCACGGAGTGCCGCGCGGCCGCACGACGTGGTGCGGATGTGCACGGACGGGCGATGGCAGGACACCCCGCTCCACCGGCGGGAGGAACTGCGTCCCGGGCAGCGGGTGGCCGGGCCGGCCGTCGTCGTGGAGCCCGACGCCACCACCGTGGTGGAACCGGGCTGGGCGGCCGCGGCCGACCCGCATGGGCATCTGGTGCTGACCCGGGTCCGGGCCAGGGCGGCGGGGCCGGCGGTGGGTACCGGGGTCGACCCGGTGCGGCTGGAGGTCTTCAACAACCTCTTCATGGCGATCGCCGAACAGATGGGCGCGCGCCTGGAGAAGACGGCGCATTCCGTCAACATCAAGGAGCGGCTCGACTTCTCGTGCGCGCTCTTCGACCCGGAGGGCAACCTCGTCGCCAACGCGCCGCACATTCCGGTGCACCTGGGCTCCATGGGTGACACCGTCAAGGAGGTGCTGCGGCGCACGGCCGGCGGGATGCGCCCGGGGGACGTCTACGCCGTCAACGACCCGTATCACGGGGGCACCCACCTGCCGGACATCACGGTGGTGACCCCCGTCTTCGACCAGGAAGGCGACCGGCTGCTGTTCCTGGTCGCCTCGCGGGGCCACCACGCCGAGATCGGGGGCCTGACACCCGGCTCGATGCCGGCCTTCAGCCGCACCGTCGAGGAGGAGGGCGTGCTGTTCGACACCTGGCTGCTGGTGCGCGGCGGGCGGTTGCGCACGGGGGAGACCCGCGCACTGCTCACCGGGGCCCGCCACCCCTCCCGGGACCCGGACGCCAACCTCGCCGATCTGCGCGCCCAGATCGCGGCGAACGAGAAGGGCATCGCGGAGCTGCGCGCGACGATCGAACAGTACGGCCTCGACGTGACACAGGCCTACATGCGGCATGTCCGCGACCATGCGGAGGAATCCGTGCGTCGGCTCGTCGCCGGACTGCCCGACGGCGCATGCGCGTACGAGACCGACAGCGGTGCCGTGATCCGGCTGGCCGTCACCGTGGACCGGGCCGGCCGCTCCGCACTGCTCGACTTCACCGGCACCTCGGCGCAGCGCGAGGACAACCTCAACGCGCCCAGCTCCGTGGTGCGGGCCGCGGTGCTCTACGTCCTGCGCACGCTGGTGGCCGAGGACATCCCGCTCAACAGCGGCTGCCTGGCCCCGCTGGAGGTGCGCCTCCCGGCCGGGTCGATGCTCGCGCCCGTCCGGCCCGCCGCCACCGTCGCGGGCAACGTGGAGACGTCGCAGGCCGTCACCGGCGCGCTCTACGCGGCGCTGGGCGTGCAGGCGGAGGGTTCGGGAACGATGAACAATCTCACCTTCGGGAACGCGCGCGTCCAGTACTACGAGACCGTCGCCAGCGGGGCGGGTGCGGGGGACGGTTTCGACGGCGCCGACGCGGTCCAGACCCACATGACCAACTCGCGGCTCACCGACCCCGAGGTGCTGGAGTCCTGCTGTCCGGTGCGGGTGGAGGACTTCCACATCCGCCGCGGCAGTGGAGGCGCCGGGCGCCGGCACGGAGGCGACGGCGTGGTGCGGCGGCTGCGCTTCCTGGAACCGGTCACCGTGGCACTGCTGACCAGCCACCGGCGGGTGCCGCCCTACGGGATGGCGGGGGGCTCGCCGGGCGCGCTCGGGGACAACGCGGTGGAGCGCGCCGACGGCACCCGCACCCCGCTGGCCGGGCGCGACGTGGCGGAAGTGGCGGCGGGCGACGTGCTGGTGCTGCGCACTCCCGGTGGCGGCGGCTACGGCACCCCGCCGCCGGGCTGACCCGCGGCGCCGGCCACCCGGAGGGCGAGCGGACGGGCGCACCGACCGGTCCGGGACCCCCGTGTTGTCCCCTTTCGGCCGGTGCGGTTCACTGCAACCCATGACCGACCACGTGCTGGAACAACTCCGCGGCGAACGAGCGTCGTTGGAGCGCACCAGCACCGCGGAGCGGGTCGCGGGCATCCTGCGCGCCCGGATCATCGAGGGCGGCTTCCTGCCCGGCATGCGGCTCGCGGAGGAGGAGATCGGCAGCGCGCTCGGAGTCTCGCGCAACACCCTGCGTGAGGCGTTCCGGCTGCTCACCCACGAGCGGCTGCTGGTGCACGAGCTCAACCGGGGCATGTTCGTGCGCAAGCTCACCGTCGAGGACCTGGAGGACCTCTACCGCGTGCGCCGCCTTCTGGAGTGCGCCGCGCTGCGCGAACCGGCCGGGCCGCCCTGCCCGGAGCAGGCCGTGGCGGCGATGGCGGCGGCGGTCGCGGCGGGGCGGGCCGCGGCGGCCGCGCACCGCTGGCGCGATCTGGGGACCGCCAACATGCGCTTCCACGAGGGACTCGTGCAGCTCGCCGGCAGCCCGCGGGCCGATGAGATGATGCGCGGGGTGCTGGCCGAACTGCGGCTGGTATTCCAGGTGATGGACGACCCCCGCCGCTTCCACGAGCCCTATCTGCCCCGCAACGAGCAGATCCTGCGTACCCTCCGGGACGGCGACGGACCGGGTGCGGAGCTGCTGCTCGCCGACTACCTCGACGACTCCCGCCGCCAGCTCGCTCAGGCGTACGCCCGCCGGCTCGGCTGACCCGGTGCACCGCTGCTGCCGCGCCGCACCGAGGTGGTCGTGCGGGCCGGGCTGCCGCGCGGTGTGCGGCAACCGCCCGGACCGTGACAACCGTGCCGTTTCGGATCCTGTCGGGGGGACCGCATAATGTGTGCGTCGTGACTGAGAGCGCCACCACGACGAGCATCCCGGTACGGACCGGTGCGGCCGCATCCTCCCCGGCTCCGGGCCCCGCGGCCGACGAGGGCCTGGCCCGCCGCCTGCGCGCGCTCGCCTGCACCGCGCCGCTGCACGACCTCGACACCCGCAAGGCCAACCTCGCGGGCGAGTACCGCGCCTATGAGATGGCCGAGCTGGCGCTGGCCGCCATCGACCTGGTCACGCTCCAGATGGACTTCGACACCGGCGCCGACCACGACCAGGTCGTCGCCAAGCTGCTGCCGCGGGTCGCGGCGCAGGCGCCCGAGCGCGCCACCGCCGAACACGAACGCGTGGCCCGCTGGGTGCTGGAGAACATGATCAACGTCGGCAGTGTGGACCGCGGTTTCCGCGCCGTCTACGGCACGTTCGGCCCCGACGGCAGCTACGTGCGCCGGGACTACGACTTCAAACTCGTCGAAGAAGTGCCCGGCCCCGGCGGCAGCGTGTACCTGCGCACCACCGACGAGGCCGTCAACGTCCTGGTCGGTGCGCTGGACACGGACGTCACCAGCGCCCAGATCGCCGCCGAGGTCAAGCTGGAGGTCCTCATCAGCCGCGGCCGCCTCGCCGACGCCCAGCTCGCCGCGGAACAGGCCCGCTACCGCACGGTCCAGTACGCGGAGACGCTGCGCCGCACCCTGGAGGCCACCCGGCGCGACGTACGGGCCGTCGACTGGCTGAGCGCCGTCCCCGACATGATCAACGAAGCCCTCGACCACGTCGCCGACCGCTACCGACACGAGAACGCCATCCTCACCAACATCCGCAAGGCCCGCGACGAGGCCGCCGCCGAACGGGGGCCGGACCACAAGCGCCGGGCCGCCGAACTGGTCGACATCGTCAAGGACTGCATCCGCCGCCACACCCAGCTGCAGTCCCGGCTGCTGGAGGCCGGACCGCTCTTCCGCGCCGAACAGGACCGGCAGTCCTTCGCGCCGCCCGCGGCCCGCGCCGGGCTCGACCTGCACGGCCAGCTCCTGGCGCCCGTGCTGCCGCTGGCGCTGTCGGATGCGTGCCGGGTGACCGACGCCTTCTTCGCCCGCGGCGCCGGGCTGCGCACGCCCGGCACCGTACGGCTGGGCGACCTCACCGACCTGCTGCTGACCCCGCCGGCGCCGCGCGAGCACCTCGGTGCCGAGATGCCCGAGCCCGACCTGGTCGCCACCCCCGACGACAGCCGCTTCAGCGAGGAGCAGTTCGCGGCGGCCACCGAGCTGCTGGAGCTGCCGCCGGACGCGCCCCGGCGGCTGTCCGGACTGCTGGCCGACGCCCGTCGACGCGATCCGGAGCTGCCGTATCTGATCGCCCTCCTCGCCATCCACGCCGCGAGCCCACCGGTGGGCACGGCCTACCGGCAGGGTGAACAGCGGCTGCTGTTCGCCGTCGACGACGGAGAGCAGCTCGAAGACCCCGAGTTCGGCGGAGCCGACCTGATCGTGGGCACGGCCCTGCTGGACGCGGCGGGCATGGCCGCGGACCGGACGGAGGCCGCGTGAGCCCGTTGCCCGCAGCCGTCCGGCCCGGCACCACTGTGAACTGGAGCGACCATGACTGACCCCGCGCCGGAGCCCGAGCACGCGGCGGGGCCCGCCGACACCGGCCCGGCGCCGCGGGTGACCCCCGCGGACGCCGCCGACGCGGCCCGCCTGGTCTCCTTCGGCCTGCAACCGAAGCTGGCGCCCGCCCGGGACGCCGAGTACACCGAACTCCTGCGCCGCTACCGTGACGAACCGCCCTTCGCACGGCTGGCCGACGCCGTCGCCACCGGACTGGGCCTGGTCGTGCTGGAGGTCTCCACCCGCGCCGGTATGGCGCTGGCCGCCGCCGAGGATTCCGCCTTCGCGGTCCGCATGGGCGACTACGCGCGCCGGGCCGGCGCCGACTCTGCGGACCGTTTCCTGCACGGCCTCGCCCATCTGGCCTGCGCCGCGATGGCCTTCCCGCGCCCGGAGGACCTGGCCGACGACGGGTACATCGGCCGGATCAGCGTCAACGGCGTGGACTCCTTCGTGCGGCAGGCATGCCGCAGGCTGGAGGAGCGTGCCGAGGCCGAGGGCGAGAACACCGACCCGGCGACCGACGCGCCCGGACTGGAGGCCGCCTGGCGGGTCTACGCCCGGCGCAGCGCGACCGGCGCCACCAAGGACGCGCGGCGCCTCGCCGGCTCCACCACCGGCATCATCGCCAAGGCCGTCGCCTTCCTCGCCGACTCCGGGTTCCTCCAGCGCACCGGGGACGACGCGGGCGGCACCTACCGCACCACCGCGCGCTACCAGTTGCAGGTCCGCGACATGGCGGGCAGCGCGGCCATGGCCGAATTGCTGGAACTGGGCGTCGTACCCGTCTCGGACGGCACGGCCAGCCTGCTGCCGCCCCGGGACGACGATCCGGAACTGGTTCCGGACGCCGGACTGCCCTTCCACTCCTGACCGACCCTGACCGACCGCCCCCTCCGGGCACCGCCCGCCACACCAACGAGAGCCCCGCCGCCATGTACGAGCTGTCCCGGATCCGCCTCTACTCGATCGGGCCCGCCGGTGCGCGCTACGCCGACACCGTGCTGGACCTGCGCGGGGTGGGAGAGCCGGTGCCCAGCCCCGCACCGAAGCAGGCGGACTTCTTCGAGGAGGAGCCGCAGGGCTCGCCGCGCCGTCCCGCTCCCGCCGGGGTGCTCTTCCTGGAGAACGGCGGCGGCAAGTCCGTCCTGCTCAAGCTGATCTTTTCGGTGATGCTGCCCGGCCACCGCAACACCCTGGGCGGCGCCAGCTCGGGCGTGCTGCGCAAGTTCCTGCTCGCGGACGACTGCGGGCACGTCGCGCTGGAGTGGCAGCACACCAGGACCGGCGAGACCATCGTCGTCGGCAAGGTCAGCGAGTGGCGCGGCCGCCAGGTCTCCGGCGACCCGCGCAAGTTCGCCGAGGCGTGGTACTCCTTCCGGCCGGGCCCCGGCCTGTCCCTGGACTCCCTCCCGGTCGCCGAGTCGGCGGCGCTGCGGCCGCGTGCCGAGGGCGCGTCCTCGGCACGCGGCAGGCGACGCACCATGAAGGGCTTCCGCGACGTCCTGGCCGAGACGGGCAAGGCGTACCCGAACCTGGACGTGGTCTGGGAGGAGATCCACGAACGCTGGAACGAGCACCTGACCACACTCGGCCTCGATCCCGAACTCTTCCGCTACCAGCGCGAGATGAACGCCGACGAGGGCGAGGCCGCGGGTCTGTTCGCCGTCAAGAACGACTCGGACTTCACCGACCTGCTGCTGCGCGCCGTCACCGACACCCGGGACACCGACGGACTCGCCGACCTCGTGCACGGCTTCGCGCACAAGCTCGGCCGCCGTGCCGAGCTGACGGCCGAACGCGACTTCACCGCCGGTTCCCTGGAGCATCTGCACCGCATCACCGAGGCCGCCGAGACCCGGGCCAGAGCCCGGGAGATCCACGCCGGGGCCGAGCGCCGCACCCGGCAGCTGGCCCGCCGCCTCGCGGCGCGCGGCTCCCGGGAGCGGGGCCGCGCCGCCGAACTGGCCGAGCAGCTCCAGCAGGCGCAGGAGTCGGTGACCGGCGTGGAGGACGCGCGCACCCGCGCCTCCCGCACCGCCGCCGAACTGGCCTACCGGCACGCCTCGCTGGCGCTGGCCGCAGCGGAGAAGTCGGCGGCGGCGCACAAGCGTGAACTGAGCGAGGCCCGCACCCTGCACTCCGCGTGGCAGGCGGCCGAAACCGTACTCGCGCACCGGACTGCCGCCGACCGTTCGGCCCGGGTGGCCGCCGCCATCCAGGAGGCCGAGCGGGACGCCGCACCCGCGCTGGAGGCCCGCGCCCGGGCCGCCGAAGCGCTGGTCGGCGCCCTCAACGCCGCGGCCCGGGACAGCGAGCGCATCGCCGGTGAGCAGGAGGAGCGCTCCGCCGCGCTGCAGCACGAGAGCGAGGCCGCGCACCAGGACGCCACCGCGGCGGCCACCGAGGGGGAGCGCGCCCGCAGCGAGACTGAACACCTGCGCCAGCGCCGCGCCGAGGTGGAAGCGGAGATGGAGCAGGCGGTCCGGGCCGGCTGGCTCGACGACAGCGACCCCGAGTCCGACCCGGCACGCGCCGCACTGGCGGCCGGCGACGCGGAGAAGAGCGCGGTCGCCGCGTTCGACTCGGCCCGGGAGGCGGCGGTCCGCAGCGGCGAGCGCGCCCGGGAGCTGGCCGAGGGGCACGCGGGCGCCGAACTCGCCGCCGCCCGGGCCGCGGACGCAGCGGAGGCCGCCGAGGGGGCGTACACCGCCGAGCGTGCCGCCGCCGAAACCCTCGGCGCCGAGGAGCGCCTGGCCGAACTCCTCGGACTGCCCGACCACCCGGCGGCCGCGGAGAACGCGGGGGCCGCCGGGCCTTCCCGCCCCTCCGTACCGGGCCAGCGGGACGCGGGCAGCGCCCGCGGCCCCCGGGCGTCCGCGGCGGACACCGCACCCGCGGCCGGCGCCGGCGCGGTACCGGGCCAGGGCGGCGCCCCGGAGGACGGAGCGGGACGCGGCGCGCGCCCCGCTCCCCGCGCGGTGCCCGACCGCGACACCCCCACCGGCCAGGTGCCGCTCTCGGCTGAGGAGCTGGACCGCAGCGCCGAGACGCTGCAAGAACTGCTGGACGAGGGCGTGGCCGCGGCCGAGCGGCAGCTGTTCGAGCTGCGGACAGCGGCCGCGGACGACTCCAGGATGCTCGGCGCGCTCGGCGACGGCGGCCTCCTGCCGCCCGGGCCCGATGTGACCGCCACCGTCGAGTACCTGGGCGAGCACGGCGTCCCCGCGCTGCCCGGCTGGCGCTACCTCGCCCAGGCCGTCGACCCGGCCGACCACGCCGCGGTGCTCGCGGCCCGGCCGGAACTGGTCGACGGTGTCATCATCACCGACCCGCAGAGCCACGCGCGCGCCCGCGAAGTGCTGGCCGGCGCGGTGCTGCTGCCCCGCTCGGCGGTGGCCGTCGGCACCTCCGCCGCGCTGCTGGCCCCCGCCCCCGCGCCGGACGGCGGCGGGGAGGGTTCCGCCGCCGCGCAGGTGTTCCTCGTACCGCCCAACCCGGCGATGCACGACGAGGACGCGGCCGACGGTGAACGTGGCCGGCTGCGGGAGCGCGCCGCCACCCGGGACGAGGAGATCCGCTGCCTCGCCGCGCGGCTCTCCGCCGACCGGGCGCTCGCCGCCCGGCTCGCCTCCTGGCGCGGGGGCTGCCCCGAAGGCCGCCTCCTCGAGCTCGCCGAGGCCGCGGCCCGGGCCCGCGAGGCCGCCGAGGCCGCCCGGCAGCACCTCGCCCAGGTCCGCGAGGACCGCGCGGAGGCCGACGAACAGGCCGCCGAGACCGCCCGGGTCCGCGACGAGCGTCAGGAGGCGGCCCAGCGCGCGCGCCGTGCCGCCGACGCGCTCGCGGGGCTCGCCTTCCGGCTGCGGGAGCGCGCCGGCCGGCAGGCGAGGCTGCGCGAGTTGACGGATGAGGTGGCCGCCGCGCGGGAGCGCGCCGAACAGTGCCTGGAACGGGCACGCGCGGCCGACGCGGACCGCCGCGAGGCGCAGCGTGCCGCGGACGACGCGCGCCGCACGGCGCGCACCCTGCGCGCCGAACGGGCCGAGATCGCCGGCGTTCCCGACGCTCCCGCGCAGCCGGATGCGGATGCGGAGGGCGGAACCCCGGCGGCCGAGCGCACGTCGTCCCTGCCGGACCTGCGTGCCGCCTACCGCTCCGCCTCCCAGCTCTACGAGAAGGTGGGTGTCGGTGCCGACCTGCGCGCCGAACAGGCCCGCTCGGAGGGTGACGAGTCCGCTGCCAAGGCCGCCTTGGACCGGCTCAGCAACAAGGTGCGCACCCGCGCGGCCCAGCTGCTCGAGGGCCCGGACGGCGCCGACGGTCCCTCCCGGCAGGCGGCGGCGGCCCGGGCCGAGGCGCTCGTCCAGCGGCTGGAGGCGCGCGGCTCCGACATCAGCGAGCAGCTCGGCAGGTTCCGCGGCGAGGCCGAGCGCCTCTCGCCCAGCGAAGGCGAGCGTCACACCGAACTGCCGGACACACTGGTGCCCTCCGACGCCGCGCAGGCCCAGACCCTGCTGCGGACCGCCAACGCCGAACTCGCAACCCGCGGCGACGAACTGGAAGCCGCCCGGGCCGCCCACACCGC
Organism: Streptomyces sp. WMMB303; assembly: GCF_029351045.1. NCBI lineage: Bacteria > Bacillati > Actinomycetota > Actinomycetes > Kitasatosporales > Streptomycetaceae > Streptomyces > Streptomyces sp. WMMB303. Next base: position 572,007 of record NZ_JARKIN010000001.1, on the reverse strand, counting down.
GCTCCAGCGTGACCACTCCGCGGCGGAGGACGCCGCCGGCGGCTTCGACGAGACCGCGGCCGTCCTGCGCGACCTGCTGCGCGAGCCGACCGCCCCCGCCCCCGGCGGCGACGGCGAGGAGGCCTCCGAGCCGTACGCGGGCGGTCCGGCCGAGGCCCGGCAGGCGGCAGCCGAGGCCAGAAGGTCGCTGCGCGGCTGCGCCGCCGACCTCAGCACGGCCGAGCAGTCGGTGCGGGAGGCCTGCGAGATGCTGGTACGGCACGCCAACTCCAGCCGCTACGAGCAGGTCCGCACGCCGGCCCGGCAGCAGGTCCGCGAACTCCCGGCCGCCGCGCTGCCCGACCACGCGGCCGCGTGGGCGACGGCGTTCGCCCCTCGGCTGCGGGTCCTCACCGACGAGCTGGCCCAGTTGGAGCGCAACCGCGACAGCATCGTGGACCGGTTGCGTGGCCTGGCCGAATCGTCACTGACCACGCTGCGCTCGGCGCAGCGGCTCTCGCGGCTGCCGGAGGGGCTGGGGGAGTGGTCCGGCCAGGAGTTCCTGCGCATCCGCTTCGACGATCCCGATCAGGCCACCTTGACCGAACGGCTGGGCGAGGTCATCGACGAGGCCACCCGTGCGGCGGTCCGCAAGAACTCCGATCTGCGCCGGGACGGCATGACGCTGCTGCTGCGCGGAGTGCATGCGGCGCTCCAGCCGCGGGGTGTCGCGGTGGAGATCCTCAAGCCGGACGCCGTGCTGCGGGCCGAGCGCGTACCGGTCGGGCAGATGGGCGACGTCTTCTCCGGCGGACAACTGCTGACCGCCGCCATCGCCCTGTACTGCACGATGGCGGCGCTGCGCAGCAACGACCGGGGGCACGACAAGCACCGGCACGCGGGCACCCTCTTCCTGGACAACCCCATCGGACGGGCCAACGCCACCTATCTGCTGGAACTCCAGCGGGCGGTCGCCGACGCGCTGGGCGTCCAACTCCTGTACACCACCGGGCTGTTCGACACCACGGCGCTGGCGGAGTTCCCGCTGGTGATCCGGCTGCGCAACGACGCGGACCTGCGCGCCGGGCTGAAGTACATCAGCGTGGAGGAGCACATGCGCCCCGGGGTGCCCCGGCCGGAGGCCGACGAGGACGAGGCCGCGGTGCACGGGGAGATCACCGCGACACGGATGTTCCGCCGGCCCGGCCAGGATCCGTCCGACGGTCAGGACGAGCCGCCCGCACGGCCGCAGGAGCCGGACGCCCGGCCGGACGTTCCCGCGCCTCAGCAGCCGGGTGACGCGTCGGATGCGGCACACTCCCCGCACGGCTGACTCCGGGGGCGTCGCCCGCAGCGCCGGCGCCGCCCCGTCCCGCCCCGGCGCCCGCCGAGCGGTGGCGGTCGGCCAGCGCCCGCCGTCGGGCGGCGCTGCTGGGCTCGGAGAGCACCCCGTGCCGCTGCACCCACACCTGCCGGGTGATCCACACGTCGAGGACCGCCCACGTCGCCACGACGGTGCTGCCGATGGTCGACAGCACCATCGGGAACGCCAGCCAGACGGCGGCCAGCGAGCAGAAGAACGCGACCATGAGCTGCACCAGCGTCAGCGCCGCGACGATCACCGCACGCACCGCCGCCGTCCGTACCGGGTCCGGTAGGCGGGGCTTCGTATACATCTCTTTCACTCCCCCTTCACTACCCCCGATCCTCCCACGCTTCCGTAAACGTGGGCTGTGCCACACACTGCGAACGTCCGGAGGGGCATCGACGGACAACTCAGGATGAGGCACCCTGGATTGCCTGGTCGAACGCTCCCGTACGCCTACGAGTTGCCGGTGCCCCGGTAGTAAGCTCAGGCCGTTTGCTGTCGGTTCACACCCCCGTGCGCTGGGGAAGACGTAGGGGAGGCCATGCGCTTTCGCGGGAAGTCCATCCGCCGGAAGATCGTGGTGCTGCTGCTGGTGCCGCTGGTCTCCCTGCTGTCCATCTGGGGCTTCGCGACCTACATCACCGCCACCGAGGCGAACAGCCTGCTGCGCCTGGACGAGGTGACCCACAAGATCGGTGAGCCGTCCGAGGACGCGGTCCGCGCCCTCCAGCAGGAGCGCCGCCAGATCATGGTCCATGTGGCCGAGCCCCGTGGCGACAAGGAGCTGTCGACCCTGCACGCACTCCAGCGCACCACGGACCGCGAGGTCGCCGCGGTACGCCGCAACGCGGACGACGGCGGTTTGCGCGCCGAGCTCGGCCCCGACTCCGAGGCCCGGTTGGACGACTTTCTGGAGGCCCTCGGCGGGCTGAAGACGCTGCGGACGCGGGTGGAGCAGGACACCATCACCCGCGGCGGCGCCTTCCAGGCGTACAACGAGCTGATCGATCCCGCCTATGCGCTGGTCAACTCGCTCAGCGCGGTGGACGACATCGACCTGGAGAAGCAGGGCCGGGCCCTGGTCGGTGTGAACCGCGCGCGTGAGTACCTCTCCCGGGAGGATGCGCTGATGGCGGCCGCGTACGCGGCCGGGCAGTTCACCCGCGGCGACCAGCGGGCACTGTCGGACCGGGTCGCCGAGCGCAACATCGCCTACGAGAGCAACCTCCCCACGCTGCCGGCCGAGGACCGGCAGTTGTTCGAGAACTACTGGAACAGCAGCGACGGCCGCACCCTGCGCAGCTACGAGGACGCCGTCATCGCCGCCGGACCGCGCACCACCGAGGGGCCGGTCAGCGAGGAGCGCTGGCGGTTCGCCATGAACGCCGTCATGCAGGACCTCCGGAAGATGGCGAAGCAGACCGACCAGCGCTACCACGAACGCGTCGACCCGGTCGCCACCCGGGTGCTCGTCCAGGCGGCCGCCGCCGGGGTGCTGGGCTTCCTCGCGGTGCTCGCCTCCCTCGTCATCTCCATCCGCGTCGGCCGCGGTCTGGTCCGCGACCTGAACACACTCCGCAAGGAGGCCGGCGAGGCCGCCGGTGAGCGGCTGCCGAACGTGATGCGCCGGCTGGCCGCCGGTGAACGGGTGGACGTCGAGAGCGAGTCGCCTCGCCTGGAGTATCCGCAGGACGAGATCGGCCAGGTGGGCCAGGCACTCGACACCCTCCAGCGCGCGGCCGTCGAAGCCGCCGTCAAACAGGCCGACATGCGGCGCGGCGTCTCCGAGGTGTTCGTCAACCTCGCCCGCCGCAACCAGGTGCTGCTGCACCGCCAGCTCACCCTGCTCGACGCCATGGAGCGCCGTACCGAGGACGCGGACGAACTCGCCGACCTCTTCAGGCTCGATCACATGACGACCCGGATGCGCCGGCACGCCGAGGGCCTGGTCATCCTCTCCGGTGCGACGCCGTCGCGGCAGTGGCGCAAGCCCGTCCAGCTGATGGATGTCGTACGGGCGGCCGTCGCCGAGGTCGAGGACTACGAGCGGATCGAGGTGCGCAGGCTGCCGCGGCTCGCCGTGGACGGCAGCGCGGTCGCCGACCTGACCCACCTGATCGCCGAACTGCTGGAGAACGCCACGGTCTTCTCCCCGCCGCACACTGCCGTGCAGGTGCTGGGTGAGCGGGTCGCCAACGGTTTCACGCTGGAGATCCACGATCGCGGGCTGGGCATGACGGCCGAAGCGATGCTGGACGCCAATCTGCGGCTCGCCGAGACCCCCGAGTTCGAGCTGTCCGACACCGACCGGCTGGGCCTGTTCGTGGTCTCGCGGCTGGCCCAGCGCCAGGGCGTCCGGGTCTCGCTGCAGCCCTCGCCCTACGGTGGCACGACAGCGGTCGTCCTCATCCCCGGCGCGGTCCTCACCGAGACCCCCGGCCGCGACGACGAGCCGCGCGGTGCCGCGGGGGCCGGTACGGGGCCGGCCCGGCCACTGGACGGCCCCGTCGAGCTGGAGGCCCCGCTGGAGGAGGGGAGCCGGTCCGCTCGGGAGAGCGGGTCCCGCAAGCTGCCCCGCGGCCCGGCGCCCGCGATCGCCCCGGCGGGCGAGCAGCACCAGCAGGCGCGCGACGAGGCCGCTCCCGCCTCCCGCGCGGACTCCCGCGACGGTTGCGAGGGCACCCCGGCGCCCGGCGGGGACGCGGACTCCCGCACCGGCGGAACCGACCCCGAGGACGGCGGCCGCAAGCCTCTGCCCCGGCGTCGGCCGGGCGCCCCGGTCCTGGTCTCCGACAACGGGCGCACCGTCGATCCGGACCGGCAACCCCCGGCGGAGCGCCCCGCGGGCAGCGGCCCCGCACCGCTGCCCCGCCGCAAGAAGCCCCGTACCTCTCCGCACACCGGAGCGGAGGAGCAGGCTCCGTCCGGGCAGGCGTCCTCCGCTGAGGGGTCCGACGCCACCTCCAGGACGGCCTCCGCGGGCGAGCCGGAGGGCGCCGCGCCTCCGGCGGCGGCCACCGGGCCCCGAGGCACCGCCGTCGGGCCGCACAGCCCCGAGGATTCCGCCGGCGCCGGCGGCCCGTCCGGACGCGAGGACGGCCCCCGTGGCGAGGACTCGCCGTCCGGGGAGTCGGGCACCGGGCCCGGGCGCCCCGGCGGCCTGCCCCGCCGGGTGCGACAGGCCAGCCTCGCTCCGCAGCTCAAAGGGGACGCGCCCACGGTCAACACCCGTATGCCGCAGCCGCGGACGGACCCCCCAGGATCCAGCGCGCCGGAGGTCGCCGACCGCGACGCCGACGAAGTGCGCAGCAAGATGGCATCCCTCCAGCGCGGCTGGGAACGCGGCAGACGCGAGAGCGAACCGCCGCACGAGGCGGGGGAGTCAGCACCAGGAACAACACCGGAAAGGGACGGTCGATGACCGCACCAGACACCGCATCGCACCAGGCCGGAAGCGGTGAACTCAACTGGCTCCTCGACGAGCTGGTCCAACGCGTCGGCAGTATTCGCAAGGCGCTCGTGCTCTCCGGGGACGGCCTCGCCAGAGGCGCCTCACAGGGCCTGTCCCGCGAGGACAGCGAACACCTGGCGGCTGTCGCCTCCGGGTTCCACAGCCTCGCCAAGGGGGTGGGCCACCACTTCGGCGTCGGCGGCGTACGGCAGACCGTGGTCGAACTGGACGAAGCGTTCCTCTTCGTGACGGCCGCCGGGGACGGGAGCTGCCTCGCCGTCCTGGCCGACCAGGATGCCGATGTCGGCCAGGTCGCCTACGAGATGACGCTCCTGGTCAAGCGCGTCGGCGCGCATCTGGGCACCGCACCGCGCAGCACCCCGGGCGACAGCGGCACGCCCGGAGCCGGGTGACGGCGCCGCGAGGATGACAGGCGACGGGACGAGGAGCGGGAGGAGACGGGCCGGCCATGGCGGACCAGTGGTTCGATGACGCGGCGGGACCCGTGGTGCGGCCGTATGCGATGACGCGCGGCCGCACCCGCAGCGGCGGCACGGGCACGCAGCTCGACCTCATCGCCCTCGTCATCGTCGACGACCCGGGCGGGGCGGAGCCGGACGCGGTGTCCGCGGCCGAGGACCCGCTTCTCTCCGATCACTCCTTCGTCCCCGAGCACCACGACATCGTCGTGCTCTGCCGCCGCCAGCCGCTGTCGGTGGCGGAAGTGGCGGCGGAGCTCGACCTTCCCGTGGGGGTGGTGCGCGTGCTGATCGGCGACCTGCTGGCGGCCGCACTGGTGCGCGTCACCCGCCCCGTTCCTCCGGCGGAACTGCCGGACGAGAGCATCCTCAGAGAGGTGATCAATGGTCTTCGGGCGCTCTGAGCGGCGCGGCAGCAAGGCCCCCGCCGAGCCGGTCACACTGAAGATCCTGGTGGCCGGCGGGTTCGGGGTCGGCAAGACCACACTGGTGGGGGCGGTCAGCGAGATCAAACCGCTGCGCACCGAGGAACTGCTGACCGAGGCCAGCCGTTCCGTGGACAGCACTCGCGGTGTGGAGGCGAAGACCACCACGACCGTCGCCATGGACTTCGGCCGGATCACCATCAACGAAGAGCTGGTGCTGTACCTGTTCGGCACCCCGGGCCAGGACCGGTTCTGGTTCCTGTGGGACGAGCTGGCGACCGGTGCGCTGGGTGCCGTGGTGCTCGCCGACACCCGGCGGCTGGAGAACAGTTTCGCCGCCGTCGACTACTTCGAGCGCCGCGGTATCCCCTTCACGGTGGCGGTCAACTGTTTCGACGACGCCGAGCAATACCCCGTCGAGCACGTCCGCGAGGCCCTCGACCTGGACGGCGGGATACCGGTGCTGCTGTGCGACGCGCGGCAGCGCGAGTCCGCGCGGGACGTCCTCGTCTCGGTGGTCCAGCACGCCAGGCATCTCGCCACCCGGACGACAGCCGCCACCTGAGGCGGAGCTCCGCGCGCTGTGCCGCAGCCCGGCCCCTCTCCCGGCCGGGCGGCCTCCGTCGGACCCCGCGCACCGGCCTCGGACCCCGCGGGCCGCTCGTGGCGTCTCCCGGGGGGCGCGGCGCGGCGGGCCCCGGGCGGGGCCCGCCGCGGCCCCGCCCGGCTCGGCCTCAGCCGGACTGCTCCCAGCCGAAGCTCCGCTCCACGGCCTTGTGCCAGTTGGCGTACTCCTTCTCGCGCTCCTCCTCGCCCATCGAGGGAGTCCACTCGGCGTCCCGCTTCCAGTGGGCGCGCAACTCCTCCAGGCCGGACCACACGCCGGTCGCCAGCCCCGCGGCGTACGCCGCGCCCAGACAGGTGGTCTCGGCGATCACCGGCCGGATCACCGGTACCCCCAGCACATCTGCCTGGTGCTGCATCAGCAGGCTGTTGGCGGTCATGCCGCCGTCCACCTTCAGCGAGGTGATCTCCACGCCGCTGTCCTGGTACATCGCGTCGACCACCTCGCGGGTCTGCCAGCTCGTGGCCTCCAGTACGGCTCGTGCCAGGTGCGCCTTGGTCACGTACCGGGTCAGCCCCGCGATGACACCGCGCGCGTCCGAACGCCAGTACGGCGCGAACAGGCCGGAGAACGCGGGCACGATGTAGGCCCCGCCGTTGTCCTCGACACTGGCGGCCAGCGTCTCGATCTCCGCCGCGTCGTCGATGATGCCGAGCTGGTCGCGGAACCACTGCACCAGTGCGCCGGTGATCGCGATGGAGCCCTCCAGGCAGTAGACCGGCGCCTCGTCGCCCAGCCGGTAGCCCATCGTCGTCAGCAGTCCGTGCTTGCTGGGCACCGGCCGGTTGCCGGTGTTCAGCAACAGGAAGGAACCGGTGCCGTAGGTGTTCTTGGCCTCGCCCACCCCGTAGCACGTCTGTCCGAAGACGGCCGCCTGCTGGTCGCCGAGCGCCGAGGCCACCGGCACCCCGGCCAGCTGCCCGACGGCCGTGCCGTACACCTCCGAGGATGACCTGATCTCCGGCAGCACGGCGGCGGGTACATCCATCGCCTCCAGGACCGAGGCGTCCCACTCCAGGGACTCCAGGTTCATCAGCATGGTGCGGGAGGCGTTGGTGACATCGGTGACGTGCCGTCCGCCGTCGACACCGCCGGTCAGGTTCCAGATCAGCCAGGAGTCCATGGTGCCGAAGGCGATCTCCCCGTCGACTGCGCGCTGCCGCAGCCCGGGTACGTTGTCCAGCAGCCAGGCGACTTTCGGCCCGGCGAAATAGCTGGCCAGCGGAAGCCCCGTCCGGTCCCGGAAGCGGTCCTGGCCCACCTCGCCGCCCAGCTCCGTGCAGAGTCCCGAGGTCCGGGTGTCCTGCCAGACGATCGCGTTGTGCACCGGCCGGCCCGTCGCGCGGTCCCACAGCACCGTGGTCTCGCGCTGGTTGGTGATGCCGATGGCGCTGAGCTGGTCGGCGCGCAGCCCTGCCCGCTCCAACGCGCCCCCGACCACGGCCTGGACCTTCGTCCAGATCTCGTCGGCGTCATGTTCCACCCAGCCGGGCTTCGGGAAGATCTGTCGGTGCTCCTGCTGGTCGACGGCGACGATTCCGCCCCGTTGGTCGAAGACGATGCAGCGGCTGGAGGTGGTGCCCTGGTCGATGGCAGCGACGTACTTGTCCGTCATGTTGTGACGACCCCTCGATAGGTGCGTTCGGACGTCATGATCAGAATGCGGCCTTGCGGAGCGGTACGCCGCAGCCCCGCCGAGCAGAGCCCGCAGGCCCCGCCGATCGGCGGCTCCACCCGGCTGACGGCGGTGCCCGCGATGAGCGTGACGGCAGTGTTCAGCGCGACTGAGGGGCAGTCAAGGCCGGGCGCACGACCGCCTCGACGCGCCCAGTCTGCGACGCTCCTGTCGCGACTGTCACCAGGGTGTCACCAGATCCTCACGTCCCCGCACGTCCCACCCCTCACGTGAACCGCTCCTCGAGGGTCGGCGTCCACACGAATCAGGAACGGTGGCACGGGACCGACGGGGGTGATCCCGAGCCACCGTTCCGCATTTCCCCGTTCCCTGGTAGAGGAGAGGGGCATGAGACGCATCCGCACCGCCCCCCGGGCCCCGCTCGCCGCAGCCGCTGCTCTCCTCGTCCTCGCGGCCGCCCCCGTCCCCGCAGCTCGAGCCGCATCGGGGCAGGGGCATGAGCCCAAGGCACCCGAGGAGTTCGTCGCCCTGCACGACGTGGCCCCGACCATCCGCCAGGACATCCGCTACTTCACCCGGCACAACTTCGTCGGCGAGCGCATCGACGGCTACCGCCGGCCGATGTGCCTCGTCACCCGGGACACCGGCCGTGCCCTCGCCCGCGCCCAGCGCTCTCTCCTGCGGCGCGGCTACACGCTCAAGGTCTACGACTGCTACCGCCCGCAGCGGGCCGTGGACCACTTCGTGCGCTGGGCCAAGGACCTGGACGACCAGCGGATGAAGCGCGAGTTCTACCCGCGCGTGGCCAAGAACCGGCTCTTCGAGGACGGCTACATCGCGGAGAAGTCCGGACACAGCCGCGGCAGCACCGTCGACATCACCGTCGCCGAGCTGCCCGCCCGGCCCACCCGCCCCTACCGTCCCGGCGAACCCCTGGTGCCGTGCCACGCGCCCCAGCAGGAACGGTTCCCCGACAATTCCGTCGACACCGGCACCGGCTTCGACTGCTTCGACACCCTCGCGCACACCGACGACCCCCGCGTCACCGGGAAACAGCGCGCTAACCGGCTGCTGCTCAAGCGCACCCTGGAGCACGAGGGCTTCACCAACCTGCCGGAGGAGTGGTGGCACTTCACCCATGAGCCGGAGACCTTCCCGGACACCTACTTCGACTTTCCCGTCTCCCGCCGCTCGCTGACCTCGCACCACTGAGGCCGCCGCCACCCGAGCCACCCGGACGAAAGCGCCCGGGTGGCTCCGGTGGCCGCACCTTTGACGCTAGGTTGAGGCGGCAGCCGGACACCGGACCCGCAGCAGCACCGTCGAGCAGGGGAGCCCACCATGACCGACCGGACGAAGGCACAACGGCCCGCGACGCAGATCGACACCACGGTCCCGCACTCCGCGCGCATCTGGAACTACCTCCTGGGCGGCAAGGACCACTACGCCGTCGACCGTGCCGCAGGTGACAAGGTCTGCGAGGTATTCCCCGGAATGGTCGACATCACCCGGCACTCGCGGGCCTTCATCGGCCGCGTCGTACGCCACCTCGCGGGAGAGGCGGGTATCCGCCAGTTCCTCGACATAGGCACCGGCCTGCCCACCGTCGACAACACCCACGAGATCGCCCAGCGGGTGGCACCGGAGTCCCGGATCGTCTACGTCGACAACGATCCCCTCGTCCTCGCCCACGCACAAGCCCTGCTCACCAGCACCCGCGAGGGCGCCACCAGCTACCTGCACGCCGACGTGCGCGACCCCGCCGGCATCCTCGCGGCCGCCGCCGAGACCCTCGACCTCGACCGGCCCGTCGGCCTGATGCTGATGGGCGTCCTTGGCCTGGTGCCGGACGAGGACGAGGCACGGGCCGTCACCCGCGAACTGCTGGACGCACTGCCCTCCGGCAGCTATCTGGGCTACAACGACGGCAGCACCACCGACCCCGCCTACGTCGAGGCCATCCGCCGCTTCAACGCCGGGAGCGGAGCCGTGCCCTACACGCCGCGCACCCCCGAGCAGATGGCGGGCTTCTTCGAGGGACTGGAAGTGCTGGAACCGGGCATCGTCTCCCTCCCGCACTGGCGTCCTGAGGCACTGCCGTTCGGCCAGCCGCCCCATATCGCCTGCTACGGAGGAGTCGGCCGCAAGCCGTGAGCCCACGGGGCTTGGCCCGGCACGCCCACCGAGCCGGCTCCGGCAGGCCGCCGGCCCGGCGGCTGCGATACGGCAGGCGGCTCACCCGGCTGACGGGCCGGGCGGGCGGCCCAGCCGCACCGCGTACACCACCGCCGCACCGTCCTCCCCCTCCACCAGGACGGCCCCGCCCCGCCCGTCGCGCACCGTGAATTTCTCGGCGGCCGGGCGCTGCCCTCCGAGACCCGGATCGGGGATCAGCAGCCCGCCTCCGGTACGCCCCGGAACCGGCGGCCACACCTCCAGCTCCGTGCGTCCGTCGGCACCCCGCACCGGTATCGCCGAGCCCGCCCGGGCCAGCACCGGAAGCCCCGCCAACGGCGTCGGCAGCCGCACCGTCGCCGGGCCGCGGTGACAGCGCCCGGTACGGGTGTCATACCACCGGCCCGGCGGCAACCGCACCGCACGCGCCCGCGCACCCGGCTCCAGCACCGGCGCGATCAGCAGCGCGTCCCCCAGCAGGAACGCGTCCTCGCAGTCGCGCAGCGCCCGGTCCCGGGGATGCTGCCACCAGACCGGCCGCACACAGGGGGTACCCGTACGGTGCGCCAGTTGAGCCAGCGTCATCAGATACGGCAGCAGCCGCTCCCGCTCCGCCAGCGCCGTACGCACGTGTCCCAGCAGTTCCTCACCGACGCCCCACGGCGCCGAGGCCTCCCAGGACGCACCGGCGGCGCGTCCCGTCGTGCGGGTGCGCAGCAGCGTCAGATACGCGGCCAACTGAAGACGGCGCAGATACAGCTCGGGGGAGGAGCGCCGGGTCGCCCCCGCGACGTCCGGCCCCGCGAAGGGCACTCCGCACAACCCCAGACCCAGCACCAGCGACAGCGCGGTCCGCAGGCCCTCCCACCCGGCCTCCGGCACACTGGTGCCGATGCCGCCGTAGCGCTGGATCCCCGCCCACCCCGAGCCCGCGACCACGAACGGGCGCTCCCCGGGGTGCAGCTCCCGCATCCCGGCGCAGCCCGCCTCCGCCATCGACAGCGCGTAGAGATTGTGCGCCTCCCGGTGGTCGCCGCCCCGGCCCTCCAGCGCGTGCCGTGCCGAGCGGGGCAGCGTCGCCTCGCCGAACGCGCACAGCGAAGTGGGCTCGTCACCGGTGTGCCAGACCGCGGTGAAGCCCTGCTCGACCCGCTCCGCGAACAGCGCGCCCCACCACTTGCGCGCCCGCCGGTCCGTGAAGTCGGGGAAGGCCGCATCCCCCCGGCGCGCACCGCCCAGCACCGTGCGGCCGGCCGCGTCCCGGACGAACACGTCCGCAGCGGTGCCGCTGTCGAACACCGGGCAGCCCGGCTCGGCCACCACCCCCGGCCGCACCACCGACACCAGCTCCACCCCGTCCTGCCGCAGCCGCGCCGCCTCCGACCGGCCCGCCGCGCCGCCCCCGTCCGGCGCGCCGTCCGCGCCCGCCGCCCGGCCCGTACCCGCCTTGTCCGCCGAGCCGTCCGTGCCCGCGGTGCGCCCGCCCCACCCGGCGCCGGAATCCAGCTGCAGTGCGCTCAGCGGCAGCCCGTGCGCGCGATGGCCCTCCGCGAGCCGCCGCAGCTCGCGCTCCCCGGCCGGGCCCTGGTGCACATGCTGGTGGCCCAGTGCCCAGCGGGGCGGCACGGCGGGCGCCCCGGTCAGCGCCGCCCAGCCGTGCAGCACCCGGGAGGGCGCCCCCGCCACCACCCAGTACCGCATCGGGCCCCCGCCCATCCGCACCTCGCAGCGCGCCGGCCGATCGTGCCCCGACCCACACCCCTCGGCGCCCTCCCGCACCGTCACCCAGCCGTCCCAGGAGTTGTCGTGGAAGACGAGCAGGGTCCCCGCGTCGGCCACACTCACCAGCACCGGCATGGCGACCGGCACCGGGCCCGCGCCCCGGCCGCGGGTGTCGGGGCCGCCGTTCCACAGCCGATAGGCACCCTCCCGCAGCCGCGGGCCCGCGCTCCTGCCGCCCAACCCGAAGAAGCGCGCGTCGGCGGGCAGCTCCGAGCGCTGCATCCAGCGGGGACCGCCCGCGACAGCCCCGTCCGACTCCCACCAGCGGGGCGGAAGGTCCCGGCGCAGCAGCGCTCCGCCCGGCGTGCGCACCTCCACCGCCCCGCGGCGCGACACCGTCACCAGCATCCGCTCCGAGACCACCCGCCAGCCGCCGTCCTTGTCCGGCTCCAGCCGCGCTCGCGGGTCGGCCTCCGGGCAGGCACCCGCCAGCGCGTACGACGGTTCGGGCTCCGCGCCGTCCCACCCGAGGAACACCGCACCGCCCGCCGTCACCCGCACCTCCAGGGCCGACCGGGCGAAGCACACCCGCCCGCCGCCCGGCCCCGCCTCCGCCCCCGCGGCCTCGCCCGGGGTGCGCGCCCGCTCCGCGCGCTGCCGGGGCAGCCCCGCCGCGTCGGCCCGCCGCCGGCGCCACGCCGCCCGCAGCGCCCGCGCCCCCTGCCCCGCACCGACCACCCTCATCGACCGCCCCAGGCCCCGCCCGTCCATGCTGCTCAGCCTGCCACCGGCGACCGCCCACGTCAGGGCTGTTCAGTGGCCGTTCACCCGGTGGTCACCCGGCGCGCCGTGTGCTCCCCACACCGCTCACAGCCGCAGTGTGTGACACCCGCCCTGGCACAACGGATGACCACATGGCATCGTCCCGCGCGAAGGGACGCGACGACGCGTACAGGACGTCAGGGAGCCGCCACGCCATGACCGCAGCACACAGCGACAGGACCGCCCGGACCTCGCAGCCCGAGGCGCTCTGGCGGCCCGACCCCGGTGCCTTCTCCTCGGCCCGCCTCACCCGCTTCCAGGAGTGGGCGGCCCGGCACCACGGCGCCCCGGAGCCCGATCCGAGCGACCCCGTCGCCTCGTACGCCGCGCTGCACCGCTGGTCGACCGAGCACCTGGCCACCTTCTGGGGAGCCTTCGCCGACTGGTCCGGCGTCCGCTTCAGCACCCCGTACGAGACCGTCCTCGCCGACGCCGCCATGCCCGGAGCCACCTGGTTCCCCGGCGCCAGGCTCAACTACGCCGAGCACGCGCTGCGTCCGGCGGCGGACCCCGAGCGCGCCGCCGGGCCCGCGCTGCTGCACGTCGACGAATCGCACGAGCCCACCCCCGTGAGTTGGGCGCAACTGCGCTCCCAGGTCGCCTCGCTGGCCCAGGAACTGCGCCGACTGGGCGTCCGTCCCGGCGACCGGATCAGCGGATATCTGCCCAACATCCCCGAGGCGGCGGTCGCCCTGCTGGCCACCGCCGCGGTCGGGGGCGTCTGGACCTCCTGCGCACCCGACTTCGGCGCGCGCAGTGTCCTGGACCGCTTCCAGCAGGTCGAGCCCGTCGTGCTGATCACCGTCGACGGCTACCGCTACGGCGGCAAGGAGCACGACCGCCGTACGACGGTCGCCGAACTCCGCTCCGCGCTGCCCACCCTGCGTGCGGTCGTCCATGTGCCGCTGCTGGGCACCCCGGCGCCCGAGGGGGCACTGGAGTGGGCCGACCTCACCTCCCTCGACGCCGAACCCCGCTACGAGCAGGTGCCCTTCGACCACCCGCTGTGGGTCCTCTACTCCTCCGGCACCACGGGACTGCCCAAGGCCATCGTCCAGTCCCAGGGCGGCATCCTGCTCGAACATCTGAAACAGCTCACCCTGCACAACGACATGGGACCCGGCGACCGCTTCTTCTGGTTCACCTCCACCGGCTGGATGATGTGGAACCTGCTGGTCTCCGGGCTCCTCACCGGCGCCACGGTCGTCACCTACGACGGCAGCCCCGGCTACCCCGACACGGCCGCCCAGTGGCGCGTCGCCGAGCGCACCGGTACGACGATCTACGGCACCTCGGCCGCCTACATCATGGCCTGCCGCAAGGCGGACGTGCATCCGGGCCGGGACTTCGACCTCTCCCGGGTCAAGTGTGTGGCCACCACCGGGTCGCCGCTCCCGCCCGACGGCTTCCGCTGGATCCACGACGAGGTCGCGGCCGACATGTGGATCGCCTCGGTCAGCGGCGGCACCGACGTGTGCAGCTGCTTCGCCGGCGCGGTCCCCACACTCCCCGTCCACACCGGAGAGCTGCAGGCCCCCTCCCTCGCCACCGATCTGGCCGCCTGGGACCCGCAGGGCAGACCGCTGGTGGACGAGGTCGGCGAACTGGTCGTCACCCAGCCCATGCCCTCCATGCCCGTCCGGTTCTGGAACGACCCCGACGGCGCGCGATACCACGACAGCTACTTCGACATGTACCCCGGAGTCTGGCGCCACGGCGACTGGATCACCCTCACCAGCCGCAACACCGTCGTCATCCACGGTCGTTCCGACTCCACCCTCAACCGTCAGGGCGTCCGGATGGGCTCAGCGGACATCTACGAAGCCGTCGAACGGCTCCCGGAGATCCGCGAGTCCCTCGTCATCGGCGTCGAACAGGCCGACGGCGGCTACTGGATGCCGCTCTTCGTCCACCTCGCGGAGAACGCAGCACTCGACGACGCACTGCGTGACCGCGTCAAGCAGACCATCCGGCAGAGCCTCTCGCCCCGGCACGTACCCGACGAGATCATCGAGATCCCCGCCGTCCCGCACACCCTCACGGGCAAGCGCCTGGAGGTCCCCGTCAAACGCCTCCTCCAGGGCACCGCCATGGAGAAGGCCGTCAACCCCGGCTCGGTCGACAACGCCGAACTGCTCCGCTTCTACGAACAGCTCGGCCGCGAGCGCACCGCCTGACCCGACCGCGGCCGGGCCGCGACAGAAGGCCGTCCACGTGTGCGTGCGGGCCGCCCCGCATCAGCGCATCAGCGGGACGGCCCTCACGCACTTCTGCGACAGTCGCCGCGCACCGGTCAATCGGGCGGCGCCGGGCCCGGCACGACCCGGCGCCGCCCGCCCGGTCACTCGCCGGAGAGCACCGCCTGCGCCGCGGCCCGCGCGTCCGGACCGCTGTCCGCCGCCCGAGCCGCAGCGGCCGCACGCTCACACTGCGCCAGCGTGTGCTTCGCCAGCTGCGCCCGCACGAACGGGATCGCCGACGCGCCCATCGACAGGCTGGTCACCCCGAGCCCGGTCAGCACGCACGCCAGCAGCGGGTCCGAAGCGGCCTCGCCGCAGACCCCGCAGCTCTTGCCCTCCGCCTTCGCCGCCTCGGCCGAGACGGCCACCAGGTCCAGCAGCGCGGGCTGCCACGGATCCTGCAGCCGCGAGACCGCACCGACCTGCCGGTCGGCCGCGAACGTGTACTGCGCCAGATCGTTGGTGCCCAGCGAGAGGAACTCCACCTCCTGCAGCACCGAACGCGCCCGCAGCGCGGCGGACGGGATCTCGACCATCGCCCCGAACTTCGCGCTCAGCCCGGCCTCCCGGCAGGCGGCGGCGAACGCCCGCGCGTCCGTCCGGTCCGCCACCATCGGAGCCATGACCTCCAGGTACACCGGCAGCCCCTCGGCGGCCTTCGCGAGAGCCCGCAGCTGCCCCTGCAGGACCTCCGGGTGGTCGAGCAGCGTACGCAGCCCACGCACCCCCAGAGCGGGGTTCGGCTCGTCGGCCGGCGTCAGGAAACTCAGCGGCTTGTCGGCACCCGCGTCCAGCACCCGCACCACGACGCGCCCCTCCGGGAACGCCTCCAGCACCTGCCGGTACGCCTCGACCTGCTTGTCCTCGCCGGGCGCCTGCTCGCTGTCGTCCAGGAAGAGGAACTCCGTACGGAACAGACCGACGCCCTCGGCCCCCGCCTCCACGGCGGCCGGTACGTCACCGGGGCCACCCACGTTCGCCAGCAGCGGCACCTTGTGGCCGTCCGAGGTGGCGCCGGGACCCTTGGCAGCCTCCACGGCGGCCCTCCGGCCCTCGGCGGCACGCGCCAACTCCTCCCGCTCCTCGGCGGTCGGATTCACCGCGACCTCACCGGTGCTCCCGTCCACCGCGACGACGGTGCCCTCCGCCAGCTCACCCGCGCCGGGGAGCGCCACCACGGCAGGCACGCCGAGAGCGCGGGCCAGAATCGCACTGTGGCTGGTCGGACCGCCCTCCTCGGTGACGAAGCCCAGCACCAGCGAGGTGTCCAGCAGCGCCGTGTCGGCAGGCGCCAGGTCCCGTGCGATCAGCACGTAGGGACGGTCGCTGTCCGGTACCCCCGGCATGGGGACGCCCAGCAGCCTGGCGACGATACGGTTCCGCACGTCGTCCAGGTCCGCCACCCGCCCGGCCAGGTAGTCGCCCGCCTGCGCCAGCAGCGCGCGATAGGCGGCGAATGCGTCGTACACCGCGCGCTCGGCCGTGCTCCCGACGGTGATCCGCCGCTCCACATCGGACATCAGCTCAGGGTCCTGCGCCATCATGGCCTGTGCTTCCAGCACGGCCTGCGCCTCGCCGCCGGCGAGATGTCCCCGGGCGACCAGATCGGCGGCGACGGCCTCCACGGCCTGCCTCGCGCGCTGCTGCTCACGCGGCGCCTCATCGGCGGCGATCTGCTTGGCCGGGGGCTCCAGCACGGCTGTGCCCATGTGCCGCGCCTCGCCGATCGCCACCCCGTGGCTCACGCCCACGCCTCGAAGCGTTGTGTCCATCTCACCCGTCTCCGCTCGGCGGCGGCCTCAGGCCACCGCAGTGGTTTCCACCCGGCCCGCACGCGCGCGGGGAAGGGACTTCCGACGACGCGTGGAGGTACGACACGACAGAAGGGCCGGGCGCGTACGTCAGCTCCAACCGAAGAGCGTCTGCCCGCGCTCGATGTCCCCGTCCTCCAGTACGTCCCCGAGAGCCTCCGCGGTTGCCTCGAGCGCGATGACCGGAGAGACGGGCGACTTGCCCTTCTCCTCCACGGCCGCCGGATCCCAGCGCACCACCGGCTGACCCCGGGTGACCGTGTCCCCCTTGGC